>JAFTHT010000015.1 GCA_017457285.1 Oscillospiraceae bacterium | reverse complement strand
CGCACCAAAATCTATGGATAATCCCATTCTACATTGTACGTTCATCGAACTTTTTCCTTATCGTAGATGATACCGGGAGATTGCCACGGCCCTTCGGGCCTCGCAATGACATACTAATCTGATACGCTAAACAATCATTTATCCCGCCATCCCACTCTTGACACCGGTTCTACTTTTGTATATAATTTGTAGGAATTTGCATAGAAAAGGACGAATTTTATGGAACAGCTTCTGGAGCTTTATCAAACTATGGGGATTTCCCCTGCCGTTTATGAATATGGCGAAAAAACCCTGGCCCGGATTGCCGACCGGTTCGCAGCCATCGACAAGGTAGCGGAATACAATCAGGCCAAGGTGCTTTCTGCCATGCAGAAAAACCGGGTGTCCGCCGCCTGCTTTGCCGCCACCACCGGCTATGGCTATGACGACATGGGCCGGGACAATCTGGAAAAGGTCTACGCCGATGTATTCCACACCGAAGCCGCCCTGGTCCGCCCCCAGATTACCTGCGGCACCCACGCCCTGACCATCGCCCTGTCTGCCAACCTGCTGCCCGGAGACGAGTTGCTCTCCCCTGTGGGCCTGCCCTATGATACGCTACAGGAGGTCATCGGCATCCGGCCCAGCCCCTGCTCTCTGGCGGAATATGGGGTGACCTACAACCAGGTGGATTTACTCCCCGACGGTAGCTTTGACTACGAGGGGATTTGCAAGGCAATCAACGAAAGGACCAAGCTCATCACCATTCAGCGCTCCAAGGGCTACGCCACCCGGCCCACCTTCTCCGTAAGCCAAATCGGGGAGCTGATTGCATTCTGCAAGGGCATCAAGCCCGATGTACTGGTCATGGTGGACAACTGCTACGGTGAATTTGTGGAGGCCATCGAACCTTCCGACGTTGGCGCGGATATGGTGGTCGGTTCCCTGATTAAGAATCCCGGCGGCGGTCTTGCCCCCATTGGCGGCTACATTGCAGGCACCCAAAAATGTGTGGACCGGTGCGCTTACCGGCTTTCCGCCCCCGGTCTGGGCCAGGAAGTCGGCGCCAACCTGGGGCTGATGCCCAGCCTGTACCAGGGCTTCTTCCTCTCCCCCACTGTGGTGGCCAGCGCCGAAAAGGGCGCGATTTTTGCCGCCAATCTTTATGAGCCTCTGGGCTACAAGTGCGTCCCCAATGCCACCGAAAGCCGCCATGATATCATCCAGGCGGTGGAACTGGGCAGCGAAAAGGCCATGATTGCCTTCTGCAAAGGCATCCAGGCCGCCGCTCCGGTGGATTCTTATGCCGACCCCATCCCCGGTGATATGCCGGGCTACGATTCCCAGGTCATTATGGCCGCCGGTGCTTTCGTCCAGGGCTCCACCATGGAGCTGTCCGCCGACGGCCCCATCCGGGAGCCCTACGCCGTCTATTTCCAGGGCGGCCTGACCTGGGCCCACGCCAAGCTGGGCATCCTGATGAGCCTTCAAAAAATGGTGGATGCAGGTTTGGTTTCGCTGTAATCAAAAATCCCTCCGAAAAATCGGAGGGATTTTTTATACGCCGCATAGGCGTTCTTTTTGTTTTTTTGTCAGGGCTTTGATCTCCAGTTCCCGCTTCAGAGCATCGGAATGGGTGCCGCAATCTTCGGAATAGACCAGCTCCAGGGGGCCACGGCCACGGGTATACTTGGCCCCTTTGCCGCTGCGGTGGACTTCCAGCCGGGCCTGGACATCGGTGGTGATGCCGGTATAGAGACTACCGTCTCCGCAGCGCAGCATATAAAGCTTCCAGCTTTTCTCCATCATTTTCTCCGGCGGAGCAGTCCGCTGACACGGCCAAGAAGGACATCCAGCATAAACAGCGTCACATTCCCCAAAATCAGGGTAATAACCGTCATAAGGGTGCCAAGCTCCTTGAAATCCGATGCCACCTGATCCAGCCCAAGCAAGTAAATCAGCAGGCTGTACATGGCGAAAATCGACACATTAAACAGCGCCAGCTTCCAAAGAACGGACAGCTTCCGCTTATCCAGCCAGGGCTTGACGATGGGATAGTAGCCAAAGAACACGAACACCGCACCCGCCTCCTTATCAGGAGCCAGCAGCAGTGACAAAATCGCCACCGCTCCGTACCAGGCCCAGGCAATCCGCCGCCCGGCCCGCCGCAGCACCACCATCAGCAGCACAGCGCAAAGCATAGGGCAGACAAAGGTCGCAATGGGAATCATGGTGCCCAGGCACATAATCACCAGCGCCAACGCCGCCAGAACGCCACCCAGGGCAATATTTCCGGCTCCGTTACGCATGGTTATTCTTCTTCAGCAGGCTGTACTTGATGTCCCACAGCTTCTGGGAAAGGTCCACATAGTAGGTATGGGGATTGTCGAAGCGCTTCACCTCGTCCCACAGGCTGTCCACCTGCTCCAGGCAATATTTGCGAACCTCCTGGAGGCTGGGGCACTGGTAAACCAGCTCGCCATTCAGGAAAATGGGTACCTGCAGCTCTCTGGCGGAGAAATTGTAGACGGTTTTGGTCTTCCAGGTGGCTTCGGGGTCGAAAATCTCCATATCCTTGCTGTCGTCCACCGTCTCGTCGTAAACGCAGAGGTAGTCAGCGATAGCCTTGCCGGTATCGTTGCCATAGAAGCGGTAGAGCTTCTTGTAGTGGGGGTTGGTGATCTTGCCCACGTTTTCGGAAATCTTGATTTTGGGCTCCACGGTGCCGTCCTCATGCTCAACAGCCACCAGCTTATACACACCACCGAAGACAGGCTCGCTTCTGGCCGTAATCAGCCGTTCGCCAACGCCGAACATATCGATCTTGGCCCCCTGCCGCAGCAGATCCTGGATGATGTACTCATCCAAAGAGTTGGAAACGGAGATCTGGCACTCGGTCCAGCCCGCATCGTCCAGCATCTTCCGGGCCTTCTGGCTCAGGTAGGCCATATCGCCGGAGTCCAGCCGGATGCCGCACTTGGTAATGCCCCGGGGCTTCAGAACTTCGTTGAACACCCGAATGGCGTTGGGCACACCGGATTTGAGAGTATTGTAGGTATCCACCAGCAAGGTGGCATTGTTGGGGTACATCTCGCAGTAAGCCTTGAAGGCCTCATACTCACTATCGAACATCTGGACCCAGGCATGGGCCATGGTGCCGCCGGCATAGACCCCGAAGAGCTGGTCGGAAATGGTGCAGGCGGTGCCGTTGCAGCCGCCGATATAGGCCGCTCTGGCGCCCAGAATGGCAGCATCCGCACCCTGAGCCCGGCGGGAGCCGAACTCCAGCACCGTCCGCCCCTGGGCCGCCCGGACCACCCGGTTGGCCTTGGTGGCAATCAGACTCTGGTGGTTGACGGACAGCAGCAGGAACGTCTCAATGAGCTGCGCCTGAATAGCAGGAGCCCGAATGGTCATAATGGGCTCCTTGGGGAACACCGGAGTGCCCTCCGGCACGGCCCAGATATCGCCGGTGAACTTGAAATCCGCAAGATAGGCCAAAAATTCCTCACTGAACAGCTTCCGACCCCGGAGATATTCAATATCCTCCGGCTCGAAACGCAGCTCCTGGATATACTCGATGACCTGCTCCAGGCCCGCCGCAATGGCGAAGCCGCCGCCATCGGGGCAACGGCGGTAGAACAAATCAAAATAGGTAATGCGATCCTTATAGCCCTTCTCGAAATAACCGTGGGCCATGGTCAGCTCATAGAAATCGCAGAGCATAGTAAGATTGATTTTGTCGTAAACCTTCATGACAAAGCCTCTCTTTCGATAAATTTGTACTTATTATATACCACCATCGCCAAAATTGCAATCCCTTTCTTGACTTATTTACGTCTATGGGATATATTGAAAGAAAAATGGAGGAGATTACTATGGAAATTACCGTTGGAATGAAGGGCGAGGTCGCGACCCTGGTTGAGAAAGAGGACACCGCCGCAGAGGTTGGCTCCGGCAGTCTGCTGGTCTATGCCACCCCCTGCATGGTGGCCCTGATGGAGGGCGCCGCCTGCGAAGCCATTGCCGAGGCCCTGGGTGAGGATAAAACCTCCGTGGGCACCGAGCTGAACATCTCCCACATCTCCGCCACTCCCGTTGGTCTGGAGGTACGTGCCGAGGCGGAGGTCACCGCTGTGGAAGGAAAAGTCATCACCTTCCAGGTCACCGCCTACGATGAAGCCGGCAAAATCGGCGAAGGCACCCACAAGCGCTGCATCGTATCCAGTCAGCGTTTTCTGGAAAAGACCTACTCCAAGCTGTAAGCAAAAGGAGCAGCCACATCGGCTGCTCCCCTTTTATTGATCCGCAAATAATTTTTCCAAAAATTCATCTTTTTTCGCCTTGGGTGCGTCACCGCTGCCATCATCCCTTGTGCGTTCCCGGAAACGAACGGCGCTGCGGGATGGAACCACCGCCAACGCAACGCTGACCCCCAAGCTGATCAGCCAATAACCATGCAATAACAGGTTTTCCAAAGAAGCAAACAGCTGGGCTCCCAAAAGGCACGGGCAACAGCCCATAAGCCAAACCCACCAAAAATTCCGCTTCTTCAGGGACTCCCAAATCAGCACCATGACCCCGGGAAATACCATCCCAACCAAATCATTCAGCCCTAAATTCGCAGGAAAACGCAGATAATAATACACAAGTGCAAACAATGCCACTGTCAATGCTGCTCCAACCACCTTAAAATACATGTGGTCAACATATTGAAGGATGAATCTGCGTTTGCTCATCGTAATTCCTGCCTTTTATCGTGTTAAAAATATAATAACACATAAAAAATATAAATGCAAGATGAAGAAAGCGATGGTACGAAAAATACCATCGCTTTTTATTAAATTTCCTGCCGACCTTCCAGGGCCCGGGACAGGGTCACCTCGTCGGCGTATTCCAGCTGGCTGCCCACCGGCACGCCATAGGCCAGGCGGGTCACCTTAATCTCCATCGGCCGCAGAAGACGGGAAATGTACATGGCCGTCGCTTCGCCCTCGGTATCGGGGTTGGTGGCCATAATGACCTCCCGAATGTCCGCCGACGCCACTCGCTGCAACAGCTCCCGGATCTTGATGTCATCCTGGGTCACATGATTCAGAGGTGAGATAACCCCGTGAAGCACATGGTAAACGCCGGAAAATTCCCGGCTCCGTTCCATGGCAATCACATCCTTGGGCTCCGCAACCACACATATCTGGCTCTGGTCACGCATTTCATCGGCGCAAATGGGACACAGCTCCCGGTCCGTCAGATTCTGGCACACCGGGCAGGTGTGGACCTCCCTTTTCGCCGCCAGAATCGCACCCGCAAAGCTCTCCGCATCCTCCAGCGGCAGCTCCAGCACATGGAACGCCAGCCGCTGGGCGGTCTTGCCGCCGATGCCGGGAAGCCGGGCAAACTGATCCGCCAGCTCCTGCAGCGCCGCGGGAAAATACTGCATAGCGCCTCCTTAGAACAGGCCGCCCAGATTCATGCCGCCGGTGAGCCGGGACATATTCTGAGCCGCTTCCGCATCAGCGGTACGCATGGCCTCATTGACGGCAGCGATAATCATATCCTGCAGCATTTCCACATCCTCGGGGTCAATGGCCTCGGGATCAATGGCCAGGTCCACCAGCTCGTGCTTGCCATTGACAGTAGCAGCCACAACGCCGCCGCCCGCCTTGGCGGTGTAGGTCTTATTTTCCTGCTCCTCCTGCATCCGCAGCATCTCCTGCTGGAGCTTCTGGGCCTGCTTCATCATCTGCATCTGGTTCATGCCCCCGGGCATGCCACCACGAAATCCACCTTTTGCCATAATATTATCTCCAATCTTAAAAATATCAACTGTCATTGCGAGGCCCGATGGGCCGTGGCAATCTCCATAGTTTTCAGGTACAAATGCCGCAGGCAGCTCTTCGTGCGAACCGCCCGGCTATGACATACGTTTAATTTTACGTTATACTTCGTTCAGAATAACCGTCGTTTATCATTATTCTTTAATTTTCACCACATCCGGGTGATTTCTGCCAAAGCTCAGCAATTGTTCCATGTTGGCATTGGCCTGGGGCTTGGCGGAAGCATCCACCGCCTTGACCGTGACGGGTCTGCCCAACTGGGCGGAGGCTTTCCGGGCCACCAGCTCCAGAATTTTGGGCTTATCCACCATTTCCTTGGTAAAGGCATTGGCGCACTGCAAAACCACCTGATTCCCCTTCAAAACGCCCTGCACCGGCGCATTGGGGGTGGGCGCGAAGAAGCCTGCTGCCGGTGGGCGAAGCTCCTGACGGATGGACACCGCCAAATCCATCCAGAAGCCTGCCGGGGCCGGAACGGGCGGTGCCTCCTCGATGACAGGAGGCGCATCTTCATCCCCCGGCATAGGGGGATATTCTTCCGGCTCAGCCACGGGCTGAGAAACCGGCATTGGGGACGCATGAGGGACGAAAGCGCCGGTTTTGATTTGCTCTTCCAGCCGGGTCAGGCGGGCATTCAGACTTTCCGCGTCCAGCGTCAGCTCCGGCTGGCACAGGGACAGAATACAAAGCTCCGCGTCCATCCGGCGGCTGGCACTGCGGACAAATCCGGCCATGGTCTGCTGCAGCTGATTCATCATCCGCAGCAGCTCCCCGCTGGAAAATTTTCTCGCCAACTCCCCTGCCTCCCGGTCTGTCGCCACGCCGGAGAGCATGGTGATGCCGGAATCTCCGGCGGTTTTCAGCACCATCAAATCCCTGGTCAGGCAGGCCAGCTCATCCAGCATGGCCCCCAAATCCTTGCCCTCGGCATAGAGCCGGTTGAACAGCGCCAGGGCCTTGCCGCTGTCGTGGGCGGCGATATGGGCCATCAGTTCAGCGCATTTCTGCTCACCGGCGATGCCCAGGCAGGCATAGACCCGCTCGGCGGTCAATTCTCCCGTAGTTGCCGAGGCACATTGGTCGAGCAGGCTCAGGCCGTCTCGCATACCGCCGTCGGCCAGCCGGGCCAGAACCTTGGCGGCTCCATCGTCCAGGTCGATATTTTCCTGATAGGCAACAAATTGCAGCCGGGCAGCGATATCCTCCTGGCTAATCCGCCGGAAAGAAAACCGCTGACATCGGGACAAAATCGTGGCCGGAACCTTGTGCAGCTCTGTGGTTGCCAGGATGAACATCAAATGCTCCGGCGGCTCCTCGATGATTTTAAGCAGTGCATTGAAGGCGGAAATGGAGAGCATATGCACCTCATCGATGATATACACCCGCATTTTCACCTGGGACGGGGAATAAATCGCATCATCCCGCAGATCACGAACGTTATCCACGCCGTTGTTGGAGGCGGCGTCGATCTCCAGCACATCCATACAGGAGCCGGAATCGATGGCCTGACAGGCAGCGCAGCGATTGCAGGGATTGCCGTCCTGCAGATCCTCGCAGTTGACGGCTTTCGCCAGAATCTTGGCGCAGCTGGTCTTGCCGGTGCCCCGGGAGCCGGTAAACAGGTACGCATGGCTCAAATGCCCGGTGGCCAACTGGGTCTTCAACGTCTGGGTCACCGCCATCTGCCCGGACACATCATCAAAAGTCTGCGGCCTGTATTTCCGATATAATGCCTGATACACAAAACCGCTCCTTTCCAAATCCATCCGCGAAGCGGATATCTCAATTATTCATTCTTGGGGACCTCTTAACCATTCGCTAAATAAGACCGGCTCATAACAAGATCGCACACCCACATTTGAACCTGCTGAATGTCCGGAAGCGACGCAGCCGACTCAGGAACGGCACCCTCACGGCACACGGAAAGATCCGCTTAATGCTGCTCGGTTCCCCGCCTGACATGGTTCACGGGTTTCCGTTGCGCGAGACCGTCCCGTCAACGCCACTTACGAAGCGCAGACGACACTCAAACAAGCCCGGGTGTGGGAATTCATCCCCGCTGTAGCGGATCGCGGGTTACAGGGCACCGCTATCTCCCCGACTAGTGCGACCTTGTTATAAGCCGGTCCGCTTATACAAGGGTATTCGATTGAAAATTAAATCAGTTGACCTTGCTGTCGATGAAATCGGCCAGCTCCTGGAAGGTGGTGATGTTCTGATCTTCCATCTCCAGCTCAACGCCCAGCTCGCTCTCCAGGTCCATGACCATCTCGACCACGTCCAGAGAATCGATGCCCAGGCTCTCAAAGGTGCTCTCGGGGCTAATCTCGGAAGCGTCGATTTCCAGAGTCTTGGCTGCGTAGGCCACCAGTTTCTCGTACATAGTTTATCCCTCCGTAGGTGTTGTCTAAACTGCTATGTATTTTATAGCATGATTGCCGATTTGTCAATGGCTTTTTATTCGCAGGGCATTACTACACCCAAAGGAATCATTTCTTTTGAAAATGCAGACCGCACCAAACCAGGCTTTTCGCACCGTTGCAATCCGTCAGTATTACATCATTTCCCGTGTTTCTGCCGAATCCCTGCACAAATGCAAGGTTGTCACCCACGGCATTCAGCGCCAACTCCATCGTCCCGCCTAAAATCCGTACTTTTAACACAAGAATGCCCTTTTCAACACGAAGTAAACAGCTTCCCTTCACAGCCTTCAGCCGTTCGTTGACCAGTTCGTAAGAACCACAGGCCTTTTTGAAAGACTCCGGAACCGACGTTTCTTCCAAGACACCACCAACAATCGTCTGATTGACATTATCGGGGTATCTGCTCTCCAAAACCAGCACTTTTTTCCCACTGTACCAGGCAAATTTGATTCTCATCCTGCTAATTTGCTGTTTTATCAAAGGCAGGTGGGACAGGATGCTTTTCGGCCATAACTGCCAGAATCCGTCCTCGCACCGCTTCAAAGCTATACGCAAACCGTATAGCTTCGTGGTAAGGTTACTTTCACTGCCTTTTCGGATATCAAAAATCCCCAGAGGTGTTGCGTATTTCCCAACACATTCATCGCAATTTCCGGAAACGTGGTTAAACACCATAGGGTAAGTTGCCGTGGCGATGCCCATGCTTTCCAGGTAAGTATGCAGAACTTTACTGACGATTTCCCCTCTGGCATTTGCGCCCTGTTCGTTATTCGTAAACACCATTATGCCAACATTGTGGCCCGGAATATACTCGAATGCAGAGTGATGGTAAAAAGTATCGCCACCATGCCCAATTATCTTTCCGACATTTTCCCCGTAATGATTCAGATGATGAAGCAATCCGTAACCCGCATTCCATAGCTCCCTGTCGATATCCTCGGGACATTCCAGCGTTTCCATCAGGTCAAGCGTATCTTTTTTCAGGATGGTACCATCTTTTTTAAGAAAAATCTGTCCGAACTTCACAAAATCCGCCATGCTCATATAGGTATTGGAGCCTGCCGGAAGGATGGTGCCCAGGGGGTCGGTGACCGTTTCCCCCTTCCGGTTATAGCACAGCGATATCGTCTTTGCGTACCGCTCCCTCTGCTCTTCTGTCTGCAAAAAATGAATACCGATTCCAAGGGGCTGCGCGATGGTTTTCTGAACGAACTGCTGATATGGCATCCCGGACGCTCTCTCAATCACCACGCCAAGCACTGTATACCCCACATTGGAGTAGGCAAACATGGTCCCCGGCGATGCAATCAGATAGGTGTTTTTCAGGTGGCTGATTACCTCCCGGAAGTCACCGGATTGGTCATAGCTCATGTTGTACAAATCACATAAGAGCCCCGACCTGTGCATTAACAGATTTCCAATCGTGATTTTTTCATAGGAAAAGGTGGACTTTACCTCAAATTCAGGAATAAATTTTCTGATATCATCGTCCAACGACAAATCACCGTTCTCCATCAACTTCATAATGCACACAGCGGTCAAAACCTTTGTGTTTGACCCGATCATGTACAGGCTGTCATTGGTGCTTTTCATTTGCTGTTCTTTGTTCGCATAGCCATAGTTGTAGCTGTAAACGATGCGCTCAGAATCATACAACGCTACATTGGCGCCCACCAGCTTATGTTTGGTGCAAATCTTTTCAAGTACCCTATTCAAATTATCCATTTTCAGCACCCAATGTCCGAACGTTTTATTGACAGACACTCATTCCCGCAGCATAAGCCGTTGCCCAGGCGATTTGGAGATTGAAGCCGCCGGTGTAGGCGTCGCAGTCGATGATTTCCCCAGCGAAATACAAGCCGGGAACCAGCTTGGATTCCATGGTTTTGGGGTCAATTTCCGATATTTTGATGCCGCCGGAGGTAATGATAGCCTCAGAAACAGGGCGTTTTCCCCGAATTTGCACAGGAAATGCCTTCAGCAGCTCCACCAGGGACCGGCGCTGCTGCTTATTCAGGGAATTGGCCTGCAAATCCACGGGAATTTGCAGCCGGTTCAGCACCACCGGGATCATGGACCGGGGCAGCAGATCCGTCAGGGCATTTTCCATGGAGCGGTTTTTGTAAATTTGCAAATCCCGCAGGATGCGGTCGTTGAGCTTGGACTCCTCCAGGGCAGGCTTCAGGTCAATGAGCAGACGGCAGCCCTCCCCTTTCAGGTGGGCGCTGGCGCTGAGGACCGTGGGGCCGGAAATGCCAAAATGGGTAAAGAGCAGCTCGCCAAAGTCTGTAAAGAGGGTCTTGCCCTTGGCATCCACCAGCTTGACTGCCACATTTCGCAGGCTCAGGCCCTGCATTTCGGCGCAGTCCTCGTCCCCTTCCAGCGGAACCAGGGAGCCCTCGGTGGGGGTGACGGTATGGCCCAGCCGTTTTGCCAGCTCATAGCCATCGCCGGTGGAGCCGGTGGTGGGATAGGACAGGCCGCCGGTGGCCAGGATGACCCACGCCGCATCATACTGCTGCTTCCCTGCCGTCACGCCGGAAACTTTCCCCTCCAGCCTCCGGATATCGGTGACCCAACCGGTCTTCACGGTAACGCCGCTGCGGCGCAGCTCCCTTTGCAGCGCATCCAGCACGGAAATGCTCTTATCGCTGACGGGAAAAACCCGGTTCCCCCGCTCGGTTTTCAGGGGGCAGCCGCTTTCTTCGAAAAAGGTTTTGACCTTCTCCGGCGGGCAGGCCGCCATGGCGCTGAACAGAAAACGCCCGTTCCGGGGCACATTTTGCAAAACCTCCCGGGCGTCGCAGTCGTTGGTCACGTTGCACCGGCCCTTGCCGGTGATCAGCAGCTTCTTGCCCAGCCGGTCGTTCCGTTCCAAAAGCAACACCTTTTGTCCCCGACGGGCAGCTGTAATGGCGGCGAACATCCCAGCCGGGCCGCCACCGATCACGATTCCATCAAATTTCATCCGTTTTCGCTCCGTTTTTCATAAACATCATAGTCAGACCAGATATTTTCCAGCATATCCAGCCGCCGGGCCAGCTCCACACTTCGCCGGGCGGTTACCCCCACAATCAGGGCATTGACCACACTCAGCGGCGCCACCAGGGAATCCACCAAGGAAACCATATCGCTCTTGGCCAGCAGCACATGATTGCAAACCTGCGCCAGGGGTGACAGCTTGGAATCCGTCAGGCCGATGACCGTGGCCCCGGCGCTGGCGCAGTATTGGGCCCCCTTCAGCACCGTGGTGGAATACCGGGGAAAGCTGAAGGCGATAATGGCATCGTCGGCATTGACACCCACAATCTGTTCAAACATCTCGCTGGCGCCGGAAGCAGTGACAATGTACACATTATCCGACAAATACCGCAGATAATACCCCAAAAAGTTCGCCAAAGGCGCCGCAGAGCGGACACCCAGAATATACACCCGCTTCGCTGCCACGATGGATTCCACTGCGTTCTGGAAGTCCTCCCGGCTCAGGGTTTCCTCAGTCCGGCGGAGCTTTTCAACATCGGATTGCAATACCATGGAAACGATATCCTGATTGCCGATCCGGTCGCTGGCCACCTCCAGCCGCTGCACGGAGGTCAGGCGGTTGAGCACCATCTCCTGCATGGATTTCTGCATGGCAGGATAGCCGTCGAACCCCAGGCTGACGGCAAAGCGCACCACCGTGGATTCGGAAACGCCCACGGTCTGGCCCAGCTTGGCGGCGGTCATAAAGGCGGCTTTATCATATTCGTCCATGATGTACTGGGCAATCCGCCGCTGCCCCTTGGAAAAGGAGCCGGATTGCAGGGCGGAAAGAATATCGTTCCCCATGGCAACCTCCTGAAAAATTTCTTGTTGCCATCATAACAGATACCCTGCAATTTTGCAAGTATGTGACCGCAAAATTGCAAATTTTACGCCGTCGCAGAAATCGGTGTTTCCCCGATCCTGCGACGGCGTTTGGTATTCTGTTATTTTAGCAATTCAATTTCCTGGGCCGTTAAATACCGCCATTTCCCCTTGGGCAGATCCCCCAGCTTCACCGGTCCTTCGGCAATTCTCCGGAGCCGGGTGACGTGGAGCCCTGCGGCCTGGCACATCCGGCGGACCTGACGGTTCCGGCCCTCGTGGATGGTGATCTGGAGCCTGGCCTGATTGCCCTGGGCGCTGATCAGCTTCACCTTGGGGGGCTTGATGCGGTAGCCATCGAGTTCAATGGGCCGCAGGAGCATTTTTTCGCTGTCCGGGCTGTAATTTGTGACCCAAACCTCGTAAATTTTGTCCACTTCCCCTTTGGGATGCATCAAATGATTTGCAAATTCTCCATCATTTGTCAGCAGGAGCAGTCCTTCGGAGTCCATGTCCAACCGGCCTATGGGATAGACCCGGGTACCGCAATCCACCAGTTGGGTCACATTGGGCCGCCCCCGCTCGTCGGACAGAGTGGTCACATAGCCCCGGGGCTTATGAAGCATGATGTACACATAGTCACTGCGGATGGGAAGGGGCTTCCCATCCAGCAATATTTCATCCACATCCGGGTCAGCCGATGCCCCCAAAGGAGCCACCGAACCATTGACGCTGACCCGCCCGGCAGTAATCAGCTCCTCCGCCTTTCGGCGGGAGCAGATGCCCCGGGATGCAAGAATCTTTTGCAAGCGTTCCGTCATTTTCTTCCTCCGAACAGCCGCTCCCAGAAGCCTTTCTTCCGGGGAACGAACTGCTCCACCGTTGTTTCATAAACCACCGGGATTTTGCCGATGGTCTTGTCGTCAATGCAGATATAAGCAAAGCCCGCTTCCTGTCCCTGAACCGTTGGCGCATATACGAAGCCAGGTTCGCTCAGAACGATATGGGGCTTTTCGTCCCCGGAAAGGGCATAGGAAAAGCCCTCCGCCGCCATTACGCTGACCCGATTCGCTGTTCCGCCAAAGACATCCACCTCGCCGAGCCTTTGACCCTGAATGACGATATCCTGAATTTCGTATTTGGAGAAGCCTTCATTGAGTAATTTCGCATGGTCTGCCCAATCGTTCCCATCGTCGATGGTCACCGCCACCAGCCTGCGTCCACTGCGCACCGCGCTGGAAACCAGCAGCCGCCCGGCAGCCTTGGTATAGCCGGTCTTGACCCCGTCGGCCCCCTCTACCTGCCACAGCAGTTTATTGTGATTGCGAAGGGAACGGTTTCCAACGGTGACAGTTTTGGTAGATACAGTTTTGGCAAAAATGGGGTTTTTCATGGCATAGCAGGTCAAAACCGCCAAATCCCGGGCGGTGGAATAATGGCCGGGGCTATCCAGGCCGTTGGGGTTTTCAAAATGGGTGCCGGTCATGCCCAGCAGCCGGGCCTTGTCGTTCATCAGCTCCGCAAAGCCCTCCACAGTGCCGCCGCAATAGATGGCCAGGGCCACCGCCGCATCGTTGCCGCTATGGAGCATCAGCCCGTAAAGCAGCTCCTGGATGGTCAGCACCTCCCCCTCCTTCAGGTACATGGAGGAGCCCTCGATGCCCACCGCTTCCTTGGGAATCTTCATCCGGTCCAGCACATTGCATTGCTCGCAGACCACCAGAGCCGTCATGATTTTCGTGGTACTAGCCACCAGAGAGCGGCTGTCCGCATCCTTTTCATACAGCACCCGCCCGGTGGTGGCATCCATCAAAATCGCTTTCCGGGCAGACATGGCCATTGCTTCGCCGGGATAAAGCAGGACGGCAGCCAGCAAGGCCGCCGCCGTCCGCAACATCAACTTTTTCATCTTTCCTCACCCGGCAATAGGATTTGCCGGAAAGGGAAAATTATTCGCCCTTTTTCTCGGTTCTGGAATCGATGAATGCCGCAATCTTATCCAGCACATCGGGCACCATTTCCACGACCCGGTCGGCGGTGGTATTGGCAGGCGCAGCCACAGGCAGCATCCGCACATTGCCCTCTTTCACGACCAGGAATGCCACAGGGGTCACCTTGACACCGGCGCCAACGCCGCCGCCAAAGGGATTTTCCTGCTTATTAACATTTTTGGAAACAAAATCAGAGCCACCGCCGCCTAAGCCAATGCTAATCTTGGACACGGGGATAATGGTGACACCGTCGGGGGTCGTGATGGGATTGCCAATCACGGTATTCGCATCCACCATTTCGCGGATTTTTGCGATGGTGCTTTCCATCATATTCGGGAGGGTCTTACTCATTTTACTGCACCGCCTTTTCTGGATTTGTTGATTTTTAAGAATACAATCAGGGCTCGAATCCCATAGCGCACTGCCAGCGCAATGATTCGGCCAAGGGTAATGGTGATATCAAGCCGTGCAACCACCAGCGTTTCGCTGGACTCAAAATCGCACTCTACCTCGACATCTCTTTTCTTTATGACAAAGGCCCGCTCCAGCAGCGGGAACAGGTTCCCCACCGCCGCCCAGGCTCTGCCGTAGTTCACAGCCAGGTCGCAGGGGTCGTCCGCCGCCATGATGAGCTTCAGCTCCAGCCGGTTTAACCGGAGCTTCCGGCGGAAATCACCCAGGAAGTCTAAGCCCACCTGCACCAACGGCAGAAAGTCAAGGATGCTACCGCCCTTTTTCTTCTCCGGCTCCGTCGTTTTTTCATCGGCAGCCTTCTGCCCGGGGGCGGGTTCCTCTTTTTTCTTCTTTTCTTTTTTGGGTTTTTTCTCTTTTTTCGGTTTCTTTTCCTTCTTTTTCAAAGGAAAAACTTTAATCTTAATGGGGCCCGCAATGATTTTGACCAAGGGGCCATCCGCATCGTATTTGACGCAGGCACCAAGGGGCAAAATCGCAAGGCAAAATAGGATGCCAAAGGCAATCAGCCAGCCAAGCATCAGGACCCCTCCTCCGTGGCGGGAGGCTCCTCCACGATGGGCTCGCCGAAATCGATCTTTTCGATCGGCGGCAACTCCTCCAGGGACTCCAGGCCAAAGGTTCGCAGGAAATCCGGAGTGGTTCGATATTGAATGGGACGGCCGGGGACGTTGAGCCGCCCGGCTTCCTCAATGAGCTTTTTGTTCATCAGTGCGGAAATGGAATAGGAGCTGTCCACGCCGCGAATCTGCTCCACCATCGCCTTGGTGGCAGGCTGATAGTAGGCAACGATGGTCAACGCCTCCAGCTGAGAAGAGGACAGCTTCGGGGGCTTCCGGGTCTCCAGAGCCTTGGTCACATAGTCGGCCATTTCGCCGGAGGATACCATTTGATAACCCTTGTCCAGCTTCAAAATCCGGATTCCCCGGCGCTCGAAGGCATAAGTATCCGCCAGAGCATTGGCAGCTTCGACAATTTCATCCTCGTCAGTTTCCAGGGCCATGGAAAGCCGGGCCGTCTCCACCCGTTCCCCCGCAGCAAAGAGGATGGCCTCGATGCCCCGCTGTAATTCAGTTCGTTCCATCGGAGGCCTCCTTCTTCATGTGGTCAAGCAGGCGGACGTTGGGATTCTCGCCGGTAACATCGTCCTCCAGGTCCACGGAATTGGTTTTACAAAGATCCAGCACCGCAAGGAACGTCGCCACGATTTCCGAACGGCTCCTGTTCCCACGGAACAGATTTTTCAGCCGCTCAATGCCCCGCAGCAACAGCTGCCGCAGCACCTCACCGGCCTTTTTGGACACAGGATAAGGCTCCTTGCCCACGATGCCCTTGAAGTTCATGGTGGGAGGCGGCAAGGCACGGGCGTTGCGCTCGGCGATGGTGTCCAGGGCTTTCAGCAAATCGATGGGCTCATGGCGGTAGCGATAGCCCTTCTCACGCCGCAGTGGCTCCGGGTCCTTGACGAACATACACCGGCCAATCTCATTCCGGGGCTCCAGCACCCCGACAGCCACCCGAATCTGCTCAATGGCTTCCTTCCGCTTCCGCTCAATCAGGCTCTGGCGCAGTTGGTCCAGCTCACTTTCCGCCTCAGCCTGTTCGGCGGCGGACAGGAGCATTTTGGTCTTAATGAGCATCAGGTGGGAGGCCATGGTGATAAATTCACTGGCAATCTCCATATCCAGCCGCTTCATGTCGTCCAGATACGCCAGATACTGCTCCAAAATCGCAGTAATGGACACGTCCTGAATCTCTATTTTATTTTTACTCAACAGGGTGAAGATTACATCCAGAGGGCCCTCAAAGTCCTCCATCTCCTCGCTGCGGGTGTGGACGATGCCCTCAAGACGAAACTGCGGCTCCAAATCAACGACTCCTTGCGAAAAATGCATATTCTTTGGTACATTATAACACCACTTCTGGAATTATGCAAGTATTTTAACCGGTTTCATAACAAATGAAACCGCATAAAAAGCGTGTCATTGCGAGCCAGTGTGCCCACCGACTCGCAATGACACACGAATGGTTTACCGATAAAAAGAATTGCCGCCGATGAATTCACGAACCAGGCTGGTGGGCGGTATCTCATCATCCACATCCGCCTCCCGGACAAATTCGAGAATCTTGACGATATTCTGCACATCGTCGTACCAGGGGTCATCCTCCCCCACCGCCGTCAGCAGGGGAAAAATATGCTTTTTCAGCACCGCCAATTCATAGAGGGTGGAGCTGTTGAAAATCATGTCGGCATTTTCCTGATAGGGGTAAATCCACCGTTTTTCACCACGGCGGACGGAATCCCACATACTCATGGTGTGCTGGACTGTTGCCCCACGGGTTTCAAAATCACGGACGATACGCCGCAGGAGCCGCAGGTAGCTGGTTGGGATTCGATTATGGTCGTCCAAATTCAGGGGCAGCAGCGGGCTCACATAGAGCTTAAAAATCAGATTTTCGTCCACACCCTCCGGCCGCAGCACCGGATTCAGGGCGTGAAGCCCCTCCACAATGATAACCGAATCATCATGGAGCCGCAAATGCTGCCCCGTCCACTCCCGACGGCCCCGCTTAAAATTGAAGCTGGGCAGCGCCACCTCTTCCCCACGGGCCAGCCGGGCCAGGTGGTCCCGGAACAGCGCTGTATCGATGGTGTTGATATGCTCGTAATCCATCTTCCCATCAGGGCCGGGGGCAATCAGGTCCCGATCCAGGTAATAGTCGTCCAAACTCATCAAAATGGGCTTCTTGCCGTGAACCCGAAGTTGGGTCGCCAGCCGATTGGCCGATGTTGTCTTACCGGAGGAGCTGGGCCCCGCCAGCATCACCGCCTTGGCGCCCCGCTGGCAGACCATATCCGCAACCTGGGAATACCGCTTTTCATGGAGGGCCTCGTTGACCCGAATCAACTCACGGATTTTTCCGCTTTCCACCAGCCGGTTCAGATCCGCCACAGTCTCGCATTCCATCAGCTCGCACCAGCGCTCCCCTTCCGTGAAAACGCTGAGAAAATGGGGCATATGCTGGTAAGTACCCACCCGATCCGGCTCCCGGTCATCGGGAAACAGGAACAAAAAGCCTCCCTCCGCCGGGCGGATATCCCACACCGTCACATAACCGGTGGAAGGTGCCATCTCACCATAGTAATAGTCCCGGAATTCCTCATAGGCATATTCATCAAACCATTCCGCTGTCCGCCATTTCAGCAATGCCGCCTTGTCGAGGCTGCCACGGTTTTCAAAATAATCGATTGCCTCCGCTGTGGGTACTCTGCGGCGCAGCAACGGAATATCCGCCGCAACAATGGCCAAAATCTCATTTTTCAGCTTCTGAACGGAAAAATCCGGGGCATTTTTCACCTCAATATACGCTCCGGGGCCCAGGGTGCAGGTCATTTTCGCCCGGGCATCGGGCCAGAGCCGATGGATGGCCAGAAAAATCACAAACTGAGCCGTCCGCACATAGGCATCCTTGCCCGCCGGGTCGCTGTATCGCAGCAGACCGATCTCTCCCCCGGAGGCCGCCATGGCCCGGCGGACTTCCCCATCCCGGACGGGAATGTAATTCAATGTAAAGACCTCACCGGCGATCCGGGCCGCCAGAGGCCGTAGGGACAGCACATCGCTGTCCATCCCCAAAGCAGCCACCAGCCGGCGCAGACTTTGACCGGCCATTGCACAAACTGCTTTTCCGTCAATTCGCAGTTCCATTGTAACGCCCCCTTGCTATTTGCACAAAATAGATATATGCATCATATCATATTTTGGTGCCTTTCGCAACAAAAACCGACAAAAATAGTCACCCCGGCAAAGACCGGGGTGACGCTTACTCCTGCCCGATGGACATGATGTCGTAGGGGGTCGTCTGGTAGACGAAATAGTTCAGCCAGTTGGAGAACAGCAGGTTGGCACTGCTGCGCCAGCGAACGATGGGATCTTTAGTATCGTCATCGTTAGGAAAGTAGTTCTGCGGCACACGAATGGGCAGGCCCAGATTTTTATCCCGGTCGTACTCCCCTTTCAGGGTCAGCGGGTCATATTCCGAATGACCGGTAATGAAAATCTGCCGACCTTCCTTGCTCATGATGGCATAAACACCCGCCTCCTCGGAGGAGGAGAGAATTTTCAGCTCCGGCACCGCTTCGATATCCTCCCGCCGGACGGTGGTATGCCGGGAATGGGGCACCCAAAAGATATCGTCAAAGCCCCGCATCAAAATGGAGCGCTTATAATCCGCCTTGTGCTGGAACACACCGAAGAGCTTCTCCGGCAGCGGCAGCTTGGGGATACCATAATGGTAGTAAAGCCCAGCCTGGGCGCCCCAGCAGATATGCAGGGTGCTGTGGACATTGGTCTTGCTCCACTCCATGATTTCGGTCAGCTCCTGCCAGTAGTCCACGTCCTCAAAATCCATCAGCTCCACCGGAGCGCCGGTGATAATCATGCCGTCGAATTTCCGGTCCTTCAAATCCTCAAAGCTCTTATAAAAGCTGAGCAGATGCTCCTGAGAGGTATTCTTGGACACATGGGAAGTGGTATGCATCAGTTCCAGCCGCACCTGCAGCGGGGTATTTCCCAGCAGCCGGGAGAATTGTGTTTCCGTCACGATTTTCGTGGGCATCAGATTCAGCAGCACGATTTCCAGCGGCCGGATATCCTGGGTGGTAGCCCGGGTCTGGGTCATGACAAAGATATTTTCCTGCTGCAAAATACCGGCGGCAGGCAGGTCGTTGGGAATCTGAATGGGCATGGCGTTTCCTCCAAATGAACTCTTTGGGGGTATTCTAACCGAAAAAGCCTACTTTGTCAATCGGATGAATATTTCTGAAGGGTCGTGCCCTGATAATAGTGCGTCAGGATTTCGTTGTAGCTGCTGCCAGCATTGGCCATGGCGTTTGCGCCATACTGGCTCAGCCCAACCCGGTGTCCGTAGCCCATGGTTTCAAAAACGATGCTGTTTTCCGTTACGGCAATATTGAATATGGTCGAACGCAGGCCAAAAATGTTTCGCAGCTCCACCCCGGAATACCGGTAATCCCCGATGCGCATGGAATCCACCCCGCCACCGACGGTATAGGTTGCGGCACCGAACCAGGTTTCCGGCCCTCCGCGCAGGGTTACGCCCAGGCATTCCTGAAATTCTTCCAGGGAATAACCGATTCTTTCCCCATCATATACGCTCTGTTCCGGACTGCTCACCGGCACCAGATAGGGATACCCCTGCCCCCAAACCTCCTGTGCCGCCTCCGTCTGTCCACCGGCGCTGGCAAAATAGGTGGCGTAAATCAAATCCCCATCGTAACAAACCACCTCCCCGGCGGTCTGGGTTACCGCATCGAAAACCTTTTCCATATCTGTCTGGGTCCCCCGGTTGCCCACATAGTCCTCCGGCTCCAGATAGGATTGGCAGCATCGGTAATCCGTGCAGACCGCCCCCTGATGCCTGTCCCCATCAGCAAGACAGCGCAGCGTATAGGTTCTGGCCGCCACCGCCTGGGCCTTCAGGGCCTCCCGATCAAAGGATGCAGGCATCTCCCCCAAAACCACCCGGCTGATATACTGCTCCAGCTCCATGGCCCTTAGCTTCCCGTCGGACATCAGCACCGGTATGTACACCTGCTCCTGCAGAACCTGTTCAACAGTCGGCTCCTTCTGGACCAGCTTGTCCCCGGCAGAGAAAACAAGCCCTGGCACCACCATGCCCAGCGTGAACGAATAAATCATTTGCTTCCAAATCATTTTCACAAAAAATCACCCCGATCATCATACTGTAAATATCACAAAAAAATCATCGAACCAGAAAGTGCCTGTTTTGTTTTTTCCCCCGCTCCTTGACATCGTTTGTGGATACGGGTATAATTATAGTAAGAAAACATCCGAAACGGAGCATGCCCCATGAACAGATTTTTCAAGATACTGGTGCCAGTTGTGCTGATGCTGGCCGTCCTGATCAGCATCGGCTGGTATCTGATTGAATACGACCCGGAATTTACCCGGGATGTACTTGTCTCCCAGGCAAGAAAGCAGAGCGACTTGGGAAACCACAGCCTGGCCACCCGGCTTTATGAGCTGGCCTACAAGCATGCCGGCAATGATGAAACGGTAGCGCTGGAGCTGGCGCAGCAATTCAAGGATGTGGGTAATTACACCAAAGCCGAATATACCCTCTCCCACGCCATCGCCGACGGTGGTAGCGTGGAGCTGTATATTGCCCTGTGTAAGACCTATGTAGAGCAGGACAAGCTGCTGGATGCCGTGAATATGCTGGAGAATATCACCCAGCCCCAGATTAAAGAGCAAATCGAGGCGCTGCGCCCCAAGGCCCCCAGCCCCGACCCTGAGCAGGGCTTTTACGACCAGTACATCACCGTTTCCTTCAATCCCCCCGACGGAGCCCTGTACGTCACCACCGATTCTGATTGGCCATCCACCACCAAGGATGCCTACACCGGCCCGATTACGCTCTCCAGCGGCGAGACTACCATCATCGCCCTGACTGTCGCCCCCTCCGGTCTTGTCAGTCCCCGAACCATCTTGAGCTATACAGTGACCGGCGTGATTGAGGAAGTAACCCTTACCGACCCCGCTATCGACCGCATCGTCCGGGAGAAGCTGGCAATCCATGCTGATGATGCCCTCTCCTCCGACCAGTTGTGGACCATTACCGAATTGAAGCTCCCGGCCGACACCGCCGATTTGAGCGACTTGAAGTGGTTCCCCTTCCTCCATTCTCTGACCATTCCCAAAACCGCGCTTCAAAACCTGTCCGGTCTTTACGGCATGACTGCGCTGCAGACCCTGACGGTGACGGATATGTCCGTTTCTGCCGAGGATTTAGCGGTAATTGCCGGGCTGCCCAAGCTCACCTCCCTGACTCTTCGCAATTGTGGTCTGTCCGGCATCACCCCCCTGTCTGCCGCCACCGGCCTGCGGTATCTGGATCTGAGCAGCAACGCCATCCGGGACCTGACCGCCCTGAGCGCCATGCCGGAGCTGACACAGGTGGATTTAAGCCACAATGCGCTGGATGATTTGGAGATTTTCAGAACCATGACCAGCCTGTCGGCACTGAACGCAGCCTATAATTCCATCACCTCCTGCGAGTCTCTCTCCGGCTGCACCGGGCTGACCTCTCTGGATTTGACCGGTAACAAGCTCACTACCGTGACCGGCATTGAGAGAATTTTTGAACTCAAGCAGCTGTCTGTGGCATTTAATGATATCACCGATGTTGCTCCTCTGGCCGCCAACACCACCTTGGAGGTGCTGGACATCTCCAATAACGAGATTAGCGACATCACGGCCCTGGGCACTCTGAACAAGCTGACAACCTTCAACTTCTCCTACAACCGCATCTCCCAGTTGCCCCAGTTTTCTCAGGAATGCGCCCTGGTAACCATCAAGGGCTCCGAAAACCAGCTGACCTCTCTCGCAGAGCTGGCGGGGCTCCCCCAACTAAACTACGTCATTATGGATGGCAACCTGGATTTGGCCTCCATCGACCCTCTGGCCACCTGTGAACAATTGGTTCAAGTCAGTGTCTATGAAACCGCCGTGACGGATGTCAGTGCCGTCACCAAAACCGCTACCGGAGAATCCACCGGTGTCAAGGTCTTATACGGAAAAACCGGAGCTGTTGCATCTTATGCACCAGCTCCGGCCTTTTATTCCTGATATTCAATTCCAAGCTCCCGCATTTTTTGACGGATTTTCAGCAAATCATCAAAGGTATCCGGGCGCTTACTCACATCCCGCAGCAAGGCCGAGGGATGGTACATGGCGGTCATCCAAACGCCGTTGCGCTGGGTCCAGGTACCATGCTCCCGGGTGATGCGAAAATCATCCCGAATCAGCCGCAGCGCCGCAATCCGTCCCAAACACACAATGATTTTTGGGCGAATCAGCGCCACCTGGTTACGCAGATAATCGATGCATGCATCCTGCTCCACATCCAGCGGATCCCGGTTTCGGGGCGGGCGGCATTTGACGATATTGGCAATGTAGACCTTCTGCCTGTCCAAATCGATGATGGACAGCATATCATCCAGCAGCTTCCCAGCAGGCCCCACGAAGGGCTCGCCCTTCAGGTCCTCCTGCTCTCCGGGACCTTCGCCTACAAACATCACTTCCGTGTCCCTGCGCCCGACGCCAAAGACCACATGATGCCGCCCCTGACAGAGGCCGCAACGGGTGCAGCTTCCGCAGGTCTGTTCCAGCTCACCCCATTCAAGCATTCCGGCGCCTCCTCTTTTTCTTCTCACCGCTGATCAGCTTGTGACGGCGTTCAATCTTGATGATTCGGATTCTGTGACGAATCAACACCACCGCAAACCAGATAAGCACCACCGCCAGAAGGGCGATACCGCCAATCAGGAGCCAGGTGGTCCAGGCCCGCAGGGCTGCCTCTGCGGCGGTGGGGGCCAGATTGAAGGTATATACCCCCGGCTGCTCCACCGCAAACATCGCAATCAGGTCGCATTGACCAACACAAACATCCCGGAACCAGACCTCAACGGTGCCGATGGTCTGACCCTCCGTCAGAGGAGCCTTGATATCCCCGGGTACGCATTTGTAGGTCACATCCAGGGGAGAAGCATCCACAGGCAGCGCAGCAATAAGATTCGCCCCGGGGCGACCAATGACATCGTTTTCGCCGCCATCCACCGAAAACTGGTCCATAACCCGGTCGGTGCTAAGAAGCTGACGTACCGCATAACCCTCAAATCCAATATCCAGCAATGCCCGGGTTTCTTCAAAACTGCCAAAGGTTTTAACAGACAATCCATTGCCGGTAACGGTTCCCTTGGCGCTCATTACCACGGACAAGTACCGGCTGCCGCCGCTTTCCGCGGTGGCAATCAGGCTCCGGTCCGTGGTACTCAGGGCACCGGTTTTGCCGCCGGTCACCCGCTCGTCATACTGGTTTCGGACCGTTTTGGTACTCATCAGATAATTCGTCGTAAAAATTTCTCTTGCCTCGGATTTTTCCGTGGCAGCCACGGTATATTCCACCGCCCCAAACAGCTCCACAAACAGCGGCAGCTCCAGCGCCGCCTTGGTGATCTTAGCCAAATCCCGGGCTGTGGAATACTGCTGCTCATGGCTTAATCCGTTGGCATTCATGAAATTGGTATCGGTGCAGCCCAACTCTGCTGCCCGGGTATTCATCAGCGCCGCAAAGGTATCCTGATCCCCGCTGATGTGGGCTGCGATTACCGCCGCCGCGTCATTGGCGGAGCCCACCATCATGCAATACAGCAAATCCTTCATGGAAAGCTGCTCCCCGGCCTTCAGTCCCGCCGACATGGAGCCGATGGCCACGCTGTTCAGCGCCTCCCGGGTCACGGTAACCATATCCTCCGGAGCGGTCTGCTCAATGGCCAGCAGAGCTGTCATAATCTTGTTCATACCGGAAGGATCCAGCCGTTCATCGGGATTCCAGGAATAAACCAGCGTATCGCTGTCCAGCTCATAGAGGATGACCGACTTGGCGGTATCCAGCAATTGCTCGCTGCCGGCCAGCGGAGCCTGGCCATCCAGCGTGACGCAGCCCTGCAGCACCGCCAGAGAGTCGGTCTGGGCCCCATCCACCGGCACCGCAACCCACTGCAACAGCACCACAACAGCAAGAAGCAGACAAATTCCCCTCGATTTTTTCATAAATCTCCCTCAATATCCACTGTCCGGACTTGTCCGGCAGATAAAAGTCGTGTATAATTATATCAGCTTTTCAACCTGTAGTCAATCCGGGAGGCCATCCCTTATGAAAAAAGCAAGCAGGATTCTGATAATCATGACCATTGTGGTCTGTGCCTTTGCAGGCGGATTTTTCCTTGGGCGCAACTGCGTTCGCAGTGATATCCGCCTCAGTGCCGTATCCACCACCGTTCCAACAGAAGCAACCCTTATCAGCGCCACCACAGCTCCTGTGCTTATGGACATCAACACCGCCAGTGCCGCAGACCTGGCTACGCTGCCTGGTATCGGCTCGGTGCTTGCACAGAGGATTGTTGACTATCGCGTGGCGAACGGCTCATTTACCAGCATACAGGAACTATTAAATGTAGAGGATATCGGCGAAAAGCGATTGGCGGACATCCTCGATTTTATCACCGTAGGAGGTAGCACATGAAAATCCTTGTTGTGGACGACGAAGCCCTGCTGGTCAAGGGCATTCGGTTCAATCTGCAAAACGACGGGTATGATGTCGTCACCGGCTCCAACGGCCTGGAAGCCCTGGAACTGGCCAGGGACCCGGCGGTTCGACTAATTGTACTGGACATTATGATGCCCCAGATGGACGGCCTTACCGCCTGCGCCAAAATCCGGGAATTTTCCGATGTGCCAATCATTCTGCTTACAGCCAAGGCCGACGATATCGACAAGCTGATTGGTTTCGACAACGGGGCCGACGATTATCTGACTAAGCCCTTCAACATTCTGGAGCTGAAGGCCCGAATCCGGGCGCTGCTGCGCCGGACCGCCCGCCCCAAGGAGGAGCGTCCCAACATCCTGACCATCGGCTCCATCACCCTGGATTTGGATGCCCGGAACGCTTACCGCAGCGGCGTGCTGGTGGACCTGACCGCCCGTGAATTTGATGTTGCGGAATTCCTTATGCGAAACGCCAACCGGGTCTTCTCCCGGGAAGCGCTGCTGGATTCTATTTGGGCTTACGAATACCGCAGCGATATCCGCACGCTGGATGTCCATATCCGGCGGCTCCGGGAAAAGCTGGAGGAGGATCCGGCGAAACCGAAATACATTATGACGAAGTGGGGCGTTGGCTATTATTTCAAAAAATAAAAAGGCCCCGTGGCGGTACGGCCGAACCCAGATTCGCTACGCGGTGACCTATATCTTCATCACCTTCACGGTGCTGGCTTTTCTGAACATCTACTGCTCAAGCACCTGCAAACGGCTCTTCCGGGACAACAAGGAGGCCGCCATGCTGGATAAGACCGGGCTGGCTGCCGAAGAGCTTCGCAAGCTGGAGGCGTTGACACCGGCCGATGTCAGCGCCACCCTTGAGCGAATCAGCAGTCTGCGGTCTGTCCATATTGTTGTCACCGATGTGGATGGCACAGTAATTTTCGCCTCCCACGACTCCACCCTGCCGGGACAGACCCTGACATGGCCCCAAATCACCCAGGCTCTGAATGGCATCGACGCATTCGATTGGGACTATGACAGCGGTATCATGCATTCTCAAGCCGCCTCCCCCATCATTGATGGTTGGCGTCTGCGAGGCTGTGTTTACGCAAGCGAAACCGACAGCGGACAGGGCGCCCTGGTGGCATCGATTCAGCGCACCATTCTGACTGTAACGATTCTTCTGGAGCTGGTAGTCATTCTTTTTTCCGGGTTATTTACCCATTTCTTTTCTGCCCGGCTGGACAAAATCATGGCTTCCATGCGCATCCTCCGGGACGGAAACTACACCCACCGGCTGGAGCTGAGCGGCCACGACGAGCTTACGGTGCTGGCGGATGAATTTAACGATTTGACCGAACGGCTCAACATCTCTGAAAACAAGCGTCGGCAATTCGTTTCCGATGCCTCTCACGAGCTGAAAACACCCCTGGCTTCCATCAAGCTGCTGTCCGATTCCATCCTGCAAAATGACATGGATATCGACACAATTCGGGAATTCGTCGCTGACATCGGTGACGAAGCGGAGCGGCTGAACCGAATGTCCGAAAAACTCCTCTCCCTGACCAAAGGCGAGCCGGACAGCGCTATCGAACCCCCTTCCATCATCCCCATGACCCCGACGGTGGAGCGGGTGGTAAGAATGCTGTCGCATTTAGCCAAGTCCGGGGATGTCGATATTCATACCGATTTGCAGCAGGACTGCCCCATCCTGATACGGGAGGACGACCTGTACCAAATCACCTATAACCTTGCAGAAAACGGAATCAAGTATAATGTCCCCGGGGGCAAGCTGACCATTGCCCTGGGCCGTGGCGAGGACTGTGGCATCCTGACCGTATCCGACACAGGCACCGGCATCCCGGAGGATTCCCTGAGCCACATTTTTGAGCGGTTCTACCGGGTGGATAAAGCCAGGAGCCGGGCCTCCGGTGGCAGTGGCCTGGGGTTAGCGATTGTCAAAAACATGGTAGAACGGAACCAGGGCACCATCCAAGTCACCAGCACCTTCGGTATGGGCACCACCTTTACCATGGAATTCCCGGCTTTTGACATTGAGGAGGAAGATGAATGAAATTCATATCATGGAACGTAAACGGTCTGCGAGCCTGCGTGACCAAAGGCTTTTTGGACGTATTCAAGGAAATGGACGCAGACTTTTTCTGTCTGCAGGAGACCAAATTGCAGGAGGGTCAAATCATCCTTGACCTGCCGGGCTACCACCAATTCTGGTGCAGCGCCCAGAAAAAGGGCTACTCCGGCACCGCCATCTTCACCCGGCACCAGCCCATGAACGTTACCTACGGCCTGGGCATTGAGGAGCTGGACACCGAAGGGCGACTCATCACCCTGGAATATCCGGAATTTTATCTTGTCACCTGCTACACCCCCAACGCCCAGCGGGGTCTGGCCCGGATCGACCACCGGCTGAAATGGGAGGCGGCCTTCCGGACATATCTGAAAGCGCTGGACTGCAAAAAGCCCGTTATTCTCTGCGGCGATTTGAATGTGGCCCATCAGGAGATAGACCTGAAAAATCCCGGCTCCAACCGGGGCAACGCAGGCTTCTCCGACGAAGAGCGGGGTGCCTTTTCCCAATTGCTGGCCAGCGGCTTTACGGACACCTTCCGGCACCTCTACCCCACCAAAACCGGAGCCTACAGCTGGTGGAGCTATATGTTCAACGCCCGGCAGAACAACGCCGGATGGCGCATCGACTATTTTGTAGTCTCCGACCGGCTGAAGGATGCCATCCACGAGGCAACCATCCACCCAGAGGTCATGGGCTCCGACCACTGCCCCGTTGGCGTGGATTTGAACATCACCTGCAACGGTGGCATTCGAATCCCCGACACACACCAAACAGATGCCAATGAAGATAAGGAGGCCGCTGGGGATAGCCCCAGCGGCCCTGTCCGATTTTGGCGGTATATCGCTATCCCCGCATTGGCGCTGGTGCTTCTGATGACCATCAGGCTCCTGACCCGGAAACCGCCGGATACGCCCACCCCCACGCAACCGCAAAATTCCGCCACCATTTTGAATCCCAACAACCTAATCGAAGATGTGATTGACCGCACCGGTACGATTGAACGCAGCATTCTCCCCGTTTCCTCTGATCAGGATTCATTCCGGCAGTATCTCGTTAGCGATACAGCGCGCTGGGATTTAGGAGAATACGACCTTACGCAAACAACATTCCGGAAAGACCCCACCACATATTTACAAGTCATATTCAACCCGGACTACCCCTTCACCCAGGAGGATGCGCCGGAAATTACGATAAACCAGTCCGGTGCCCGTTATTATTTTGAGTCCGTCTATTATTACGAAGGGCACCGGGTGGCCGGGTGCTTCATCGTCGGCTACCAGCAAGCAAAGGTCAATCTATCCTTCACCGTATCCTATCAGGGCATCACCGCCGATAGCACCTGCAAGAATCTTGGCCCCGATGGACCCAAAATCATGTATTCCGATGTGATTACATATCAAAATCCTGTGGACATTATCCTGGATTCCAATGCGGCAAATCCGCAATTCTCTATCCAGTTCCAAACCGAAAACGAAAGCTGGAATATGTATTCTCCAACCTTTATTGGAACCAGCATAAACTGGCGGCCTAATTTCTTCGTACGAATCAGCTTTCTGGAAGAAACCATGTGTACACGCTTATCTCCCCCGACAGTAAATCTTTCCTACAAAAGCATGATTGCCCCCGATGAAGCCAAGCTCCAAACCCTGTACTACCTGGACGACAGCGGTTTAATGATAGATGGCCTGTTCCTCTTCGGCTACATTTCCTGTGAAATCGATGTTACCGTCAACATAAGATTCACAGAGCAAGGCTTACTCGGCACCGACAGTTTCTTAAACAGCATTCCAATCCACGCGGAGCCAAACTTCCACCACATGACCACCGCCGAGCTGGTAGATGCCCTCAATCAATCCAAGCCCCTGCTGGTATTTTCCCCGTTGTCTTCCACCCTCCCGTCCTATTCTCTGTATGACTACATTCAGACCGCGCCGGTTCAAAATCTTCTGGAACGGGAGGACGCAATCGATGTGATGCTTGATAATTTTCAAACCTTCAATGGCGTTTATTTATTATTAAGTCATCAAATATTTCAAGAAATAATGACTGACGAGCAGTATGACCGGTATATGTCACACTTCCAAACCATCACGCTACCCGGCGATGACGACTCCAATACCCCCGTCCCGCACCTGTAAATAGGCGTTTTGAAGCCGACTCAAATATGCAAAGGGCTCATCCGGATACACCGGAACAAATTTTCCCTCCCGCATCTGGCACTTCGGCAGCGCCAGAATTTTCAGTTCCCCCTCCCCAAGTCGCTTAACCGGGATTTTCGTATTCAAAGCAAATTCACCCCCAGCAGGAACAGGTATCCCCAGATTCTCATATTGTCCGTCGCAGCAAACCGCCAGTCGAACAAGCCCCTCCACACGGCAGCGGCATTCAAAATGATAATAAAGTCCCTGTCGCTTTACCCTTGCCGTGCCGACCACCTGTCCGCCATAGTCAATGTCATAAATCCCCTCCATAATCGCCCTCCATCTCCAGTTGATGTTGTATCGCACCGCAAAACAGTCCTTTCCCCCTCCCAAAAAACACTAGCCCCCTTGGCTTCAGTTTATGAGCCAAGGGGGCGCGTTATTTCAATCATTCAGCCCAAAGCTGACGGCGATGGCGTCGTTGACCATGTGCATATGGTTGTCATCCAGGTGGCCCATATGCTCCCGCAGTCTGCGCTTGTCAATGGTACGAATTTGCTCCAGCAGAATCACCGAGTCCTTGCTCAGTCCCACGCTGCCGCCGGCGATGTTAATGTGGGTAGGCAGCCGGGCCTTTCCGGTTTGACTGGTGATGGCAGCGGCGATGACCGTGGGAGAATGCCGGTTGCCAGTATCGTTCTGAACGATCAGCACCGGACGGGTGCCTCCCTGCTCACTACCCACCACCGGCGAAAGATCTGCGTAAAAGATATCGCCCCGTTTGACCGTGGTATCCATGTCGCTCACACTCCGATAGAAACATTACCTGCGCTACCGGAAAATCCCTATGTAACGCGGCTGGAGTTATTTTCCCACCGCACCGGGGAATTTATACTCCGAACCATTCTATGTGTTTCGGCACAGAAAGTTACAAAATTACAAAGTTTTTGACCTGAAGGGTCACAATTCGGCGTTCACGGTACAATATTTCCCCACGAACCGGCAAATCGCCGCTGTCAAGCCAGATATCCAGCCGCAGGGCATCATCCTCGTAGCTGTCGTCAATGGACACCCGGAGCAAATCCCCATCCATACCGCAGGAGCGGACATTCCCGCCCTGCAGCGTCCGAAGAAAAATCCATGGCCCGCTGACCGGCGTCACCTGCTCATCCGCAAGCAGAGGAAAGGCCAGCGCCTTACCGTCAAAGGTCAATTTGCCACCCTCGGCGCTGATTGCTCCGGTGATACCCGCAATGGTTTCCGGCTCCTTAACCGTAAAGGTCACATTTCCCTGGGAATCCCCCTGGCAGGAGACAGAAAATTCGCACAGCTCATCCCCATAGTCCGCTGTAATCACCGCATCAAATTGGCAACCGCCGCTGCCCAGCAGTTTCGCCCGCAGGCCCATGGCCCGGTCCAGCCCCTCCTGGGTTTCGGCGCAGCCAGAGAGCATCGCCAGCAGAATCGCCGCCACCGCCAAACGTTTCATTTCATCCGCTCCTATTTGAGTAGTCGCGGAAGCACCTCCAGCATGTCCGTGGGCAGCATCCCATACTGCCCCAGCTCCGCCGCACAGGCATCTCCGGCAGCCCCATGGAGCCAGGCTCCCACCGCCGCCGCTTCCAAAGGCTCGAACCCCTGGCCCAGCAAGCTCACGATGATCCCTGCCAGCACATCACCGCTGCCGCCCACCGCCATGCCCGGATTGCCGGTTTGATTGCGGTAGCAGATTTTCCCGTCGGTAATCAGGGTGCGATGGCCCTTCAGCAGCACAATGGCTCCCAATTCCTGGGCCAATGCCGCTGCGGCCGACTGCCTGTCCTCGCCCAGCGGAGCCAACCGCTGAAATTCCCCATCGTGGGGCGTTAAAATCGTCGGTGCCGTCCTTCCGCGCATTAGATATTTATGCTTGGAAAGCAGCGTTATGCCATCGGCATCCACCACCACCGGCCCCGAAAATTCCCGCAAAATCAGCTTCAGAGCCGCCAGTGTTCCCTTGGACTGGCCCAAACCGGGCCCAATCAGAACCGCATCCATCTTGGGTAGCCGTGCCCGGATTTCATCGATTGCGTCCATGCCGAGCATCCCATTTTCATCTGGCAACGGAAAAACAATGGGCTCCGTCAGCTTCACGGCCTCAATGGCATAAATACTTTCCGGCACGCCCAAAAAAGTAAGCCCCGCACCGCTTCGCAGGGCACCCATAGCCGCCAGCGCCGCCGCACCGGTGTACCCCCGGCTGCCGCAAAGCAGCAAAATCCGCCCAAAATCCCCCTTGTGGGCATCCGGGCTCCGCTCCGGCAACAGCTTTTGAACCTGTGCCGCATCTAAGATTCGCGTTTCCATAGCTTCTCATCCTCTTGAATCATTTTAGTAATTTGGCAGCAATCGGCGCACTCCATTTGATGGGCCGTTGCCAGAAGATTCAATGCATCATCTGTGGACTGGATGACCGTCCTGGCCTGGGGCTGGGTCCGCAGAATTATCCCGATCCATTGCTGATATTCCTCCAGCCGTGCTTCTTTGCCGAGGCATAGGACGATCCATCGGTATTCCCGCCCCGCCAAAAGCTCCCCCAACTCCAGCTCCGCATCGCACACATCCGCGGGAACCCCCGCCATGCACGCACAGGGCGCTCCAATAATCAGCACCGATGGCGACTGCTCCATTTCCGGCGCCGCGCCCGGCACCGCCATCGCAAAAATTAACGACAGCATGGCAAGGAATATGTATCCAACCCTCATTTTACCGCTCCTCTCCGCATTTGTCCACTAAGAACGGTAAAATCATACCGGGGAATCTTCAACAAAACAAGGGAAACCGGTCAGATGATCACAACAGTGATCTTGCAGTAAATGATTATTTAGCGGTGTTATTGAATTGCGGTGGCCTCCGGCCACCGCGCGCCCCGAAGGGGCGCCATGGCTTCCCCCGGGGGGAAGCTGTCGCCGCCGCAAGGCGGTGACTGATGAGGAATGCGGGCGGAAATGTTCGATTTTGTACCGTGTTCAGGCTTTTTGGCAGGTAAGATTTCAGCAAGTCTTTACGGATTCGTCATTTTAGGTTATCGCCCGCATTCCTCATCCGACCCGGTTTCGCCGGGCCACCTTCCCCCCGGAGGAAGGCATGGGCGCTCCCGCGCCAGTTCGCCAAACAACCATTTCCAGTTCCTCCACAAAAACACCCCCGGAGCTGGGGCTCCGGGGGTGTGGGATCAGTCCGCTTTTTCAATTGCCTCGATAACGCCACCAAGATTGGCGGTGCCCACTGTCTCCATCAAACCATTGTCGTAGCACTGGGCCACATTGGGGTCGATGGGCAGTCGGGCCAGCACCGGCAGGCCAAATTCCGCCGCCACTGCGTCCAGATGGCTCTCGCCAAAAACATTGATCTTCTTGCCGCAGTCCGGGCATTCCAGATAGGAATAGTTCTCCACGAAGCCCAGCACAGGAATATGCATCATATTGGCCATCTTCACAGCCTTGGACACAATCATGCTCACCAGATCCTGGGGGCTGGTGACGATGACAATGCCATCCACCGGCAGGCTCTGGAACACCGTCAGGGGCACATCGCCGGTTCCGGGAGGCATATCCACAAACAGGTAGTCCACATCCTCCCAAATCACATCGGTCCAGAACTGCTTTACCGCACCGGCGATGACGGGCCCACGCCAAACAACCGGATCATTGGGGTTATCCAGCAGCAGATTGATGGACATGACCTGAATGCCGCCCTTGGTCAGCGCGGGATACAGGCCATCCTCATTGGCACCCTGGCACTCGGTGACACCGAAGGCAGTGGGGGCCGAGGGGCCGGTGATATCCGCATCCAGCACACCAACCCGCTTGCCCTTTCTGGACATGGCCACAGCCAGCATGGAGGTGACGGTGGACTTACCCACGCCGCCCTTACCGGAAACAACGGCGATAACCTTCTTCACACTGGCCTTGGGATTCAGGGCCGCCAGCAGGCTCTCGGCCTTGCGATCGCTGCAATCAGAGCCGCAGGCACTGCAATTACCGTTACAAGAACTCATTTCAAATTCGCTCCTTTTGAATAATCTTTCGTTATTATAGAACCAATTTACGAATGTGTCAACCGCCACATTTTTCTGCCGCCGTAGATCATCATCCAAACACCGGCGATAATATCGATGCTGACATCATCCCAACCAATCGCCTCTCCCCAACCCATAAGCACGCAGAAGAGCATCGCGGCCAGCAGCGCAACACCGATCCAAAAAACGCATCGGTAGACCAGCTTAGCCCCCTTAAAACGTTTTTCCTTGGCCGAAGCAAAGTCGATTCCCTGCCCCAGCAGAACGCCATCCACTACAAGATCAGGCTTTTCATCCCACACAAGGAACAGGCATTCCTTTCCGCAAATATCCAGTCCTTCCTCCAGCCCCTCCCGGGCCATAGCCCGGAGAGACTTGCGGTACACATTGGTCAGAAAGTCGTCGTCAACAAATATCTGATATTTGTTGTTTGCAGTCACACAACTCACCCGGTGTACGACACCGGCAACAGTCACATTCCAGGAATATTCCTTCCCCATCTCATTTCCTCACGAAACCCAGATACCGGGTTCCCTGGAAGGACAAATCCCCCCGGTCGCCCTCGACCAGCATTCCATATTCAGGGCCGCTGACGTGCAGCTCCATCCGGTCGCCGCTGGCAAACTGGAAGGTGGCGTAGTAGGTGGTGGAAGTGCTGGTGTGGCTCATGTGATTTGTACCGGAGTGATGATGGCGGGAAACATTGGTACGCTTGGCCACCACCGTAGCCTCCACGGTCAACCGGGGGGAATGGTTATTTTTATTCCACTCCCCAATTCCCCGGACGGCGCCAACAACAAATACGCCAATCACCAAAGCGAATACTGCGAAAAACATAAATTGAAACATTCCAAATCCCATTTTATTGCCTCCCTTACGCCTGGGCCGCTTCCCACTGCTCCATCAGATCCAGCAAAACCAGCTCTGCCTCATCTTTTTCCGCCAACAGCCGGGTCAGCTCCTGGTAATCGGCAGCGGCGGCCTCGATTTTTACATCATATTCAGCAATTAACTTTTCCTGCTTCTCGATCTCCCGCTCCAGGCGACGAATCAGCTTTTCCGTCTCCTTGGTGCCGCCCTTGGGCTTCTCCTTTTTAGGCTTTGGTAGGGCGGTTATCGCAGGCTTCGCCGCCGCTTCATGTTCGATGATGGAGCGGTATTTCTGATAACCACACTTAAAATCCCGAATCCCCCCATCTTCCAGCAGCCAAATCCGCTCGGCGAACTTCTCGATAAAATACCGGTCATGGGAAACGAACAGCAGAACGCCCTCAAATTCCTCAATAGCGGCCTCCACCCACTCTCTGGACGCAATATCCAGATGGTTGGTGGGCTCGTCCAGGATCAGCAGGTTGATTTTCTCATCCATCAGCATACACAGCCGCAGCCGGGATTGCTCGCCGCCGGAGAGCGTGCCAACCGTCTTGAACACATCCTCTCCCTGGAACAGGAACGCACCCAGCCGGTCCCGGGCCATCTGGGGGGTGCAGTTCTTTTCGTAGAGCATGGTGTCGTAAAGGGTCCGCTCCGGGTGGCTGAATTTGATGATCTGGGGCAGATACCCCCATTTCACCGTGGGGCCAAATTGCAGTTTGCCCTGAAAATCTTCTTCGCCCAGCAGACACTTGATGAAGGTGGATTTACCGGTGCCGTTGTCGCCCAGCAGCGCAATCCGCTCGCCGCCCTCCACATTCAGCTCCACATCAGAGAAAAGCGTCCGTTCTCCAAAGGCTTTGGACATATTTTTAATCTTGAACACCACATCACCGGAAATATCCTTCTCCCCGAAGGTGGCCTTCATGGTCTTTTCCGTCTTGGGGCGCTCGGTCTTTTTGATGCGCTCCATCCGGTGCTGAATGGACATGGCCCGGCGGTAGAGGGTCCGGTTATTGATGCCCCAGCCCTTCATCCGCTCCACGGTGTAGCCCAGCTGCTTCAGCTTGGCCTGTTCCTGCTCATATTGTTTCATTTGCAGGTCAAAACGGGCCTGTTTTTCATCCATATAGAAGGAATAATTCCCAGAATAGAACTCCGCATGGCCGTCAGTGATCTCAATGACCCGGTCCGCCACCTGGTCGATGAAATAGCGGTCGTGGGAGATGGCAAGCACCGTGCCCTTGAAATTGTTGATGTAATCTTCCAGCCATTCCACGCTGCGAAGGTCCAGGTGGTTGGTGGGCTCATCCAACAGCAGGATATCGGTCTTTTCCAGCAGCAGCCGGGCCAAATTCACTCTGGTTTTCTCACCGCCGGAAAGGCTGTCAAATTCCTGCACCCGCTGTTCCGCCGTGATGCCCAGACCATTGCAGACCTTGTCCACATCCACGTCCATATCGTAGCCGCCGCCGGATTGGAACCGGTTGGTCAAATTATCATATTCCCGAAGCTGGTCGGCCGTGGCCCCGGCGGACATAGCCTTCTCCAGGGCTTCCATCTTCTCCTTAATCCGTCGAAGGTTGTCATAGGCAGACCGCAGCACATCCTCCACAGTGTAGCCCGCCGGAAACTTGGGGATCTGGGAAATCAGGCCGATTTTCTTATGGGGATTGACGAAAACTTCCCCATCGTCATAATCCATTTCCCCGGTGAGGATTTTGAACAGGGTGGTTTTTCCGCATCCATTGCGCCCCAAAATGGCAACGCACTCCCCCTCCTGGATTTCAAAGGACAATCCCTCCAGCAGGTTCTCGCCGATGACGAAGAATTTTGTTAGGTTTTTAACAGATATATCTACCATGGTGTTTCTCCATATTGAAAGTGGAAATGATTGTTTAACGATGTAACAAAAACGCATGTCATTGCGAGGCCCGAAGGGCCGTGGCAATGACAGCATGATTTTAGTGCCCTAAACAATCATTTACACCATATTCAATTCATTCACGATTGCAGTCAATTCATCCAATGTATACAGCAAATTCAGGGCCTGCAGCAGCGCATTGGCGCTCATGTGGGCCGGAAAATCCAGCTTTTTCAGCAATTCCAACCGCTTTGCGGCAGAATCCTTGCCACCGGAGAGGCCCAGCGCCATCAAATCCTGTTTCGTAATAGCTACACCGGGGGTAGCCCCCTCCCCTTCCATGGTGGCGCCGCCCCGGCGGAGGGCTTCCAGGATCACATCCCGGGTCATCCCCTCCACGCCCAGCTTCCCTTCCTTGCCGGGGGAACTTTTTCGCCGCTCTTTTCCATAAATATCAGGAATATAGGCGTGTTTCAGATATTTTCCGGGGATTGCGCTTTTCACATGGTTCCGTATCACAAATCCGGCCCCATCGGAATCGGTAAACACAATTAGCCCGCGTTTTTCCGCCACACGGCGCAGCAGGGCCATCTTCTCTTTATCCTTAAAAATGCCAAAGCCGGCGGTTTCAAAAATCGTGGCATCCACAATTTGGCTCAGGGTATTCTTGTCATACCGGCCTTCCACAAGAATGGCTTCCTTAATCTTAACCACGGCCCGCCTCCTGCGCCAATTGCAAAATCAGCAGCTCCAGCAGACGGTCCTGGTCGTCGAAGGAGGTTTTCATCCGATAGTCCGTCTCCAGCACCAGCTCCGCCGCCTTTCGGCAGAACGCAGCAGAAAAACGCCGAGCCCCATCCATGGTCTTTTGGGCAGGATAGCTGCCCATGCCGCACAGGCTCATCAGCTCACCGGTCTGCCGCCCATTGTCCAGCAACGTCCGGGCAATACCAAGACGGCGGAAATGATTGCCCACCGCGCCCAAAATCGCAATGGGCTCCTGCTGCATTTTCAGCAACTGCTGGAGCTTGGTCAGCGCAGGGCCGTATTTTCCCTGGCCCAGCAAATCCGTCATTTGAAATACAACCGCATCCAAAACCGGCTCCGTCACTGCGTCGATGTCGGATTTTTTGATATGCTCCGCCCCGGAATAGGCGCAGATTTTCTCGATTTCTCCGGACAGGGCCGTCATCGTGCCCCCGGTGATTTCCATCAGGTAACTGCACAGGTCGTTGGGAATTTTCTTTCCCTTGGCGGCAAAGTGACGGGAAATCCAGGGAATCAAATCCTTCGGCTCCTGTCTGGCAAACTCAACGATGGCACCCTTGCTCACGGCGTCCCACAACTTTTTGAGCCGCTTGTCCGGCTTCCAGGGCACCGTCACATAGGTGAACACCAGAGTGCAATAGTCCGGAATATCGCTGAGGATATCCACCATCTTGTTCCGTTCGTCCTCGTTCAACTTGAAGGGATCGATATCCTCCACCAGCACCATGGTATGCTCCGCCATCATGGGCAGATTCTCCACCGCATCGGCAAAGTCCCGCAGGTCGAAATTTTCATTGTTCAGCCGGTGATAGTTGAAGGATTCCGTCAGCTCATCCAGCAAGAGCTTACGCAGGGACTCCAGATAATGATTCAGAAGGAACATTTCTTCGCCGTGAAAAAAGTACAGATTCCCGACATTTTTCGCGCGAATAGCCAGCTTTAACCGTTCAAATGCGGAAGTATCCGACTTTTGCTTCGCCATAGTGTCACCTCCTGAAAATAATGGTGCCGTTTTGATCCGTCCGGCAAATTTTGCAATCAATGGCCCGCAGCCGTTCCAGTACCTCCGGATCAGGATGGCCGTAGGAATTTTCGCCCACGGAAATAAAGGCATACTCCGGCGTCGTAGCCGCCAACAGAGCCTCCCCTGTAGAAGAATCGGAGCCGTGGTGGCCCACCACAAGGGCTGTCAGCTCTGGCAGCTGTTTGCGCAGCAAAAGCCGCTCGCCCAGGGTACTCATATCACCGGTAATCAGTATATCACAGTTTTCCCCGCTGAACAAGACGGAAAGTCCGCTTTCGTTGCCGGAACCGGACAAAACCGGAGCAAAAATCCTCAGGCTGCTGTCGCCCCAGGCCAGATTCAAATCAGTTGTAACCATAACCTGCGCTCCGTGGCAGCCCTCCAGAATGGACTGCATCATCCCATCCTCATCCACCGTTTCCGGCAGAAACACCCCGTCCGCGGGGATTCTGGACAGCAAATACGCCACACCACCGGCGTGATCCCGGTCATAGTGGGTCACAACGATTCCATCCAAATGGGCGATGCCCTGAGAAAGCAAGGTCTCCGCGGCGATATCCGCAGCAGCGGTATCGGAATCGCCGCCGCAGTCGATGAGATAATTTTTTCCACCGGACTGAAGCAGAACGCATTGGCCCTGCCCCACATCAAAAACAGTCATGCGGCAGTTGTCCACCAGCGGCTCCGCCCAGCTTAATCCCAGAGCCACACAAAGTCCAATGATTCCACAGCAAATCAACACATAAGGCTGGCGTTTCTTGGCGAAAAGGAATAGAAACAGAAGTATATAGCACAAAACCAGCCAAATGACAATGTATACGCTTTTCGTATAAACCGCTGCCAGCGGAAAAGCCGCCAGGGCCTTTGCCGTCAACAATACATAACGAATCAGCCAGGAAATCCCCCAGGCCAGCGCAGTTCCGGCCCACTGCCAAACATACGCCAACAGGCACACCGCCATAATGCCATAGAAAATGAAGGTGATAAGCCACAGGGTCAGCAGATTGGTCAGGATTCCAACCAGACTGACGGCACCAAAATAATAGGCCACCAGTGGCGTTGTAAAGAACATGGCGCTGAGGGTGACAGAGATTCCGCTGCAAAGCCAGGTCCGGAACCGCATTTTCAGGCTTTTTCCCTTCCATTTTCGCCAGAAACGGAAGCTTTCCAGCCAGGCACGGATTCTGGCACTGAACAGGAAGATTCCAGCCATGCACCCAACAGAAAGCTGAAAGCTCACCGAAGTAATGACCATAGGGTTCACCGACAACATCACCAAACAGGCGAATGCCAGCGCCGTTGCCGGGTCATACTCCTTGTCAAACAGCAGCGCCAGCATCATGAGAATCTGCATCAGGCTGGCCCGGGTAATGGATGGGCTGAATCCAGCAACCGCCGCAAACAAAAGCACAACAGGTATGCCAATGAAAGCCGTCAATAATCGACGTTTTCCCGTAAAAAGGTAGACAACAGAGAACAATATGGCCACATGCAGACCGGAAACCGCAATGATATGACTGATGCCGCTGACCTTAAAGCTGGTGCTGGTCACATAATCCACATCCGTCCGGTCCCCAAGCAGCAGCGCCCGGGCAAAAAAGCCGGTGTCCGCCGGGAAGGTATCGTTGATGGTCTGAATCAAATTTTTCCGCAGCACCGCCGGGTAATACCGCAGCGGCACCCGCTCCGCCTCCGACACCTCCACCAAGCCGGTGGGGTATGCCAGCAGAAACACGCCATTGCCCCGGTGATAGGTAGCGTTTTCCAAGCCGCCGGGGGTATAACGCAGGCGAAAGCTGCCGGAAATGGTATCCCCGGGCTCCGCCGAAACATTGTGCGGCAGATAAATCACCGCCGAATACGCCCTGCCACCCAGGGACAGCTTCCCTTCCACCGCAGAGCCATAGGCAGTTTCGTAGCTGTAATCCGATGCAACAGCGGTTAATATCTCGGTTTTTCCGTCGAATTTTCTTGCATTTTGCAGATGGACGGCATCATAGCCCAGAAGCCACAGGACACCGACCGCTACCCCCAGCGCAACCGCCGCCACCGGCCGAAGGAACTTCCACTTTCCCTTCATCCAAAAAGCCAACCCCATCACGAAAACCGACGGAATCAGCAGCAGCCAGAAGCCATCCCAGAACAAATAGGCTCCCAACGCGCAGGATGCGCCGAACCCAAGGGTAAACCACATCAATTTCCGCATTGAGAGTCTCCTTCCGTAAAAATGGCACCGCCGGAAAGCGGTGCCATCAAAATCAGTTCACCTTGGAGGCAACGAAATCGTCAACCAGAGCCAGAGCGTTGTCCACCTTGGTGGCATCCTTGCCGCCGCCCATGGCGGAATCAGGCTTGCCGCCGCCGGAGCCGCCGCAGGCGGTGCAGACCAGCTTCACCAGGTCGCCGGCCTTGACGCCCTTGCCAACGGCCTCCTTGCCGCAGGCCGCCAGGAAGGTGACCTTCTCACCGTTGACGCTGGCCAGCACGGCCGCCACATTGGCATCCTTATCCCGGAGCATATCGCCCATCTGCCGCAGCTTATTGGCATCGGCATTGGCGATCATGGCAGTCAGCACCTTCACACCGCCCACATTGTGTGCGCTGAACAGGAACCGCTCCACCTCACCGGCGGCCTCCTTGGCCTTGAAGGTCTCAATGGTCCGCTTCAGCTCCTTGATCTCGTCCAGCTGGCTGTGGACCCGATCCATCAGCTCGCCGGGCTTGGTCTTCAGCTGGCCGCAGATGCCGTAAATCAGCTCCCGGTTCTTGGCCATATCGGACAGGCAGACCTTACCGGTAACTGCCTCGATCCGGCGAACGCCGGAGGCAACAGAGCCCTCGCTCTCAATCCGGAAGGGGCCCACCTTGGCTGTGTTATCCAAATGGGTACCGCCGCACAGCTCGATGGAATAGCCGCTCATGTTGACCACACGGACAGTTTCGCCGTACTTCTCGCTGAACAGCGCGGTAGCGCCCAGGGCCTTGGCCTCATCGATGGGCATCTCCCGAGTCTCAATGCCGTAGCCCTCCAGGATGGCGGACTGGACAATTTCGTCCACCTTCGCCATCTCCTCAGCGGTCATGGCGGAATAATGGGTAAAGTCAAAGCGCAGGCGGTCGGGCTCCACCAGAGAGCCGGCCTGATGAACATGGTCGCCCAGGACGGAAGTCAGGGCCTTCTGCAGCAGGTGGGTGGCAGAGTGGGCCCGGCGAATGGCGTTGCGGCGCTCCACATCAATGGAAGCGCAGACGATGTCATCCACCTTGATGGAGCCGGTCTTCATCAGACCATAGTGCAGGTACTTGCCGCCCTTGTCCTTCTGAACATTGTCAACCACAAAGCGGCTGTCGCCCACCAGGATCACGCCGTGGTCAGCCACCTGGCCGCCCATTTCGGCATAGAAGGGGGTCTTATCCAGGACGATGATGCCCTTTTCGCCACCGGCGATGGTGCCGCAGACCTCTTCGCCCACACAAACGGCCAGAACTTTGGCATCGCAGCAGTTGTCGGTGTAGCCCACAAACTCGGTACCGCCGTTTTCCAGACCCAGATCAATACCGGTCCAGCCCAGGTCGCCCATCTTCTTCCGGTCCTCCCGGGCCCGCTGACGCTGGGCCTCACGGCACTCCACATACTTCTCCATGTCCACGGTCATGCCTTCGTCCTCCAGCATTTCCACGGTCAGGTCGATGGGGAAACCATAGGTATCCGCCAGCAGGAAAGCATCGGCGCCGGAGAACACCGTCTCCGCCTTAGCCTTATGCTCCGCCAGCTTCTCGCCGAAGATCCGCATACCGGTGTCGATGGTCCGGGCGAAATTCTCTTCCTCGGTCTTGACCACCCGAATAATATGGGCAGCCCGCTCCCGGAGGTAGGTATAGTGGGATTCATTTTCCTGAATGACGGTCTCCACCACCTCAAACAGGAAGGGGTGGTTCACGCCCAGGAGCTTACCATGCCGGGCGGCACGGCGCAGCAGACGGCGCAGCACATAGCCCCGGCCCTCGTTGGTGGGCTGAACGCCGTCGGCGATCATAAAAGTAGACGCCCGGATGTGGTCGGTGATCACCCGCAGCGACACATCGGTCTTGACGCTCTGGCCATAGCTGGCGCCGGTGAGGGCGGTGACCTTGTTGGTGATGTTCATAACGGTATCCACATCGAACAGGCTGTTCACATCCTGGCAGACCACAGCCAGACGCTCCAGGCCCATGCCGGTGTCGATGTTCTTCTGGGCCAGCTCGGTGTAGTTACCCTGGCCGTCGTTATCGAACTGGGAGAAGACGTTGTTCCAGACCTCCATGTACCGGTCGCACTCGCAGCCCACCTTGCAGTCGGGGCTGCCACAGCCGTACTTCTCGCCGCGGTCGTAGTAGACCTCGCTGCAGGGGCCGCAGGGGCCGGAGCCATGCTCCCAGAAGTTGTCGGACTTGCCGAACCGGAAGATCCGGTCAGCGGCCACGCCAATGTCCTTGTTCCAGATTTCAAAGGCTTCCTCATCATTTTCATAGATGGAGGGGTACAGCCGGCTCTCGTCCAGGCCAACCACCTTGGTCAGGAACTCCCAGCACCAGGCGATGGCTTCCTTCTTGAAGTAGTCGCCGAAGGAGAAGTTGCCCAGCATCTCGAAATAGGTGCCATGGCGGGCAGTCTTGCCAATGTTTTCGATATCGCCGGTACGGATGCACTTCTGGCAGGTGCAGACCCGGCGGCGGGGGGGCTCCACCTCGCCCTTGAAGTAGGGCTTCATGGGGGCCATGCCGGAGTTGATCAGCAGCAGGGACTGGTCATTCTGGGGAATCAGCGAAAAGCTGGGCAGCCGCAGATGGCCCTTGCTCTCGAAATAGCTCAGGAACATCTCACGCAGCTCGTTTACACCATAAGGCTTGGGATTCATAGAATTACCTCCAAAAAATACACTGTCATTGCGAGGAGGGCGAAACCCGACGTGGCAATCTCCTCAAACAGGCAGATTCCCACGCCAAAGGCGCGGACTGGCTCGGAATGACATAAAAATATAAGCCGCCCCTACATCCATAGGGGCGACAAAATCGCGGTACCACCCTAATTCGCCTGCGAAGCAGGCATCTTAGACGCTCTGTAACGGGAGCCCCCGTCCCGGTCCTCCCGGGCTGCTTGGAAATGGCTTGCAAAGTTCCGGCCGAGGGCTCCCACCGCTCCCCTCTCGCTGAAGGCGTTCCATTTGCTTGGTTTCCGCAATGCGTTTGCATATCTTTAATATTTTATCACAATTTTCGGGAAAGTCAACCGTTTTGCGCAGAATTTCTCCACCCCGCCTGGAACCAGTTGGGCACATCCCGTTCCGGGTCCCAGGGGCGCACAATCAACTTGGCAACAGTGGGAAATTTGGGCAGCTTTTCGCCAGGAAATGTAACCAACTCCAGCTCCAAGCCGCATTCCCCCCGGAAAAGATACGCATCCAAAATACTGGTCCAGGTATGGAACTGAGCCCCCATTTCCAGTAAAATCTCATCCACATCGGAGCCGGGACCAAAATCCACAAGCAAAGGAACCGTGGAACCACAGGCACAGGTGGTTTTGGAGAACCGGGCCCGGTCAAAGGTATTCAGACGCACCGTGGGGTCACTTTTTAAGGAAATAAATACATCCCCGACCTGATCACCTTCATCCTGAATATCAAAGCAGAACTTGTCCTGACGAATATGGATACCGGAACAGACCTTGCAGGTAAAACCGGCCACCATCGAATCCTGGCAGGCATCATAGCAGCCCCAAACATCGCAATCCAGGCCCCGCTTGATTCCATCCACCATCCAACGATAGCAGAAATAACCGGCGGTAATGACATTTCGGAAATACAGCGGCGTTTTGGTCATCTTAGCCAGCTTGGTCAGGCCCAGCACAACCAGAGGCGGCGCAACAATTGCCGTAGCCCGGGAATGGAAGGCCAGCTTCAGGATCGTCTTCCACCGATGATCCTCGCCCAGCAGGATGGGCGTGGCCTTCATCTGCCGGACCGCAGCGGTGAACAGCCCCCCAAGGCTGCAGGGGCCATCATCCGGGAAGCAAATCAGGACCTTATCCACAGGCCGCAAAAACGCATTCATCTGCTGCACCAAATAGTCCACCGTCGCCGCCAGTTCCTCCGGCGTGGTAACGGCATCCCGCATCCGCTGAAGCATCACACTGTCCATCCTGATCACCTCCTGAAATTTCAATTCCCATTATACACATTATCACCTATTAATGCAAGCATTATTTGTAATATTTCCAATATTTTTTGAACAATTTTCACTTTTCCGTTTCCACAAAATGGTTTTCCCGGATGGCATAAACCATCCGGGAATCTTATTATCTATACAGGGGGAACTTCTCGCAAATCTCGGCAACGGTAGCCTTGACCTGGGCCTGGGTGCCTTCGAAATCCCGGGCAGTCATGCCGATGCACTTGGCGATCTGCTTCATCTCCTCTTCGCCCAGACCACGGGTGGTGGTGGCGGCGGTGCCGATGCGGACGCCGCTGGTGACGGAAGGCTTCTGGGGGTCGTTGGGGATGGCATTCTTGTTCAGGGTGATGTGGTTGGCATCGCAACGCTCCTGCAGTTCCTTGCCGGTGATACCCATGGGCCGCAGGTCCGCCAGCATCAGATGGTTGTCGGTGCCACCGGTGACCAGGTCGAAGCCCTCTTCCAGCAGCGCGCCGGCCATGGCCTTGGCATTCTTGACCACATTCTGGGCGTAGGTCTTGAACTCAGGCTGCATTGCCTCCTTCAGACAGACGGCCTTGGCAGCAATCACGTGCTCCAGGGGGCCACCCTGGGTACCGGGGAACACAGCGGAGTTCAGCTTCTTGGCATACTCTTCTTTGGCCAGAATCAGGCCGCCACGGGGACCCCGGAGGGTCTTGTGGGTGGTGGTGGTGACAATGTCCGCATAGGGCACGGGGCTCTGATGGGCGCCGCCGGCAACCAGACCGGCAATGTGGGCCATGTCCACCATCAGAACAGCGCCAACCTCGTGGGCGATATCAGCGAAAATGCTGAAATCAATGGCCCGGGGATAGGCGGAAGCACCGGCAATAATCAGCTTGGGCTGGCAGGCCTTAGCCATATCCCGGATCTGGTCGTAGTCGATGAGGCCGGTGTCGTGATTGACATCGTAGGAAACAACATTGTAATACTTACCGGAGATGTTGGCAGGGCTGCCGTGGGACAGATGGCCGCCGTTGGCCAGGCTCATGCCCATCATGGTATCACCGGGCTGCAGCAGCGCCAGCTGGACGGCCATATTGGCCTGGGCGCCGGAGTGGGGCTGAACGTTGGCAAAATCCGCGCCGAAGAGCTTCTTGGCCCGCTCGATACACAGAGCCTCAATCTCATCAACGAACTGGCAGCCGCCGTAGTAACGCTTGCCGGGCAGACCCTCAGCATACTTGTTGGTCAGGATGGAGCCCATGGCGGCGATGACCGCAGGAGAAGCAAAGTTCTCGGAAGCAATCAGCTCCAGGCCATCCTGCTGGCGGCCCAACTCCCGGCCCATCATAGCGGCCAGCTCAGCATCATAATTGGAAACAAATCCGATGGAATCAATGGGTTTACCGTACATAAAAAAATACCTTCTTTCTGAAAAATGCAGTCCCCAAATAATGAGGACTGCACGAAAAGCAATACACTGCGTCTCCGTCCGTTTGCCTGAGAGATTCGGCCTTCGCCTTGCACCTTCGGCACACAACTGAATGTGTTCTCCAGAGAGTCCTCCGCCCCCGGTTCGACTGTTCCGGCGACTTCTTAGGTTATTTGGTTTTGTGTATTTCAGTATACCCATTTTTATGGATTTGTCAACGGATTTCTACAAATTTGGTAGAATACACAGCTTGACCACAAAATATGGACAAAAACTGTGTAATTTCCCATTATATATGGTATTCCTCCCCGGGCCGGAGCATGATTTTCGCCCCATCCGCCAGGAACCACAGCGTGGCATCGCTAAAGTTCTGCACAGCGTCCGCCGTAATCCGGGCCCTGGACATGGCATTCAGATATCGAACGATTTCCAGATGGGTCATGGGAAGAATCTCCGGGTTTTCGGCAATTTTCGCAAAAATCCCCTCCATCTTACCCCACATTTGCGCCGCATCCAAATCATAGCTGTGCCCCACAATCTGGCACAGCGCCAGCTCCTCATCGGTCTGAAAAAATCCATCCACAAAGGCCTCAAAGCCCGGTGCCAGATGGAAAATGCCTGTTTTCCAGCGATAAACATCCTGCCAGGGGGAGTAGCTATGGCTTGGCTCGGAGCAGCGGCCGTATTCAAAGCCGCATTTTCGGACGCAGGCGGCAATTTTTGCATCATAATCGCGAAACGGCACCGCAAAGCCTGCCACTTCCCGGCCAAAAAGAGCCTCCAGCCGATGCTTATCCTCCCCGATTTCCCACAGCAGTTCCTCTTCGGTTTTGTCCGTCATGTATGGATGAGTCAGGGTGTGGCTGGCAATTTCATGTCCGTCATACAAATGCAGAACCGCCCCCGGGGACAGCCGCTTCACCACCATCCCATTGGGATGCACCCATTCAAATTCCTGCTCCATGAGCTGAGAATTGAGATTAAAGGTCCCCTTCAGGCCATACCGATTCAGCAATTCCACAAATCGAACATCCTGAAGAACGCCATCATCATAAGTCACATTGAAGGCCTTTCGTTTCCCCTGGGGATAACAACGTTGGATCATATCAATTTCCTTTCTTTGAGGATTGTTTCGTGCATTAAGATAACGCTGTCATTGCGAGGAGCAAAGCGACGTGGCAATCCGCCCCCCTTGTCATTGCGAGGAGCGAAGCGACGTGGCAATCCGTCCCCCTTGTCATTGCGAGGAGCGAAGCGACGTGGCAATCCGCCCCCCTTGTCATTGCGAGGAGCGAAGCGACGTGGCAATCCGCCCCCCCTTGTCATTGCGAGGAGCGAAGCGACGTGGCAATCCGCCCCCCCTTGTCATTGCGAGGAGCGAAGCGACGTGGCAATCTCCTGAGGATATCGGAAACTTTAGGAGATTGCCACACCATAAGTCCGCAGACTATGCGTAGCGCAACCGCCGTAGGCGGCTCTTAGCGCGAAGCTGTGGCGCACTGGTTCGCAATGACATACATTCATTTTCGTGCCATGCGTTAATAATACGATAAGTAAGTGGCTGCCGCGATTGCGGCAGCCACGGTTAATGATTAACCACCCAAATTGGTCAAAAATTCCTGTTTCTTCCCCGGCTGATAGGGGCCGTACTGGCCGTTTTGCAGCTTTTCCAGCGCCACATCCTTCAGTTCCGCCCAGCTTTCGCCCTCTTTATTGACGAGAATCGGGAAATACCACACGCCGTTGCTCTCCGCCGCGTCGCAGTCGCCGGGGGCATCGCCCACCATCAGCACATGGTCCTTCTCATAACCGAATTTCAGCATTTCCCCGATACAATGGGCCTTGCTGCCGCAATCCTGGGCCAGCATAATATCGGTATGCTCCAGCAGGCCGTGAACAGTCCATTCCTCTTCCACCGCACCACGGTTGGCGCTGGAAACAATGGCTACATCCGCAAAGGCGTGGGCCGCCTCCAGTCCTTCCTTTGCACCAGGGAAGGGCACCTTCAGCTCATCCGGCAGATGAACAATGCTTTCGTTGACAGCCCTGGACCAGGACAGCGCCTTCTCCAGGCAAGCCTTCCCCTCCCCTTCGGGGGTTTCTCCGATGGCAGCAATCAGCGCATCGTTGGACAGGGCCTTGGTGGTCTCCACCCACTGGGTCAGCGTTTTCACACCGGGGATGGGGGTATATTGGGCATCAATCTCCGTCAGTGCCAGGGCCAGGCCCTTAAACCGGTTGATGCCACGGGTCATCTGGAACAGATTCACCTGATTCCACCGCTCCAGAATGGGGATCCGCCACTGCTCCAAATCCCACTCCATAACCATACAGGGGCCAAAGCAGTGGAAATGCTTGCAATTCATGGTATCCATAGCGCAGCCGTCGGAATCCACACAGACCAGATAATCGTGTTTTTTCACAAAAGTATCAAAAACGGACATAATGCCTCCTTACATATGGGTGTCCCACATACCGCAGTAGCTGTCGATGGGGTCGGTACCCTTGAAAGCCGCGGGGCCGGTGAGCAGGGCATCCACCAGAGCGTCCATGGTGTCGTCGTTGCTGTCGTAGGCGTTGATATAGGTCCGCAGCATGGGGCAGTCCGCCAGCATGGTGGGCTTATTCACGGAAATACCAACCACCGGCAGCTCGTGGACATACCAGGGAATCTCGCCGCCGCCCTTGGACATACCGAAGGCCGGATGCCCATTGGCCACATTGAACAGAGAAATCACCAGATCCTGCTGGGAGGTAAAATCGCTGATGGCGTTCTTGCCGGCGAAGTAAATATTCAAATTGAAGGGTTTACCGGCCTTCACATCCGCCAGAATCTTGTCCAGGGGGCTGACATAGATATAGGCATCAAAGCCCTTGGCAATGAGCCGGTCCCGGAGCTTCTCGGCAGGAGTCTGCTTATTGCCGCCCATACCCATGGCCATGGCCGCCAGCGCCGCCATGGGGCCGTCGGCGCCCTTGATCTGAACAATCATGATCCGCTTGGTCTTTTCGGGATTCAGGGGCAGCACGTCCTCGTCCTTGTACTTGACCAGGGTCAGGCAGTCCTTGGTCACTTCCCCGGCAACCTTCTTGTATTCGGGGTTATTCAGCTCCGCAGCGCAGTATTCAGGGGTGGGGCACAACTCTTCCAAGGTTTTCTTGTTCAGGCCCATCTTGGCTTTCAGGCCCAGGATGCGGGTCAGGGCCTCCACCATTCTCTCCTCGCTGATGATGCCGCTCCGGTAGGCATCCAGCATGGTGTTGTAGTCCTCATCGGGGTCATTGAAGAACAGGAACATATCGCAGCCTGCGTTGATGGAGGCAGGAAGCATATCCTTGCGCTTCATCCGGTTGGTCATGCCCACCATGTGGGAGGCATCGGTGACCACCATGCCGTTGAAGCCCAGTTTCTCCCGCAACAGCCCGGTCATGATCTCGGGGCACAGGGTGGCAGGCATCATTTCGTCCATGGTGATGTCCGGATTCAGCTCCTGCATATAGGTAGGCATCATGATATGGCCGCCCATAATCGCATCCAGGCCGCCGTCGATCAGGGTCTTGTAAACATAGCCATAGGAGGCCATCCAGTCCTCTTCACCGAAGTGATTGATGTTGTTGGACATATGGGCATCCCGGTAGTCCTGGCCATTTCCGGGGAAATGCTTGGCGCAGGAGGCGACGCCGTCGTTTTCGTGAACGCCGTCCATGTAAGCCTTGCCCATGGTGGCAACCATCTTGGGGTCGTTGCCATAAGCCCGGGCCAGCACCTCTTCACATTCCCAGTTGTAGGTGATGTCCACCACAGGGGCGAAGGTCATATTGCAGCCGGTGGCATAGGTCTGAGCGCCGGAAATCTTGCCCATGGCCTTGGCGTACTCGGTCTTACCGGTGGCGCCAATCTTGATCTGATTCGCAACAAATGTACCGTCGGGGCAAACACCGTTGCCGCCCTGCTCCGGGTTGCAAGCAATAAAAACGGGGATCTTGGCATACTTCTGGAGCGTTCGGTTCTGCTCCAGCACCTTGGCACCGGGCATCGCATTGTAGCGGCAGCCGCCCAGATGGTACTTCTCCATCAGTTCCTTCAAATATTCTTCCTCTTGGGAGGCGGTGAGCTGGAAGAACAGCTGGCCAACCTTCTCCTCAGGGGACATCCCGGCGATGGTGGATTCCACCCAGCGAATGTCCTCATCACTCAGATTATAGGGCTTTGCGCGCAAATCAACCATGGTCATCACAATTCCTTTCGTAGTAAATAGTCGAGTTTCCATAGGTACAGTATATCAAATAATAAGATAATTTCAACACATTTTTTATGAATATTCGTTATATTTTAGTCTATTTGCACAATTGATAGGGCCTCACGCCGCTTAGTCCAATTCTCAAACCGGTTTTAACCTCTCAAAATTCGGTCGCATTTTATATAAAGCCGGAAAAATCTGTTATTTTTTTCGTTATTAAGGCAATTCCAAACTTGATTTAATTGACAATCCGTGAAAAAGGTGGTATAATCATGCTGTATCATAACCGAAAGGAGAATTATTTATGAATTGTCCCAACTGTGGTGCATCCAATGCGCCCGGCGCGAAATTCTGTGTCGGTTGCGGTGCCAACATCGCCGCCCAGCAGAATCCGCAGCAAAATACTCAGCAGAATTCTCAGCAGCAGTATGTACAACAGCAACAGCAGTATGTACAGCAGCAACAGCAGTATGTTGCTCCGCAGCAGCCTGCTCCCAAAAAGGCCGGCTCCAAGGTGAATGCCGGTGCCATTAAGGCCCAGATGGCCGGTGTCCTCGGCCCCATCGGCTCCAAGGTGAAGTCCATCTTCTCCAACAAGATGGTGCTCTTCGGTGCCATTGGCTGTGTGGCCGTTCTGCTGGTGTTGGCCATTGTCTGTGCCATCTTCGGCGGCAACAACGGCTTTATCGAGCAGAAGTCCTCTATCACCGTGCAAAAGACCGACAAGGAAGAGTACTCCGTTATCGTCAACAAGAAGGTCCTCTCCACCACCATCGACAGTAAGAGCGCTCCCCAGTGGCGCACCAGCCTGGACGGCAAGAATGCAGCGATTCTGTCCAGCGAGAAGGAACTGTATGGCGTTTCCGGCAAGAAGATTAAGGAAATCGCCTCTGATGTTATCGACTTCAAGCTGAGCAACAACGGCAAGTACGTTGCTTACGTCACCGCCGAAACCAAGGACAGCAAGACTGTCTACACCCTGCACCTGGCCAAGGTCAGCAGCGGCAAGTCCAAAGAAATTTCCGACGATATCGGTTCCAATGCAGACTATGTCATTTCCCCCGACGGCAAGTCCGTGGCTTACTTCGTGCCTGCCTCCGAGTCCGGCAAGAAGGCCGAGCTGATGTACTTCAAGGGCAAGAAGAGCGTTGAGGTTTCCAACGATGGCGGCACTCTGTACGGCATGTCCGACAACGGCAAGCAGATTTATGTGAAGATCAGCGGCGAGGGCACCAACCTGTACTGCTACAAGAAGAACGGCGACCGTGAAAAGCTGGGCGAACTTACTGGTAGTGTCGGTTTCAACTCCAAGCATACGCAGGTCATGTTCTCCGGTAAGGACGGCAAGATGTACTTCTCCAACAAGGGTAAGGAAGCCGAGAAGCTTGTCAACGACAGCTCCCTGAATTTGGTTTACCCCAGCGGCTACAGCGACGCTAATGCAACCGGCGAGAACACCTTGCCCGTCACCAATCTGTTGAAGCACGTTTACTCCAACAACGACAACGAGCTGTGGATGATCAAGAAGAACGACAAGAGCACTAAGCTGGTTTCCAAAGCAACTTCCGCTCAGCTGGATGCCAGCGGCAAGTATGTCTACTACATCTACGATGGCGATGAGCTGCGCTGCATCAAGGCCAGCCACGGCGACAAGGCCAGCGAGAAGTACAAGACCATCGTCAAGGACGATGTTTCCAAAAACTACGTCGTAACCTCCAACCGCAAGTTTGTATACTTCATCTACGACGGCGCTCTGTACAGCGTCAACGGCAAGAAGGGCGGCACTCCCAGAGAGATTACCGAGGATTTGAGCAGCGTTTCTCTGGCGCTGAGCCGCAAGGATCGGGTCTACTACATCCAGGATGGCGACCTGTACGCCTGCTCCAACGGCAAGAAGGGCTCCAAGGTCCTGAGCGATGTCCAGGCTGCTGTCGCCTCCGGCAACGGCAACGTCTACGCCATCAGCGACGACACCTTCTACGGCACCACCGGCGCCAAGAAGCTGAAGAAGCTCTGCGAACTGGGCTAATTTACACCAAAAATGCCAAAGCACCTCGTGTGCTTTGGCATTTTTTATTCTTCCTGATTGACGATTTCCTACAAATCATATATAATAACAGCAGAATTTGAAACTGGGAGGTACGATGATGGCTACCAAAATCATTACCATCAGCCGTGAATTCGGCAGCGGTGGACGCAGCGTTGGACGCGAGGTCGCTGACCGCCTTGGCATCCCCTTCTACGACAAGGAGCTTGTGGAGCAGATTGCGTTAGAATCCGGCTTCGCCCCCACCTTTGTGGAAGAAAATGGCGAGCACTCCCCTTCCAAAAGCCGCTTTGCCTACGCCTTTTCCCAGCAGACCATCCCCGGTATTATGAACGGAATGTCCACCGCCGATTTTCTGTGGAGCATCCAGTGCAGCGTAATTCAGCAGTTAGCGGACAAGGGCCCCTGCGTCATCGTCGGGCGCAACGCCGACTACATCCTAAAGGACCGGAAAAATGTCCTGAACGTTTTCATCCACGCAGATATCGACTACCGGGCAGAGCGCATCGTACGGCTTTACGGTGAATCCGAGAAGAGCCCCGAAAATCGACTGCATGAAAAGGACAAGCGCCGCAAGGTCAATTACCAGCACTACACCGGCCGAATCTGGGGAAGTGCCAAAAATTATGACCTGTGCCTCAACAGTGGCACCCTCGGCATCCAAAGCTGCGTTGATTTGATTGTTTCGGCCGCCACAAAATAATGAATCCCCGCGGAGTTTGCGCTCTGCGGGGATATTATTAATTCTTCGGCTCCTTCATGCCCATGGTAAAATATGCCATAGCGCACAAAACGATAAATGTGCATGCTTCGCTAAGCAGGGGCATAATGCCCAACTTATATCCAGTGAATAAAACGCCAGAGAAAACCAGGCGCATAATTGCGGTCGCAAAGCACATGGTAACACCAATTTCCTTGCTCAGCAGGCCAAGAGAAACAACCACCAGCAATGCGCCGCAAACCACATAGAAAAATACGGAAAGGACTATCCCCAGCACATCTCCATGCTGCAAGCATTGCACAATGAGCAGCACGCAGTAAACCGCACCCAGAATGCCATAAACAAGAGGCAGCTTCAGCCGAACACCCCGCAGCAAGATAATAAACGATGTTTCAAAAACCGCAGGAATTACTAAATACATCAGCAATTCTTTCAGCCCTACCATCTCAGTCCAGAGGAAGCCGAAATAATACAGGATACGCAAAAACACCGCAAAGCCAATCAGGACAGCCCCCCGAAAGGGCCCTTTACCCTCAAAATCCATGCGGTAACGCTTCACACGATGCGCCATAGTCCCACCTCCCATTATTATCAATATTATACCTTATTTTTGTGCAGAGCGCAACCATTTTATACGGTAGCCGGCTCACCATCAGCAATATGAATGCTGACACCATTGACCTCCACATCCTCCTCGGCGCAAATCATAATGTACTTCACGCCGCCGATGATGCGGGTTTCAATCAAATCCGTACGGTCAGGGGCAACCTTGATGGAAACGTCCGGTGTATGGATTTCAAAACGCTTGTCGTCGATAATGTTTTTGGGATGAAGATTCGCCTCAAAACCGAAGGCTTCGTCATAATCCACACTGAATTTCGCCAAATGTTCCTCGGACACGCCGCAGGAAGACAGGACCCCCTTCACATCCTCCTTCCCAATCATCAGAGGTTCGGGAATCTTGCTTTCCTTATGGAGCTCGATTCTCTGGCAAATCTGATCATGGACCGTTTGTACCAGGTCGAGACTGCAATCTTCATCCAACGTTCTGGTCAGGAGCGCTTCGAAGGTTTTCTTCTGTTCTGCCGCAGGCTTCGGAATCGGCGTATTGAACACAGCAGACACAAAGCTCTCATGGTTTTCCTTGGGGCTATGGGTATAATAAAGCGCATTATAAATATTAGTGGACCGATTATCAAAGGCCGGGAACAGGAATCCCAGCTCCGGCGCCGAAACGATGTTCAGCATGCCACCATCATGGAACTCCTTGGACTCGGGGATATAGTGGAGATTCGGCTTCGTCTGCTTCACAGGGCAGATGGCACAAAGTAAATAGGTAAAAACCTCATTAGACGCATCCGCCTGGGTGGAATCATCCCTGCTTTTGAAGGGAACATCATAGCTATCGCATCCAATCAAAATTAAGTAGTTGGATTCCAGCGAAACCGTTTCAATGACCTTGTTATAAAAAGCCAACCGAAGCTGTTCCTCTTTTAGCTTGGAGCTACGCAAATCCATCAGCAGCTTATGCTCTTCGGAAGCTGCAACCTGGGAAGTTTTGAAGGTGATATCAATCAGATTTTTTCCAATGGACCCGGACAATGCCCTGCGCATCAAACCAAAATACTTATCTGCCTCATTTTCAGGCATAATGCCGGTACTCTGATGAAATTCAGAGATGATTTCCTTGTTTTCATTTACATAGCAGCCATAAATCGCCGTCATATTGCTGCGGTCCCGGCGCACACGGCGACGAATCTCGCCAATTTCCTTGTTGTTCATAATAACCTCGCAGTATGTTATAATTCGTACCAAGCCATTATAACATATTATTCCGGCGATTTCTATAGAAAACCCACAAAAAAACTGCCCCACTTTCATGGGGCAGTTTTTGATGTAAGGGATAGAAGAATTAGAACTCCTTCTTCTTGCTGACGGTGCAAACCAGGCCAGCGGTAGCGGCCAGCATAGCAACAAGGATAGCAGTCATGCTGGAATCGCCGGTTTCAGGGATGGTGGGCAGCTTCACACTGATGGAACCATCAGCGCTGTTAAAGATGATGGTGACATCGCCAGCCTCTTCAACATTCAGCATGTAGTTGCCATCGGGGCCATCACCGCCCCAGTTGTTCTCCCAAGTGCCCATGGTGACCTTGAACTGATACTCACCAGCGGCAACGTTCTTGAAAGTGATTTCGTAGGTGCTCTCGCCAACCTGGGTCATACGGCCAGCCTCGTGGGCGGCATCCCAGTTGCCCAGCCAATCAGTGCTACCGGTGACGCGGTAATCACTCAGGCCGCCATAGGTAGGAGCCTCGGGCTCGGTAGCCTCAGGCTCGGTGGCCTCAGGCTCGGTGGCCTCGGGCTCAGTAGCCTCGGGCTCGGTAGCCTCGGGCTCGGTAGCCTCAGGCTCGGTGGCCTCGGGCTCAGTAGCCTCAGGCTCGGTGGCCTCGGGCTCAGTAGCCTCAGGCTCGGTGGCCTCGGGCTCAGTAGCCTCAGGCTCAGTAGCCTCAGGCTCAGTGACCTCGGGCTCGGTGGCCTCGGGCTCAGTGACCTCGGGCTCAGTAACCTCGGGCTCAGTGACCTCGGGCTCAGTAACCTCGGGCTCGGTAGCATCGGGGATGGTAGGATCAGCGACCAGCGCAGTAATCTCAACGCTGATAGACTCGGTCTCCTTGTCGAAGATAATGGTCACATCGCTGGCAACCTCAACAACCACCAGGTAGTTGCCCTCGGGGCCATCGCCGCCCCAGCACTGATCCCAGGTGCCGTTGGTAACCTTAATCTGATACTCACCGGCAACCACATTGGTGTAGGTGATTTCATAGACACCGGAACCGGTCTCGGTCATCTTGTTGGCCTCGTCGGCAACAGCCCAATCAGAGCCACACAGGCCCTCCTGACCGGCAACATAGTAATCGGTGCTGACAAAGCTGTCAACGCCATCGCCAGAAGCGACGATGGTATTATCGTTCAGATTCAGAACGAAGGTAACGGCGCAGTCGGAAACCACATTCAGGATGGCGTTCTCACCGGGGCAGCTATAGCTCCAGTCAGCGGTGCCAGCCTTGTACTCATACGTACCGGCAACCAAATCCAGGGTGATGGAGTAAGTGCCATCGCCATTGTCAACCATCTTGCTGGCATCATCGGCATTCCACTCGTTCATGGAGCCACGCAGGAAGTAGTCAACGACAACAACGGTGCCGCTGGCCAGAGTGTAGGTCAGAGAATTCGCATTCAGGTCCAGAACGAAGGTGACGGTATCGTCAGCTTCCAGGGTCATGTTCAGGTTTCCCTGAGCAGGACAGCCCCAGCCCCAGTCCTCGGTACCGGCCTTGTACTCATAGGAGCCAGCAGCCAGATCCATGGTGCAGGAATAGGTGCCATCGGCATTCTTCTCGAAGACATTGGCAGTGCCCCACTCGTTCATGGTGCCACGGAGGTAGTAAACAGCCTCGACTTCGGGCACATCAGAACCGTAGGCAACCCACTCCTTGGCCTCGTAGTTCCACTGAACCTTGTCATCGGTGGGCATATCCAGGTCAGCAGACTGGGCAGAGCCATTGTTGAAGATGACGTTGGTAGCATCAGAGGGAACCTCGTAGTACCACAGGCCATCGCTCCCCTGGGTCATAGCCTCGCCGGGCCAGCCAGGATTGGTGTCAGCAGCGCCCCACCAATACACATTACAGTTGGTCCAGCCGCTGGGAGCAGCGCAGTACACAGTCGTGGTGTCGGCGGCGAAAACTGCCATGGGCAGCACAGCCAGCACCATTGCCAGGCAGATCAGGATGCCTACCAGGCGTTTGGAATTGATTTTCATCGTTTTTCCTCCTCAAAAAAGATATAGGGATTGCTTCATACATTATAAACCAAATCCCGCCAATATGGAATTGGCATTTTAACAGAAATTTAAGTTCATATTTTGTCCACTATTACAAATCAATAGTGAAAACATTCCATTGCACAATTATCAATGTAATAACGGAAAAATTCCTCGTTGGTCAAATCCCGAAAATAGCTGTTGATAATGCGGCAGACACCGCCATGGCACACCAAAAGCAGTGTTTTATCTGCGTAGCGACTGTGCAACTCCTCCAGCAGACCATAGACTCGCAGGGCCATCTGCATCATGGATTCCCCGCCGGGATAACGGAAAGCAAAGTGGCGCTTATTGGCCAGAAAGCCGGGGTCAGACCGGTCACGGCCCTCAAAGATGCCGTAGTCCTGTTCCACAAGGCGTTCATCGGCAATCACCGGCACGCCACAATGCCGTGCCACGATTTGGGCGGTGGTCATGGCCCGGAGCATGGGAGATGCCACAATCAAATCGATGTCCAGCTCCCCTGCCCGTTGCGCCAACGACTCCGCCTGAGCAAGCCCCTTGGTGGTCAGAGGCACATCTGTCCTGCCGCATATCTTGTTTTCCACATTCCAGGGGGTCTCCCCATGGCGTGTCACATATAGTTTCATTGCAAATACTGCTCCCAAACCAGCGGCTCTTTGTACTTATCCAGCTCAAAGGCCTTGCGGATGCCCTTGCACAGCGTCTTTAGCTTGCTTTGCATGATGGGCGAGATGAAGTACCCCTCCATCCCTTCCTGCATGGCGTATTCCATGATTCTTGCCCGATCTTCTTTGGCGTAGCTCATGGAATACATATCGATGAAGGCCCGGGTTTCATCCTCCAGGTACTGCTCGTCATCCCGATACTGGTTCTCCAAATAATCATTATCGTATCGAAATCCAGCAGGATTCAGCTCATCCCAGCGGTCATAGATATTCACGCGGTTGAACACATAAGTATCGATGATGTGAAACAGCTCATGGTACAGGGAACTTTCAAAAAATTCGTTCATCACCAGGCCCACATACTGATTGCCATCCATGGTATACTGAACACCGTCCGCAGTAGACACTGCCCCCAGTGCATTATCACCATAGGCACCGCCAATCAGGCAGATGGTAATTTTCCCATTATCAGAGCTGGTGCCCAGCTTTTTCAAAAACTTTTCCGGATAAGATGCCAGTCCTTTTTCCAGGATAGACAAATACTGCTCATACAGCGGCACCTGGTAAGCAACTTCAAAGGAAAAATCCCCCGGTTCAGCAGAAACTGCCTCTTCATAGACCCAAATCCGCACGCCATAGGTCTTACCGATGGCATCCGCCTGTTCTTCGATACGGGCCAGGCCCTCCAAATCCGGCTCCTGAGCGGTGTAGTAAGGGGTCGTATAGTCCGTATCATCCTGGATTTGATTCAGGGAGGGGTCCCAGCAATACAGCCCGGTTTCGGCATAAGCATCCTCCGCCAGGAACCAGATAAGCCCCCGCTGACAGTCGGCGGTCACCGACCAAGGTTCAAACAGGCCATTCGCCGTCAAAGAAGCCGTCCGGGTGCCGGTCTGCAAATGATAGTAGTCCAGCGTGGTGGATGTTTCCGTCGTAGCCCAAAGAAGCGCACTTTCCAGCTCCGGCAGTGCCGAAACAGAAGTGCCCACAGAGGCGTTCACCAGGCAACTGGCCCGCTGTCCCCGTTGACCGAACAGAAGCTGAGGTAGCGCGTCACCGTACCATTCCGCAAAGAACCACTGTCCATCCGTTTCCAGGAAGGGCATGGTCTCGGACATAAACAGCGTCTCCCCTGTCTCGGTGGACAAGTACAGCACCTGATCTGTTACACCGTCAAAAATGCTGCATTCCAACACAGCGCCATCAAAGTACAAGCCGGTGACATACTGATATTCAAAGGCACATTCCTTACGCACCCGACTAATCCCCGTTTCCACATCCACAGTCATCAGCGCCGTGGGAAGAAAATAGTAGATATGGGACCAATCCTCAGCGACCATCGGATTACCGGTAATCTCAGCCAGCAGCTCTATCCGATTCACTTCATGCAGCTGTGTGTCTAAAAACACCACCGCATTGGCCGCTGGGTCATAATAGCTGACGCCCAATTCACTCACCCGGGCACCCAAGCCATCGTCACAGGCGTAGTACACAGGGATGGTGACGTGAACGGGAGCCAACTCCTCCCGGCAGAGGGTGAGCAATGTTTCATCCTCCTCCCCATGGGAAAACAGCAGAATCCCATCGCCCAGCATAGCGATATCATAGACCTCAACCTCCTCCGGCAGGAAGAGCTTTACCGTGCCGCCGGTGGCGAACTCGATATCGCTTTCCGGCTGATACATTCCGAAATCCGGCCGATAAACCGGCTCCGGCTCAACAGGCGCTGTGGTTTCCGTGGGAGCCGTGGTGGGCAGCTCTGTCTCGCCGGGATCCGTGGGTGCATCCGTTGAGGGCTCCGTTTCCTCCGGCTCCGTTGGCGTGGTGGTGGAGGGCTCAATATCTTCTGGTGCCGTTGTTTCCGTCGTATCCGATTGTAAGCTGGTCGGCGCTCCCCCGGGCTCCTTGCCGCAGGCGCAAAGTAGCATCATCAGCGCCAAAAAAAGCGCAAATATTCTTTTCATCTTTATTGCCTCCTTGCTAGTGTATAATCATCGCCCTGCCGGTAGTAGGGGCAGCGGCTCTGGCGGCTGGCGAAGATGCGGTAGACCTCATCCTCGTCCAAGTCCATCATACAATAATATTCGTCGTACTCCTCATCATAATCGAAGTGCCAGCAGGAGTCGCACAAGCTGGGATCCATGGTCAGACCTCCATACGATTAAGATAGCCCGCCACATCGAAGGGCTTCAAAACTTCATCCTTACGCAAATACAACGGATGATGGGGATGTCCCTTTTTGCTGATGGGCCCGGCACAGAGCCAGGCGGCACCATATTCCTGCCCCAGGGCCACCATATCCCGAACGCAGTCCGGAAGATAGTTTCTCTTTTCAATAATTGCGCCCCAGGCCGCCCAAACTGCCGGCTTCGAGGAGATGCTTAACACATAGCGAAAGGCTTCCATATTCTCACGATGTAAATCCATATTGCACTGCCGCTCCATATCGTCGGGCTTGGTGGCCCGCTGGGCGTAGACATTGAACATGATAAAGCTGTCGTACCCATTGCCCAGCGCGATTCGTTGGACAGATTTGAGGGTGTTGTCCAAGTCATCCGGCTTGGCGGTGGAGGGGTTAATTCCGATGCAAATCAGAGGATTTTCACCCCGGGTGCCCAAAATATACCGGTATTCCGAATAAAAATTCGGCGCATAAAGCCATTTGTTGATATCGTAGTCCGTTGAAGGTGTATTCGCCGCCGCCAACGCCTGTTGAAATGTCAAAATATCCACCTCATTGGTGGTTCCGGAGGGAATATGCATCAGTTACCCTCCATCATCGGGAACCACAGACTGCTGTCCGGGTCATGAAAATCGCACTTTTCGGGGTCCTGGTTTGTCTGGCGGCACCAGTTGGCGAAAGCGTAGTCCAAAAAGCCATAGGCCCCCACCATTGCCACCTGGAGCGTAACCGCGCGCCCATCCTCCAGGTGGAGTTCGATCAGGATATTCCCCCCGGCGTTGTAAAGGAGCTGCCCCTTGATTTGGCTGTAACGGTAGCTGGTGCTGCGTCTTCCGAAGGTGGTCAGAACGAAGCTATCCTCATTATAAAAGATACCAAAGGTCATGTAATACACAATCAGTCCGATGCCCATTAGCAGCACCACCGCGCCGCCAATCATCAGCACCATATGTCCTCTAAGTCCGGCAAATATCGCACAGACTCCCAAAAACAGCAGCACGATACCGAAGGTGGCATAGCGCTTGTTCAGCCGGACGGACAGGCCCGAAATATGCTCCACCCTGCCCCGGAACACCTTTACAAATCCCTTGTCCACCAGATAGCACACACCGAAAGTCAGGGCGGCTATGATAATAACGGGAATAAACGGCATAATAAAAACTCCTGTTCAGGCCCAGAGGACGCAGTCCACAGGCACATCAAATTCTTCCGTTTCCAGATGGTCGAGCATTTGGAAATCATAACACAGCGCCAACGTAGGATGAGTCGGCTCAGCGGCGAGAAACTTATCATAAAAGCCGCCGCCATAGCCGATGCGATGCCCCTGCCGGTCAAAGGCCAGACCAGGCATCAGCACCAACGCTGTCAGGTCGTGGGCAATCGGCCCATCGGCAATGGGCTCCGGAATCCCGGCGTAGCCCTTCTCCACAGCGGACAGGTCATCCAGGTAAATAAATCGCATCTCATCCCCATAGACCTTGGGCACCGCCACCCGTTTTCCATCCCGGATGGCCCGCTGAAGCATCGGCACCGTGCGGACCTCCTGATTGTAAGGCAGATAGCCATAGATGGTCTTAGCCTTCTGATAAAGTTCGCTGGAAGCAAACATCTGCCCCAGCCTTTCACTGGCGGCATCAATTTGATTCTCGGTCATCGCCCGCTTCTTTTGGCGGATAGCCGAGCGCAACGCGGATTTATCCATAATCCGACCCCCTTTTTTGTTATTCTAGCAGATAGTTCGTCGGAATGCAAGAGAAGATGCCCCGCCCCTTCCCTATGCTGCAATAAAAAAGACCGCCGTGATGGAGCACGGCGGCCTGGGTGGTCAATATTCTCCCAGCCAACGTTTGCTGGTGATGGTGATGGGTTGATTGGCTGTCAGACTGGCGGGAACATCCAAAATTCGTTGATTCCGGCTGCCCCGGAAGCTGATTTCCAGGCTTTTTTCTTTCATAATAAAGGGTCCGTCGATCAGAACATCGATGGTTTGCAGCAATTCCCGCTGGGCCTGGGTGCCGCGCAGAAGCTGCTCGAAGGTGAAGCCGGAGTAGGAGGCCACCTCGTAGCCTGCCTCTTTCAGCAGCCGGGCCAATTTGGCGAAGCCTTCCGCCTGGGCGAAGGGCTCGCCGCCGGAAAAGGTCACCCCCCGGCACAGGGGATTGGATTTCACAATTTCGAAAATCCTCTCCTCCTCCATGGGCGTCCCGCAGCCAAATTCCCAGGTTTCCGGGTTGTGGCAGCCTTCGCAGTGGTGGGGACACCCCTGGCAGAAAACCGTGGTCCGGATGCCGGGGCCGTCAACGATGCTGTCGCTGACGATGCCGGATAAATCAAGCATCCTTGCTCAGACCGTGCTTGACCCGGTCCCGCTCCTCAGCCCGCTTGGCGTCGTTCCACTTGTCCATGGTGCCCACCAGGTAGCCGGTGATCCGGCGGATCCGCTCGAAGCCGACACCCTGGCCCATTTTCTCATTGGTACTCTTGATGGTCATAAGTATTCCTCCTTATTCGATTCCCTGGAATGCAGGCATTTCAGGGTACAGTCTTCTCAGCTCTTCCACACGCTCGAAGGGAATTTCCTCACCCTCCCGGCGGCCGCAGCGGGGGCAGACATCGCCGATGATGCCCACATAGCCGCAGACCGGGTCACGGTCAACGGGATGGTTGATGGAGCCGTAGCCCACGCCGAAATCGTGCATACAGCGGACCACGGACTCGAAGGCCTCCACGTTGTGGGCGGTGTCGCCGTCCAGCTCCACATAGCTGATGTGGCCGGCGTTGCACAGGGCGTGGTAGGGGGCCTCCAGCCGAATCTTGTCGTAGACGGAGATGGGCTGCCAGACGGGGATATGGAAGCTGTTGGTGTAGTATTCCCGGTCGGTGACGCCGGGGATGCGGCCGTAGCGCTTCTGGTCCATCCGGATAAACCGGCCGGACAGGCCCTCGGCGGGGGTGCCCAGCAGGGTGATGTTCATTTTCAGCTCCTGGGACTTGCGGTCGCAGTAATCGCGCATATAGCCGATGATCTCCAGGCCCTTCTTCTGGATCTCCTCACTGGCGCCGTGGTGCTGACCGTAGAGGGCAGTCAGCGTTTCTGCCAGGCCGATAAAGCCGATGGACAGGGTGCCATGCTTCAGAACTTCCCGCAGGTCGTCCTGCATGGTCAGCTTGTCGGAGTCCAGCCAGATGCCCTGGCCCATCAGGAAGGGGTAGTTGTAAATGTGCTTGTCCGCCTGAATCTCGAAGCGATCCAGCATCTGCTGGGCCACCAGTTCCAGCATGGCCTGGAGTTTTTCATAGAAAACCTTCTCATCGCCCTTGCTTTCGATGGCGATGCGGGGCAGGTTAATGGAGGTGAAGGACAGGTTGCCCCGGGAGTAGGCGATCTGACGGCTGGGGTCGTAGACGTTGCCCATGACACGGGTACGGCAGCCCATGGTGGCCACCTCCGTCTCAGGACGGCCGGGGACATAGTATTGCAGATTGAAGGGAGAATCCAGGAAGGTGTAGTTGGGGAACAGCCGCTTGGCGCTGACCCGCATACTGAGGCGGAACAGGTCGTAGTTGGGGTCGGACTCGTTGTAGTTGATGCCCTCTTTGACCTTGAAGATGTGGATGGGGAAAATGCAGGTCTCGCCGTGGCCCAAACCGGCCTCCAGGGCCAGCAGGATGTTGCGGATGACCATGCGGCCCTCGGGGGTGGTATCGGTGCCGTAGTTGATGGAGGAGAAGGGGGTCTGGGCACCGGCACGGGAGTGCATGGTGTTCAGGTTGTGGACCAGACCCTCCATGGCCTGCTTGGTGTCCCGGTCGGTCTTGTGGGCGGAGCGCAGGGAGGCCCGGTTAATGAGCTTGCGGGCCATTTCATCGGAGATGCCATACTTGCCGCAGAGCCCGGCGGCGATGGCATCGATGAAGGCGGGGGCGCTTTCCAGCTTGGCGGTTTCGCCGGTGGTCTTTTCAGCCTCGGCGATGATGGCGCTGATGCTTTCGGATTCATCGTCCAGATCCAGGTAATCCTCCACCGCATCCCGAACCCGGCGGGTGAAGGCCTTGCGGTAGGTCTTGGCAACGCCTTCGGCCATGGCGTAATCGAAGTTGGGAATGGACTGGCCGCCGTGCTGGTCGTTCTGGTTAGACTGCAGGGCGATGGCAGCCAGGGCGGCGTAGCTCTGGATGCTCTGGGGCTCCCGGAGGTAGCCGTGACCGGTGGAGAAGCCGCCGTGGAACAGCTTCAGAATATCGATCTGGCAGCAGGTGGTGGTCAGGGAGTAGAAATCGAAGTCGTGGATATGGATGTCGCCCTCCCGGTAGGCTTTGGCGTGTTCAGGCCGGAGCAGGTACATCTCGTTGTAGGCCTTGGCACCGGCGGCGCCGATTTGGAGCATGGAGCCCATGGCGGTGTTGCCGTCGATGTTGGCGTTGTCCCGCTTCATGTCGCTGATGCGGGCATCGATGTTGGTAATCTCGTCGATGGTCTTCATCAGCACGGTGTTGGCCTCCCGGGCGCGGGTCCGGTTGGCCCGGTAGAGGATGTAGGCCTTGGCGGCGTTGTTGAAGCCGTGGTTCATCAGCTGCTTTTCGACGGTGTCCTGAATGGCCTCGATGTTGGGGGCCTCCTTGGGGAAGCGGTTCTCCAGCTCCCGCTGGACATCGTTGGCCACCCGGGCGGCGTCGGCGGCGTTGCCGTCACCGGAGACCTCCAGGGATTTGAGGATTGCACCGGCGATTTTGTTCTGATCGTACAGCACCACACGGCCGTCGCGCTTGATAATGCTCTGAATCATGGTGAAATTTCCTTCCTCATCGGTTATTGGCACAATATCTTGTGTCGCAGTAGTTTCTCTTCCACAATATATTGCCACAATTCCAGCCTCTTGTCAACCACTTTTTGCGTCCGGGACGGGGCTTTCTTTTGATGCTGTGCAGTCTTTACAAATTTCATGGAATATTGTATGATAAAAACAAAACGAAAAGGAGCATTTTGACCAATGACCGAAAAAGAGAAGCGGGACGCAGGACTTTTGTACGATGCCAACTACGACGAAGCCCTGCAAAAAGAGCTGATTGCCAGCCACGACCGTTGCTATGAATACAACCTGGTTCGCCCCTCCGATCTGCAGACCCGCCGGACCCTTTTGAAGCAGATGCTGGGCAGCACCGGGGAGCATTTCACCATCACCCAGCCCTTCCGCTGCGATTATGGCTACAACATCCACCTGGGGGAGAATTTTTACTCCAACTATGGTCTGGTGATTCTGGACTGCGCGAAGGTCACCTTTGGCGACAATGTATTTGTGGCCCCCAACTGCGGCTTCTACACCGCGGGCCACCCCATCGACGCTGTCCGACGGAATCAGGGGCTGGAATACGCCTATCCCATTACTGTGGGGGATAACGTCTGGTTCGGCGCCGGGGTCCATGTGATGCCCGGGGTGAAGATCGGCAGCAATGTGGTCATCGGCGCGGGCAGCGTGGTGACAAAGGACATCCCCGATGATGTGGTGGCCATCGGCAACCCCTGCCGTGTCCTTCGGCCCATCACAGAGGAAGACTTGACCCGGGATTACGACTGGAAATAAAGAAGCCCACCCGGATTTTTTCGAATCCGGGTGGTATTTTTATGAATTCACAGTTTGAAAGGCGCAATCGTGCGCTGCAGGATTCCATTCAGGTGCGCAATGGCGATACCGTAATTGGTAACCGGAATCCCCTGATCCGCACAGCTTCGCTGCCGGTAACGCATCTCCCGTGGGGACAGCATACAGCCGCCGCAATGAATCACCAGCCTATATTCGCTCAAATCCTCCGGGAATTGGGTTCCGGAGGTAAACCGGAACTCCGGCTCCACCCCGGTGTGACGACGAATCCAGTTAGGGAGCTTCTCCGTGCCGATATCGCCGCACTGGCGGTGATGGGTACAGCCTTCGCTGATTAGCACCTTATCTCCACTTTTCAGTCCATCCAGCACCCTGGCCCCTTCCACAGTCATTGCCAAATCTCCCTTATACCGGGCCATCAGAATGGAAAAGGAGGTCAGCGGAATCTCCGGCGGCACAATTCCATTCACTTTTCCAAAGACCTGAGAATCGGTAATCACCATTTTCGGGGGGAGGGCCAGCTGCTCCAGCGTGGATGGCAATTCTGAATCCCGGCAAACCAGTGCCGAAGCCCCGGCCTCCAGGGTATCCCGGATGGTCTGCTGCTGGGGCAAAATCAGCCGTCCCTTGGGAGCCGCCTTGTCAATGGGCACCACCAGCACAACCGTGTCCCCCGGCTCCAAAAAATCCGCCACCAGGGGCCGGTGGGGCTCTTGCTGCAAAGCGTTCGCAGCCAGCTCCTTCAGCTCTTGAATATGAAATCCGGTTTTTGCGCTGGCATAAAATCCGTCATTCGGAATATCTTCCAGCAAATCCGCCTTGTTTCGGACCAAAAGATAGGGAATTTCCTTTGCCTGAATCAGAGCGATCAGCTCCTGCTCCACCTCCCCCACCGGCTCCGTTCCATCGGTTACCAGAACCGCAAGATCCGTCTTATTCAGCACCTGCCGGGTGCGCTTGACCCGCAGCTGCCCCAATTCTCCTTCATCATCGATTCCGGGGGTATCGATAATTTGCACCGGGCCCAGAGGCAGCAGCTCCATGGCCTTATAAACCGGATCCGTGGTGGTGCCCTTCACATCGGATACAATGGCGATTTCCTGTCCGGTAAAGGCATTGACCAGGCTGGATTTTCCGGCGTTTCGCCGCCCAAAAAAGGCGATATGCACCCGTTCCCCGGTGGGTGTTTGGTTCATGGTTCTCATCTCCCGTCAAAATCTGAAATCCCGTTCCCCTGCCGCGATTTTTTCAAGGCGGTCAACAACAATCTGCCGGGTCTTTTCCCGGGGGATATCCTCCAACTGGGCGGCAATCAGGGCCTCCCCCACTGTTTTGGTATCCGGGGCGGCGTAGTCCATCAGGTACTCCTTCAGCGTCATCAGCGCGTTGGGCAGACAGCAGTTATTGATCTGGCCGGATTTGCACAGGCTCATAAACCGGTCGCCGGTACGGCCCTCCCGGTAGCAGGCGGTGCAGAAGGACGGGATATATCCCATTTCCATAAGCCATTTGACCACTTCATCCAGGGTGCGGTGATCGCTGAGATCGAATTGGGCGGTGTCGTTTTCAGGCTCCGGCAGGGTGTAGCCACCAACGCTGGTGCGGCTGCCGCCGGAAATTTGGGAGATGCCCAGATGCAGCACCCGCTCCCGGACCTTAGGACTTTCCCGGGTGGAAATAATCATACCGGTATAGGGCACCGCCACCCGGATGCAGGCCACGATTTTCTCAAACACCTCGTCAGAAATGCCGTTGTCAAATTCGCCGGGGTCAATATCGTCAGCGGGGCAAACTCTCGGCACACTGATGGTATGAGGCCCAACGCCAAAAACCGCCTCCAGATGCTCCGCATGCATCAGAAGTCCCGCAAATTCATAGCGGCAAAGCTCCAGCCCGAAGAGAACGCCCAGGCCAACATCATCGATGCCTCCCTCCATGGCCCGATCATGGGCCTCGGTGTGGTAGGCGTAGTTGCTCTTGGGGCCGGTGGGGTGCAGGTGTTCATAGGATTCCTTGTGGTAGGTTTCCTGGAACAGGATATAGGTGCCGATACCCGCCTCCTTGAGCTTGCGGTAATTCTCCACGGTGGTGGCGGCGATGTTCACATTCACCCGGCGGATGGCGCCATTTTTATGCTTGATGGAATAGATGGTTTGGATGGACTCCAGAATATACTCCAAAGGATTATTCACCGGGTCCTCACCGGCCTCCAGGGCAAGGCGCTTGTGGCCCATGTCCTGCAGGGCGATGACCTCCGCCTTAATTTCCTCCTGAGTCAACTTTTTCCGGGGAATATGCTTGTTTTTCTTATGATATGGGCAATACAGGCAACCATTGACGCAGTAATTAGACAGGTACAGCGGCGCAAACATGACAATGCGGTTGCCGTAAAAATCCTTTTTGATCTGCTCTGCCAGGGTGTAAATTTCCTGATTTTTCTCCTCCAGCTCGCAGGCCAGCAGCACGGAGGCCTCCCGGTGGGAAAGGCCCTTGCGGCGCCTTGCTTTCTGCAAAATTTCATCGATCAGCGCGGCATCGGATTTATGGGCATCCGCATAGGCCAGGGTGTCCAGAATTTCCTGATGGTCAATAAATTCCTCAGCCTTGCGAGAATTGGGATTATACATCGTTATCATCCTTTCATTTGAGCATGGTCGCCCCGGTCTGTGACCATTTCGCAACCAACGCTCTCGATTCGACGGCGGAGGCACTGGATGCATTCAGCAGCCTCATCGCCGGTGCAGATTTTGTTATCATAAATGGCATACTTTTTTCGGACGGAAAGGGGCGACAGATTCGGCATACACACATTGGCCCCGGCGGCAATGCCCTGTTCCCGGCCTCGGGGATGGATGGTGCCCAGGGCTGTGGTGGCGGGGAGAAGCACCTCCGGCAGCATCAGCCGGATAATGGATAACAAATACACCGTCAGCTCCAGGGTTCCTGCCGGTTCGCCGCCGAAAGGGGTATCCTTTTGGGGGATAAAGGGGCCGATTCCCACCATATGGGGCTGAAATTCCTGAATAAAGCATAAATCCCTGGCGATATGGGCTCCGGTCTGGCCGGGTGACCCCACCATAAAACCGCAGCCCACCTGATAGCCGATTTCCTTCAAATCCGTCAGACACCGCATCCGGTTTTCCAGGGACATGGCATGGGGGTGGAGCATTTGGTAATGGGCCGGGTCAGCCGTTTCATGGCGCAGCAGATACCGGTCCGCTCCCGCATCAAACCAGCTTTGATAAACCTCCCTGGGATGCTCCCCCACCGACAATGTCAGGGCGCAGTCCGGGAACTCCTTTTTTATTTTGTATACCAAATCACGGATGCGCTGGGGAGTGTACAGCGGATCCTCGCCACCCTGCAGGACAAAGGTGCGAAAGCCCAGACGATGGCCTTCCCGGCAGCATTCCAAAATCTCCGCTTCGGTGAGGCGATACCGCTGGGCGGCCCAATTGGAGCAACGCAGGCCACAGTAGTAGCAGTCATTTTTGCAGTAGTTGGTGAATTCTACAAGTCCACGGAGAAATACCCGATGGCCGTAAACACCATTGCGGGCCCCCACCGCCTTTTCCGCCAGGAGCGCCGCCAGTTCCGGCGTGCGGTTTTCAATCAGCTGCTGAAATTCCCTTTCGCAAAGGCGCTGACCGTTTTCCAGTTTCTCAATCAACCGGATCATTGGCTGTTCTCCGGGAGCTTGGCATAGATGGTCTTGGCGGTGACCCCGGGAAGCATCCCCGCCTTGCCGGACAGGGCACTGATGGCATCCCCCGGGGCATCCAGCACGATGCTGATCAGATTCACCCCCCGCTGGCGGTAGGGAATGCCCATACGGCCAACGATATAGTCCTTGTATTCACTGAGCAGCCGATTCAGCGGCTCCGCGGAGCTTTCCTGCTCTACCACGATTCCAAGCATTGCAATCCGGTTTTCCATAGCATCCTCCCAAACAAAAATGACGTTCCCGGGCAGGGAACGCCAAAGTAAGCCCTCCAATCGGAGCGCTTTTTCAATATGGCATCCCTTCCCCATCAGGGTCTCCCCTTTTGCGTCAGTTGATTGAGAACAGTATACCATATCCCTATCAAATTGTAAAGGATTTTTGTGCAGAATGTAGAAATTGGATGAATCGGTAATTGATTGTTTAGCAGAATAATTGACAATGTATTTCGTGGGGCGCTATCATAAACAATCCTTTACCATTCATCAACAAATTCCACCTGAATCACCGTATCCACATCGATTCCGGTTCCGTCGGTGAGGATCAGGGCATGGGCATAGTCGTCGATTTTCTTCAAATGGGCGGTGGTCAGGACATAGGCGCCGCCGGGTTTTCGGTCGTCAGGGATATAGTGGGTAATGACCACCTGGGGAGTTTCTTCAATCCGGTCAGAAAGCATCTGAAGCTGGCGGTTCAACTCCTCCCGGCGGGATTCGGTCAGTTCGATGGGAGCATCCACCTGCCGGGCGGTTTCCCGGATGATGGCATCGTGGCCGGTCAGAGCGGCAAAGGGAGCAAATTGGGCAGCCCGGTCGTATATCGACATCGGGGCCCGCTTTGCTGAAACATGGTGGGGCAAGTGGATGATATCCTCGTAGCTCATGCCTTGTGACCTCCGATCTGGGCATTGCGTTCCCGGGCAGTGGCCCCTTCTTTGAAGTTCATACCCTTCAAAATGGCGTTTTTACCGTATTTTTTCCGAATTTCCAGCACCGCCTGCTGGCGTCGTTTCTCCCGCTCCAGGTCGCTGTCCTCCTCCGGGGCCGATGCGAACAGGTCCAGTTGCTCCATCGGCGAAGCAGGGATATCCCGCTCCCGAATCACATGGTTGGCCGTCAGATTGATGCGGCGGCACAGGAGCTGGGGGGCTACATTTTTATCAAACAGAGCCATCGCCGCCTCCACAATCAGTCGGGTGGAGCTGGTATGGCGGCCCAGATTAGCGGTGCCATGGGCGTGCTTTGGGATGCGGCGGCCATAGTGATCCAACGTCACCGGGCCGGAATATGAAATCTTAGAATCCGTCAGACTTTCCCGGTCGTAGCCGATGGTCAGTACAATCTGATCCGTCACCAACGCCTTGTCCAGTAAATCCATGGACAGCATATCCGCCATCTCCCGGACCACCAGTTTTGTTTTTTCGAAATCATAGGGACATTGCAGCACTTGTCCGGTAGAAAGGCAATTTGTGCTTGGCTTATAGGCCTTGATATGGCCGATGGTGCAGGGTTCCCAGCCCCAGGCGTGGTCAATCAGAAGCTCCGCATTGATGCCGAAGAGCTTGTAGAGCAGGTCCTCGTTGTGAAATTCCCAGGGCTTGCCAACAGAGCACCGGGCCACATCCCCCATGGTGAACATGCCGTTGCGCTCCAGCTTCCGGGCATAGCCGGGGCCCACCCGCCAGAAATCCGTCAGGGGGCGATGACTCCACAGGAGGCGGCGGTAGCTCATTTCATCCAGTTCCGCGATCCGGACCCCGTCTTCATCCGCAGGCATTTTCTTTGCCACAATGTCCATGGCCACCTTGCAAAGATAAAGGTTCGTCCCGATTCCGGCGGTGGCGGTGATGCCGGTTTCCGCCAGCACCGCCCGAATCAGCATCCGCGCCAGCTCGTGGGCGGTCATACCGTAGGTTTTCAGATAAGGCGTCGCATCGATGAACACCTCGTCGATGGAGTAAACATGGATATCCTCCGGAGCGATGTAGCGCAGGTACACCTCATAAATCCGGGCACTGCACTCCAGATAATGGGCCATCCGGGGTTTGGCGATGATGAAATCGATGGCAAGGGCAGGATTCGCTTTCAGCTCGTTGGCATCGCAGGATTTGCCGGTGAAAGTGCGGTTTCCCCGGCGGATGGCGTTGGCCTCCTGTACCTTTTGGATGGCTTCAAACAGCCGGGCCCGGCCAGGGACGCCATAGGCCTTCAGGGACGGCGAAACCGCCAGACAGATGGTCTTCTCCGTCCGGCTTTCATCCGCCACCACCAGATTGGTGGTCAGAGGATCCAGCCCCCGCTCGATGCACTCCTGAGAGGCATAGAATGATTTCAAATCAATCGCAATGTAATATTTCTGCTCCACACCTCTCACCTCCATCTTATTATACCACAATTTGAAGAAGAATCAAGGCATTAAACATTTGTTTTCAAAAAAGCCCCGACCCGGTTCAACCAGGTCGGGGTATAACATTATTTATCCTTTCCGCAACCGCAGCAGCTTCCGCAGTTGCCGGAACAAGCGCCGCTATCGGGGCAGCCAATACACTTTTTTCCGCTCTTTTTTGCCTTGTAGATGTACCACGCCGCGCCGCCCAGAATCAGCACCAGGATGGCAACGAGAATGAAATTCTCCATAGTTTACTTCTTTCCGCTGAGGGCGTACTCAGCCTTGACCTTCTTGTCGGCATTGGCGCAGAGGTAAACAACCACAGCTGCCATAGCCAGCACGGCGATTCCACCCAGGATGGCAGCCATCACATTCAGGGAACCACCGGTGATGATGGTGCCAATGGTGTAGACCAAATAGCCAATGGAATAGCCAACGCCCAGCTGCAGGGCGATACCACCCCAGAGCCACTTCTTATCCTTGATCTCCGCATTCATGGCACCAATGGCTGCGAAGCAGGGGGGCGTGAACAGATTGAACATCAGATATGCCAGGGCGGCGACCTTGGTGATACCGAAGATGGCAGCCACCTCAGCACCGGCGCCCTCGGCCATTTCCAGGGCATCGGTGTCAATCAGGTTGGAGATGCCATAGCAGACGGCCAGGGTACCCACCACGTTCTCTTTGGCGATAAAGCCGGTGACGGCGGCGGCAGCCAGCTGCCAGGCGGAGATGCCGATAATGGGCACCAGGATCACAGCGATGGGATTGGCAATAGAAGCCAGGATGGAGGTGTTCTCGGCACCCTCCTCAACCAGCTGGAAGCTCCAGTTGAAGGACTGCATGATGTAAACCACGGCGTTGCACAGCAGAATGATGGTACCGGCCTTGACGATATAGGCCCAGCCACGGCTGCACATATCCAGGAACGCCCGCTTGAAGGAAGGAGCCTTGTATTCGGGCAGCTCAATAATGAAGAAGGACTTGCGGTTCTTATAACCGGCAATCTTATTAACAAGCAGCGCGCCCAGCAGGATTAGGGCAATGCCAACAAAGTACATCAGGGTACCCACCCAGCTGGCTTCATCGAAGAAAGCACCGGCGAACAGGGCGATGACCGGCAGCTTGGCACCGCAGGGCATCCAGGGAGTCAGCATGGCAGTGGCCCGGCGCTCCCGCTCATTGCGGATGGTACGGGCAGCCATAACACCAGGAATGGCACAGCCGGTGCCGATAACAAAGGGAATGACAGACTTACCGGACAGGCCAACCTTCTTGAAGATGGGATCCAGAACTACCGTGGCACGGGCCATATAGCCGCAGTCCTCCAGCAGGGAGATCAGGAAGTACATGACCATAACCAGAGGCAGGAAGCCAACGACGGCACTGACACCGCCAATGATACCCTCCGTCAGCAGGGCTACCAGGAAATCATTGCCGCCCTCCAGGGCACCTGCAACCCATTCCTTGAACATATCGATCAGGGTAACCAGGCCAGGGATAGCGAACGCGGTATCATCGTACTCCACAGAAAGTGCCGCACCATTGGCAGTCATAGAAAGCGTATTGTCGGCGTATGTATATTCGCCAAGCAGTTCCGCTTCATCGCTTTCCCTCATAATCATAAAGAAACTACCATCTTCACCAAAGGTAACGACATAGTCCTCACATTCCCATACGCCGGAAATGGGATTCGAGGGTTCAACATCAGACTCTTCTTCCTCTACCTTGACAAATTCCAGCGTCTCATCATCATAGTCAATAGAGATGGTTTCTGCCTTTTCGTAGCCCTCCGCAATAAAGGGACCAACCCAGGCCTGGGAAATCTGGAACACCAAGAACATAATCAGTGCAAAGATGAACAGGCCGCCAATAGGATTGGTCAGTACCGCATCGATCTTATCCTGATAATTCTTGTCCTTGGTCTTGACCTTCCGGTTCTCCACCTTGCCCACGATCTTGTTGACGAACTCGAAGCGCTTGCGGTCAGCGGCCTCCACTTCCTTCTTGCTGGACAGGTCGATATTCCCCTGGGTGTAGGGCGCTTTCTGACCCTTTCCGGCCTGGGCGGCGGCAGTTTCAACCACCTTTTTCAGGCCCTCTGCAGCGGTGGAAACCGTCTCCACCACAGGACAGCCCAGCTTTTCGGACAAGGACTTGGCATCGATCACCGTCTGCTTCTTCTCGTTGATATCGGCCTTGTTCAGGGCCACCACAACGGGAATGCCCAGCTCCAGCAGCTGGGTGGTGAAGAACAGACTGCGGCTCAGATTGGTCGCATCCACAATGTTGATGATAACATCGGGGTTCTCGTTCTTCACATAGGCGCTGGTGATGCTCTCCTCAGAAGTGAAGGGCGACATGGAGTAAGCGCCGGGCAGGTCTACCGCGATCAGCTCCTGGGAGCCGCTGTAGTAGCTCTTCTTGATGGGATGTTCTTTTCTTTCAACGGTAACACCGGCCCAGTTGCCGACCTTCTCATTCCGGCCGGTCAGAGCATTGTACATGGTGGTCTTACCGCTGTTGGGATTGCCTGTTAAAGCAATTCTCATTGTAGATTCCTCCTAACATTGCAGTTAGTCTTCGCTAACCTTCTATCAAAAAGACAGCAGCTGCCGTCTTTCAGCCATTTTTAGACGAGAATGGCCTCTGCCAGCTGCTCGTCGATATTATACCGGCCGTCCTTGATGGACACCGTACAGCTGCCCCGCCGCCGGGAAACCACCGTGATCGGTTCGCCGGAGTAGCAGCCCAGGGAGAAAAGGAAGGCATTCAGCTCTTCATCATCCGTCTCGATAGCCCGGATGATATATTCCTTCCCTTCGATGGCGTTTTTCAGATTCATAAGCTCACCTGATACCGACTGTCGATTAGCGGGAGCTAACCGCAAGCCTGATATATTGATTAGCCTAAGCTAACCTCACATATAATACCTTCCCATCCTCAATTTGTCAAGTAGTTTTGCTAAAATTTTGGCATATTTTTTTGGACATACCGCCACTTGAAAACAGGGGCGGCATATGGTATAGTAAGAAAACTATCAGAAAGAGGGTGTCCGCATGGCTTTACACGAATCCGCTGAAATGTATTTGGAGACGATTTATCTACTGACCCAGCAGAGCGATTGCGTTCGCAGCATTGATGTGGCGGAGCATATGGGTTACTCCAAGCCCAGTGTCAGCCGGGCTGTAGGACTGCTGAAACAGGGTGGCTATGTGGTCACCGACGAGGACGGCTTTCTTTCCCTGACCGACAAGGGATATGAGACCGCTGCTATGGTATTCGAGCGGCACACAGTGCTGACCCGCCTGCTGACCATCATGGGTGTGGACGAAAAAACCGCCGCCGAGGATGCCTGCCGGATTGAACACGTCATCAGCGATCAGACACTGGACGCCATCAAGCGGTTCCTGGAAAAATAATATTCCCCTCCCCTGCCATTCATGCTGCCAGCCCTCCGGGTTGGCAGATTTTTATTTTGCCTCTTGACAGGATTGGAATATTGTGTATAATACAGGTAGTTAGCAATAGCTAACTATTATATGCTCCATTAGTTAGCAGTTGCTAACTGGTTATACTATGAAATGAACGCTTGATTAACAATACAAAAACGTATGACATTGCGAACCAGTACGTTAAAGTGGTGTGGCAAGCTCCCGGATTTTCCGGCGATTTTTGTTTTTTCTGTTCATTGTGCGTAGCCCCAGGGGATTGCCACGTCGCTTCGCTTCTCGCAATGACATCCTAAATTTTACGTCCAAAGGAGGTGCCATGATGTCCGAAGAACACATTATCCGCCATTGCGCCCCCACATTAGCGGGGCTGAAAACGGGCAGTATATTCACCTGCCCTTACGATGATAAAGACGAATTACTGGAAAGTCTGCGTCAGTTGAACCGAAAGCTGAACCCCAAGGGACTGCGGGTCATTCCCCTGCGTTTTTCGGAACGAAAGGCTCTGATCTACCTCTATCGTCCCAATCGGCTTCGGGATGATTTATCCGACAACACCGCCAGCCGTCTGCTGGAGCAAAGCGGCTATTTGCCCCAAAGCTGCGAGGGCTGCGTGGTGCAGCTGGCTAAGCGGATCCGGAATCAGGAGGATTTCCCCCACGAAATCGGGCTGTTTTTGGGCTATCCTCCGGAGGATGTCTGGGGTTTCATAGAAAACGGTGCCTGCGGCTTCAAATGTGTGGGCTGCTGGAAGGTCTATGGTGACGAGGCCGCCGCAAAAAAGAAATTCGCCCAATATAAAAAATGCACCCAGGTCTACTGTGACCAATGGGCGAAGGGAAAAGCCATCGAACGGCTGACTGTAGCCGAACGAAATATGGAAAATTAACCTTTTCCTCCTTCAAAACCACAGCGGCTCTTCTTCGGGAGAGTCGCCCGTGGTGTTTCTCCAAAATTTTCTTGACAGGAATCCGTTTCCATGGTAATCTCTATATCAATGAGGGAGTAGCGGGCGTCCTGGGCGCAGCAAGTCAACATACTGGCCACGGGCCTGGCTTGCTTTCATTCGCGAGACTCATGCGTGATACCATGCATGGAGTCTGCCCTTTTTCGGGAATTCATCCGGGTATGGCGTAGCCGTACCCGGATTTTTTATTTTGGAGGAACAAAAGATGGAGCTGGATATTCAATTTTTCGTCAGCAATCTGCTGCTGGGCATTGGGCTTGCCATGGACGCTTTTTCCGTTTCCCTGGCCAACGGTCTGAACGAGCCCTGTATCAAAACCCCGAAAATGCTTGGGATTGCAGGTATTTTCGGAATATTTCAGGGGTTGATGCCTCTGATCGGTTGGTTTTGTGTTCATAACCTGGTTCGGTATTTTAAGATTTTCGAACCTATGATCCCCTGGATCGCCCTGCTGTTGCTGGGGTGGATTGGTATCAATATGATTCGCGAGAGTATCAAGGGCGACGATTGCCCCTGTGGACACGCCGTCGGATTTAACGCTCTGCTGGTGCAGGGTGTGGCCACCTCAATTGACGCCCTTTCCGTGGGCTTTACCATCGCCCACTATGATTTGCCCCATGCGCTTCTGGCGGTGGCCTTGATTGCCGCGGTGACCTTCGTGATTTGCTTCGCCGGTATCGGCATCGGCAAAAAAGCAGGAACAAAACTGGCAGGCAAAGCCGGCATCCTGGGCGGGAGTATTCTGATTTTGATTGGTCTTGAAATCTTCATCACCAGCTTTCTTTAAGCTTTGGGGCTGTTGCGAACTGCAACAGCCCCATCCATTTTTTACAGCTATATCAAAAGCATAAACCACCCTTCCATTGGGAGAATATATATATTAAGGGAGGATGATGCCCATTGAAAAATACCGAACGATTCCTATGGGGAACCGGGATTGCGGCAGTCTGTGTTGCCGCCACAGCCGCCACGTCTTATATGGTCACAAAGGACCTTGTGCGGATTGCCGTTGACCGGGAGTGCCCCCACAAAATCACACCCAAAGCCCGAAATCGATTCACCGGTGGTGCTGTCAATGCGCGATTTTTGCAGTCATTGTCCGATGCCGCCGCGAAGCTGAGGGCCACGCCCCACGAAACGGTTGAAATTACCGCCCGGGATGGTCAACATCTGGTGGGCCATTGGTTCCCCCACCCCGAAGCGAAACGTGTGATTCTGACCATGCACGGCTGGCGCTCCGGCTGGGCTTCGGATTTTGGTCTGATCCATGATTTTTTCGTAGAGAACGAATGCAGCATCCTGTATGCAGAGCAGCGGGGTCAGGGCCGAAGCGGCGGGGATCACATGGGTCTGGGCCTGCTGGAGCGGTATGATTGCTTGGAATGGCTCCGTTGGCTGGGAGCAGATATGCCCATATTCCTGGCCGGCATATCTATGGGTGCCACCACGGTGCTGATGGCCACCGGCTTCGACCTGCCGAAAAATGTCCGGGGCGTGATTGCAGACTGCGGCTTTACCTCTGCCTATGATATCAGCCGGCATATCCTGCGGCAAAATCTGCATCTTTCTTTCCGAAGCCGAACCAGAGCTGCCAACGCCATGTTCCGCAAACGGCTTCGGATGGAGATTCAGGAATATTCCACGGTGGATGCGCTGGCGGAGGCCACCGTCCCGGTGCTGTTCATTCACGGCACCGACGATAGCTTCGTTCCGGTTTCCATGACCTATGAAAATTACAAATCCTGCCGCACCTCTAAGGAGCTGCTGATTGTCCCTGGGGCAGAGCATGGCATGAGCTATTATCAGGATAAAGCCCGCTACCAGGCGGCGGTTCGACAATTCTGGCAGGCTCATGGATGAAATTGCTTGACAGTCCCATATTCGGTCGTTTATAATTTGATTGAATCAAACATCCCAAGGAGAACACCATGAAACGACTGAAATCGGCGCTTTCCCTGCTGCTTTGCTGTGCGATGCTCTTCGCTCTTGCCGCCTGCGGTCAGGATGAATCCCCCGCAGCCACTTCCCCCACCGCAGCAGAAACCACCGCTGAACCCACAAGCGAACCCACAGCCCCCACCACAGAACCTACGCCCCCCACGACTGAGCCTACCACGGAACCTACGCTTCCCTCCACCGCACCTACCACGGAACCTACACGCCCCTCCACCGAACCGACTCAGCCGCCCTGCCCCGCCACCGAAACCTATACGGTAACCGTCCGGTCCGCCGGCAGAATGGCCCTGTCCGGGGTAGATGTGGTGATTTATGCCGACGAAGCCCTGACCAACCCCGTAGAAGCCGGCCAGACCGACCAGCAGGGCATGCTGCTCCTGGAGTTGCCCGCTGATCAGACGTTCTACATTTCCCTTTCCGGCCTTCCCACGGGCTACGATGTGGCTCCCAGCTACACCTTCTCCGGTACCGTTGCGGACATTACCCTGTCCTCTTCCCTGATTCCCGGCACCAGCCTTTCCGGTGTGACCCTTGGGCTGGGCGATGTGATGTATGACTTCACCGTCAGCACTCCCGATGGCACCTCCGTCACCTTATCCCAGTTGCTGAAGGATAAGCAGATGGTGCTGCTGAACTTCTGGTTCTCCACCTGCGGCCCCTGTGCCAACGAATTCCCCTATCTGCAGCAGGCCGCCCAGACCTATGCCGACAAAGCCGCCGTACTGGCCCTGGACCCCCTGGAGGTCAGCGGCACCGTCGCCACCTATCAGCAGAGCATGGGGCTGTCCATCCCCATGGCTGCCTGTCCGGCGGACTGGGCCTATGCCTTCAATATCAACAACTATCCCACCAGCGTGGTTATCGACCGCTATGGTGTCATTTGCCTGATTGAAGTGGGTGCCCTGACCAGTCTGCGTCCCTTTACGGCCATTTTTGAGCATTTTACTGCTGAAAACTATGAACAGACACTCTTTACCAGCCTCAGCGAGCTGATTACCACCGTCAAGCCCCACTATGCCATGGACAGCTCCGAGGCTGTCAGCCAAATTTTGGACGGCGGCCGCTATGGCATCACCTACCGCCCTGAAACCGAAGGTGAAAGTGCCCAATGGAGCTGGCCATTCATCAAAACCGAAAAAAACGGCGAGATTTGCCTGAAAGCCTCCAATCAGGAGATTGAGGATTCCTTCGCCATCCTTTATGCGGATGTGGAACTCCAGGCTGGGCAGGCCGTTGGATTTGACTACCTGACCTCCACAGAAAAGGGCTGCGATGTGCTGTATATCATCGTGGACGACCAGGATGTCTACCGGATTTCCGGCTACGACGAGGTGGAGCGCTGGCAAACCTGCTATCCCTGGGTCGCCATCAGGGATGGTATCCACGAAATCGCCTTTTGCTATCTGAAAGACAGCGACGGCAATGTGGGTGATGACACGGTCTATCTAAAAAATCTACGAATCATCGACGCGGAATCCATCGATTCCCCCACTTATATTCCCCGATTCCCTGCCCTTTCCGAGGACGGCATCCACTATACCTACGAAACCATCGTTTTGAACGAGGCCGACGGCTACTATCACGTTGGCTCCAAGGATGGCCCCCTGCTGTTGGCCGACCTGATGGGCTATACCCAGTTCAACGAGGAAAAGACCGTCTGGGAGCTGGTCTACCAGGGCTCCGCCACCATGGACGGCCATAATTTCTACGAGAATATGGTGAATTACTTCTCCTATGCCAGCAACTCCTCCATGGGCGGCGTCTGCACCGTCAATGGGGAGCTGGCGGCTTATCTGAAAGCGGTGGCCGATTCCGTAGGCTTCCTGGAGGACGAATATGAGTGGCTGAAAATCTGCAGGTATTACGAAATTTACGGCACCGATACCCACCTGTCCGACCCCATCAAGGGTCTTGCCAATTTCAGCGCCTACGAAGCCAGGCTGGGCAGCGACAATTACTTTTATTACGACCGGCCCATCATGCCCCGGGGGCTGCTGGCTAAATTCGTACCGGAAAAATCCGGTGTCTACCGCATCACCTCCCATTCCGACTCTGAAAACGGCGTTGAGGGCTGGATTTTCGGTGAGGACCGCAACAGCGGCCACTACACCTACCAAGCCGACCAGCGCATTGATACCGATGGCCTGAATGTTTATATGCTCTACTACATGGAGGCAGGTCAGGCCTACTATATCGATATCGCCTTCTGGGATTTGTACGAAGTGGGCACCATCAATTATGATATCGCCTATGTGGCGGAGCAATACGATGTTTTGCGCCTGGCCTCCCCCGGCTTCTTCACCTACGATACCAATGCTACCGGCGATGCCATGTACCACTTGATTCCCGGCGGCATCCAAGCGGTGCTGGGCGAGGACGGCTATTACTACCACGACTTAGGCGATGGCACCCTTGGCAGTATGCTTTACGCAGACTTCACCGGCCTGACCCCCATTTTCAGCCAACCTGTGGTATCTGCCACCATCTACGACGCAAACGGCACCCCCCAGGTCATCAAAGGTCTGATTGAACTGGGTGGTTTCCGGTTTGAAAACGCAGATTATACGGAAGAAATCAACACCTATGTGGAAAAAATGATTACCGACGGCCCGGAAGAGCTGCTTGGCTGTGTCCCGGTAGATGCGCGGCTGGCGGAGCTTCTGCAAATGCTCATGGACCGCTACACCTTCCAGGTAGAAGGTTCCTGGACCAAGATGTGCTACTACTACGACCACCTGGGCCCCGAAAACTGATGATTGACAAATCTCAATTTTGGGTTATGCTAATGATTGGTGAGAAAGTCACAGAAGTGGTTGGGTTTTTGTATTATCATCAAGCCACAATTAAAACATGGAGGTAATCACTATGAAATATGTTTGCGATCTTTGCGGCTGGGTCTATGACGAAGCTGAGGGCTACCCCGAGGGCGGCATCGCTCCCGGCACCAAATGGGAAGATGTTCCCGAGGATTTTGAGTGCCCTCTCTGCTCTGTTGGCAAGGACCAGTTCTCTGAGGAATAATCTGCAAATACCCCAACGGCACAGCGGCCCCGCTGTGCCGTTTTTGTGGATTCTCTACATATTCCCACTTTACAAGCCAGACTTAATCCAGTAAAATAATGCTGTTAATAAATCGTGGAGGTACTTACCATGAACAAAAAAATAGTGTTTTTCCTCACATTATCCCTGGTGCTGAGCCTTTTGGCGGGCTGCGCCGGGACCACCGTAGTGGTCGGCGAAAAATGCACCTGCACACCGTCCCCCTCCGCCCCTGCGGGCAATGATTGCACCTGCACACCGCTCCCCTCCGCCCCTGCGGGCAATGATTGCACCTGCCCCAGCGGCAGCCACACCCCTTCTGACCCCTCCGAACCCGATGATGGCGCTGTGAAGACCGGCCTGGCCGTCGTGGCCACGATTTCCGGCAGCAAAAACGCTGAATGCGCCGACTATGACGTGACCCTGGTGGCTGTCACTGTGGATGATCAGGGCGTTATCCAGTCCTGCGTCATCGACAGCATCGGCACCAAGGTGGCCTTTGATGCCACCGGCACCATTACCACCGCCCTGGATAGCGTCATCAAAACCAAGAACGAGCTGGGCGATGCCTATGGCATGAAGCAATACGCCGGCTCCAAATTCGAGTGGTACGAACAGGCCGCCGCTCTGGCTGCATATGCCCAGGGCAAAACCGTCGAGGAACTGAAGTCTGGTGCCATCGACGAAAGCGGCAAGGCTCCCGCTGGCTCCGATTTGGCCTCCACCGCTACCATCTATCTGGGGGGCTATGTGGGTGCCATCGAAAAGGCCGTGGCCAACGCCAAACACCTGGGTGCCCAGGCCGGCGACGAACTGCGGCTGGCTTCCACCAGCTCCATCGCCAGCAGCACCGGTGCCACCGCCGACAAGGCAGGCACCGCTCAGCTGGACTGCGATGTGACTGCCGTTACCGTCAAGGATGGCGCCATTACCAGCTGCTACATTGACTCTCTCCAGGCAAAGGTTTCCTTCGATGCCACCGGCGCCATTACCACCGATCTGACCGCTCCGGTCAAGACCAAGAATGAGCTGGGCGATGAATACGGTATGAAGGCCTACGCCAATGCCAAGTTCGAGTGGTACGAGCAGGCCGCCAATTTTGCCGCCTATGTCACCGGTAAAACCGCCGCTCAGGTGGCGGGCATCGCCGTGTCCGAGGGTAAGCCCGCCGATGCGGATTTGCTCTCCTCCGTAACCATCGCCATCACCGGCTTCCAGGCCCTTATCGCCAAGGTCATGGCCTGATGAAACGACTATTTGCGCTGCTTGCGGCAATTTTACTCCTGTCCGGGTGCAGCACCCCCCTTCCCGGCCCAGAGCAAAAGCAGTATACCGCCACCTTTTTGACCCTCTTTGACACCGTAACCACCATCGTCGGTAAGGCGGACAGCAAAGAAGCGTTTCAGGAAAAGGCCCAGGCGGTCCATGACGATTTGCTGCGCTACCATCAGTTGTTCGATATTTATAAGGAGTACGCCGGCATCAACAACCTAAAAACCGTCAACGATGCCGCCGGAACCCAACCGGTGACGGTGGACAACATCATCATCGAGCTTCTGCTGGACTGCAAGGACTATTACGAAACAACCGGCGGTAAGGTCAATGTGGCCATGGGCAGCGTTTTGGCCCTGTGGCACGAGGCCCGTAGCGATGCCCTGGATAACCCCTTCGAGGCAGCGCTTCCGGACATGGAATCCCTGACAGAAGCCAAAAATCACACCGATTGGAACAATATCATCATCGACTCTACCGCTTCTACTGTCCACATCACGGACCCCGCGCTGCGGCTGGATGTCGGTGCCATTGCCAAGGGCTGGGCAGTTCAGCGGGTGGCTGAGAACGCCCCCAGAGGCTTACTCATCAGCGTTGGCGGCAATGTCTGCGCCACCGGCCCCAAAGATGATGCCGGCACCCCCTGGGTGGTGGGTATCCGGGACCCGGAGGGCGAAGCGGAGGACTACCTACACACTGTCTATGTGACTGGCGGCAGCGTAGTCACCAGCGGCGATTATCAGCGGGCCTTTATGGTGGATGGACAGCTTTACCACCATATCATCGACCCGGAAACCCTGTATCCCAGCGATTATTGGAGATCCGTGACCATCATTTGCCCGGATTCGGGCCTTGCGGACGCCCTGTCCACCGCTTTATTTCTTCTGCCGCTTGAGGAAGGTCAGGCCCTCCTTAACAAGCTAGGCGGCGAAGCTCTGTGGGTCAATGCAAATGGGGAGCTGTTTTACAGCCCCGGATTTCAAAAATTGATACGAACTTGAGGTGAAAAATTCATGAAACACCTGTTTTTCGGAGGAATACATCCGAAATATAACAAGGAAATGTCCACCGGTGTGACGGATTTCCATTCCATCACCCCCAAGCAGGTGGTCATCCCCCTCCAGCAGCACATTGGCGCACCCTGCCAGAGCCTGGTGCAGGTGGGCGACCGGGTTCTGCGTGGGCAAAAAATCGGCGACGGCCAGGGCCTGTGCGTGCCGGTCCATGCTTCCGTATCCGGCACCGTGGTTGCCATCGAACCCCGGCCCCATACCAGCGGCCGGGATGTGATGGCCATCGTCATCGACAACGACGGCAAGGACGAGGCCATCCCCCACAATCCCGAAACCCGGCCGCTGGAGGAACTGGATGCGGACACCATTCTGCATACCATTCGGGAGGCAGGCCTGGTGGGTATGGGCGGCGCGGCCTTCCCCGGCAATGTAAAGGCCCTGTCCGCCATGGGCAATGTGGATACCCTCATCGCCAACGCCTGCGAATGTGAGCCCTACATCACTGCCGACGATTCTCTGCTGCGTACGGAGCCGGAGCATGTGCTGGAGGGTATGCTGATCCTGAAGCAGGTCCTGAAGCCCAACCGCATTGTGCTGGCGGTGGAGGATAACAAGGTTCAGGCCATTGAAAAAATCAAGAAATGTCTGAATTTGTTCCCCCAAATCGAGCTGGCGGTACTGCCCACCCGCTACCCCCAGGGTGCGGAGAAGCAGTTGATTCAGGCCCTGACCGGGCGGGAGGTGCCGGGCGGCAAGCTGCCGGTGGAGGTCAACTGCGCGGTGTTCAATGTATCCACCTTTGCCGCCATTTATCGGGCGGTTCGGCTTGGGATTCCCCTGACTCAGCGGATTGTGACCATCTCCGGCGAAGCCATTGCGGTGCCCCAGAACTTCATTGTCCGCATCGGCACCCCCTTCCATGACCTGATTGCGGCCGCCGGTGGGCTCAACGACCGGACGGAGCGGGTCATCAGCGGCGGCCCCATGATGGGCTTCGCCCAGAGCGACCTGTCGGTGCCGGTCATCAAGGCCACCAACTCCATTCTGTGCCTGCTGAAGGACAAAAACGGCGCGGCGGAGAACCCGGTCTGTCTGCGCTGCGGCAAATGCGTAGGCGTGTGCCCCATGCGGCTGCAGCCCCTGTATATGTACCGCTTCACCAACGCCCAGCGGCTGGATGAGCTGGAGCGGCTGAATCTGCTGGACTGCATCGAGTGTGGCAGCTGTGCTTTCACCTGTCCCGGCAAGCTGCCCCTGGTGGAGGTTTTCCGCAAGGGCAAAAAATTACTGAGGGAGGCGAAGGCAAAATGAAATTAACCGTAGCATCTTCCCCCCACATTCGGGGCAATTTCCGCACCAATCGCATCATGCTGGATGTGGTCATCGCCCTGTTGCCTGCTCTGTGTGTTGGCGTTTGGATGCTGGGCATCCGTGCGCTGCTGGTGACGCTTGTGTCCATCGCCACCGCTGTGGCGGCGGAGTGGCTGTACAGCATCCTCACAAAAACCAGAAACACCATCGTTGACGGCTCCGCCATCGTCACCGGTCTGCTGCTGTCCATGACGCTGCCGGTAACCGTGCCCTATTGGCAGGTAGCGGTGGGTAGTGTCTTTGCAATCATCATCGTTAAGGCCCTTTGCGGCGGTTTGGGGCAGAATATTTTCAATCCCGCTTTGGCTGCGAGAGCCTTCCTGATGCTGATCTGGCCCCTGGGGCTGACGAAGTATCCGGCCCTGGAGGTGGATGCGGTGTCCTCTGCCACCCCCTTGCACCATATGGCCATGACCAGCCTGCCGGAGGAGGATCTCCTGGATATGTTCCTGGGCAATTGCCCCGGCTCCATTGGTGAGATTTCCGCCCTGGCGCTGCTGCTGGGTGGTGTGTACCTTGTTTTCCGAAAGGTCATTTCTCCCCGAATCCCTCTGGCCTATCTTGGCTCCGTTGCGGTGCTGACGCTGATTTTCAGTAAAACCGGCGCCCCCATTTTGTGGATGGCCTATTCTCTGCTCAGCGGCGGCCTGATGCTGGGTGCCATCTTCATGGCCACCGACTACGCCACCTCCCCCGCCACCGCCATGGGCCAAATCGTCTACGGAATCGGCTGCGGTGTGCTGACCGTCCTGTTACGCTACTTCGGCCTCTACCCCGAGGGCGTGACCTATGCCATCCTGTTGATGAATGCCCTGGTGTGGGTCATCGACCGCTACACCGCGCCCAGACGCTTCGGTGCGAAGAAAGGAGTGGAAAAAGCATGAAAAAGTCCATTCTTTTCCCCATTGTCACTATTTTTCTGTCTGCAGCGATCCTGTTCGGCCTGTCTTTGGGCATAAAAAATATTGCCAAAGCCAACGCCGAAAAAGAGCGGGTACAGCTAATGCAGACCCTGCTCCCCGGCAGCAAAACCTTTACCGAGGAAGCCTACTCCGGTGAGGACAAGACCATCCAGTCCGTCCACAAAGCTGAAAACGGCTTCGTCATTCAAACCAAAACCGCCGGCTATGCCGGGGATATTACCATGCTGATTGGTATCAGCACCGATGGTAAGGTCACCGGTCTGCGGATTCTGGATATGTCCGAAACCTACGGTCTGGGCTGGAATGCCTTGACCGATTGGGGTTTCCTTTCCCAGTTCCTGAACACCTCCGGCGAAGCCGAGGTGGGCACCAATGTGGATGCCGTTTCCGGTGCCACCGTAACCTCCAAGGCCATCACCCGAAGCGTCAACGCAGCGGTAGCCTATGTCACCGGTGCGGACGTAGATTCCAGCGCCACCAGTTAAGGAGGTACCATCATGAAGAACAAAACATACTTCCTGAATACCGCTTTGGCGGTGGTAGTCTGCGCCGCCATGGCGGCTGTGGTGCTGATTCGCAGCCTGGCCCCCGGCGTCGTGATTCCGAAGCTGAATATCCCCAACATGGTGCTGCTGTCGCTGATGGCACTGGTCATCGACTACTATGCCGCCAGAGGCGCGAAGCGATGCTATGTCTGCGTGGGCCTTTTCTCCGCCGTGACCTTCGGTCTTTTGCCGTTGGCTGCCGGATTCGCTCCGTTAATGGATTGCCTGGTGCTTGCGCTGGTGGGTGGCATCGTATTCACTTTGACTACCCTGCTCTACTCCACCATCCAGGACCGGCTCAGCTCCGGCCCCGCCGCGAAAGCCGCCCCCATTCTCAGCGCCATTGGACTGCTGCTGGCTTCCCAATGCTTTGCCGGCATGATCCTGTAAAACGCAAAGGCTCCCCCTCGGATTTGAGGGGGAGCCGTTTTATGCAATTTATCAAGTCCTGGCCATGCCGTCAACACGCAGCACCACACCGGTGATATAGGACGCTTCCTCCGATGCTAAAAACACAAAAGCATTGGCAATGTCCTCCGGCTTACCCAACCGACGCAGCGGAATCTGGCGAATCAGCGGTTCAATGACTTCCTTGGGCACCGCTTTCATCATATCCGTCTCGGTAATCCCAGGTGCCACCGCATTTACCCGGATTCCCTTGGGCCCCAGTTCCCGGGCCAGAGAAACCGTCAGACCGTTGACCGCAAATTTCGATGTGGGATAAGCAATACCGCTGGGCTGACCATGGATGCTGACCATGGACGAGGTATTCAAAACCACGCCGCTGCCCCTGGCTACCATGCAATTGACCGCTGCCCGTGTGGTATTAAACACACCCTTCACATTCAAATCCATTACCCGGTCAAAATTTTCCTCGGTGTAGTCCAAAAATGGCGTACTTTCAGAAACCCCGGCGTTATTCACCAAAATATCCACGCAACCATATTGAGCGGTGGCGATAACGAAAGCATCCTGCACGGACTGATAGTCTGCCAAATTCGGGCTGATGCCCACTACAAGCGCCTGGGGGTATTTCTCTTTCAACTGGGCAACAGCCTTATCCGCCGATGCCTGAGTGCTGGCGGTCAGAATAACCTTCGCACCCTCCCGCAGAAACGCGTCAGCAGTAGCATAGCCAATGCCCCGGCTTCCGCCGGTAATGATTGCAACCTTGTCTTTCAATCTCATGGTAAAACCTCCTTATCCAAGTGCTACATCCAGCACCATCATAAGTGAAAATCCAACCGCGAAGAATACCGTTCCGATATTGGAATGCTCTCCCTCGGACATTTCAGGAATCAGCTCCTCCACCACCACATACAGCATGGCTCCGGCGGAGAAGGTCAGCAAATACGGCAAAATCGGCACGACCCAATTGGCCAGCAGTATCGTCAAGACAGCACCGATGGGCTCGATGACGCCGGACAGAACGCCATATCCAAAGGCCTTCCCCCGCTTCATCCCGTTGCTTTTCAGCGGCATGGAGATGATTGCGCCCTCCGGCAGATTTTGCAGCGCGATGCCCAGGGCCAGAGCCATCGCTCCGGCGAAGGAGATGCTCTCGTTTCCGGTAAGCCATCCCGCCGCCACGACACCAACTGCCATGCCCTCCGGCAGATTATGAAGCGCAACGGCCAGCACCATCATGGTAGACTTCCCCAAGCCACAGGGCGCACCCTCAGGGCATTCGCTGTTCAAATGGAGATGAGGAATGATATGGTCCAACAACAGCAGGAATAAAAAGCCAGCCCAGACACCAATAACCGCAGGGAGAAATGCCAGTTTTCCCATATGTTCGGACTGCTCCATAGCGGGAATAATCAGGCTCCAGATGGAAGCCGCCACCATAACGCCGGATGCAAAGCCGGTCAAGGACCGCTGCAGCCCCAGGTTCATTTTGCCCTTCAAAAAGAACACACCAGCCGCACCAAGGGTGGTTCCCAGGAACGGAAGCAGGACGACACTGATGATTTCAGGATTCATAAGGATCTTCCTTTCACTTTTTACTATATTATATATTGCGCCAAACCGCCTTTCTGTGATATGGTCACAGAAACTTTCGTTACGTACCAACAGAAACGACCGGCGCGAGGCCGGTCGTTATGGTCATTATTCCATCATTCCGAGGCAGCGGAACATTTCCACCCGTTCTTTCGCCTCTTGGGCTACTTTTTTCTCATCCATTACAATTTTCGAGGACAATTCCTTTTTGAAAATCATCGCCCAGCCACGGGTGACCCAGCGATGGACCCATGCAAAGGGAATCAGCCAGGGATGTTTGACCACATAGGGGTATCTGGGTGCCAATCTTCTTTTGCCTGGGAAAATCGTAGCGAGCTTGAAGCCATGCTTCCACCGAAGCATATACAGCCGATATTGCCACTTGCTTTTATCCTTCATCAGCAGCTGGCGGTTATACTCATAGGAGCTTTCCGCCCGGACATCATAGTCCTGATTGCCCATAAAGCCGCCGTTTTCCAAATCCGACACAATCATTCCTACCAGCTCCGGCTCCTCCGGTCCAATGCCGGGCAAGTCCTCCGGATTCATGCCACAATAGCGAACTGTCGTCCACAGGATGGCGGACAGCAGCTTATCATAGTTCAGCTGCCGAACCACCGACCAAATCCGGTCGATATCCAGCTTCTCCCTCCGTTTTTTGAAAAACAGTGCCGTATCCATCATCATCCGCAGACACATTCCGGCGGTGATGAAGTGCTTGATCATATGTAAAATGATAAAAATCAAATGATCCGTATCGCCCAAAGTATTGCACAAGCCCTCTGCCGTCCGAATCTGCTGGTAGGGCTCCTGAATGAAGGAGGCCGGGTCGATTTGACCAAACCACACATCCTCCACGATTTCATCATAAAGCCGCACATGGACCTCCAGCACACCCATTGCGTCGTGCTGGGTGCTGGCGTGGTGACCGTTTTGCCACCGGTCCGTCACATGGAACCCCCGCTGGCGAAGAAATGCGCAAGCCCGTTCCTCATCCGCCGGATCCACCACAATGTCGGTGTCGGTAGAGAACCGTTTCTCCGGCTTGGCATAATTCATGGCCGCCACAGAACCCTTGACCATAATGCAGCCGATTCCCGCCTTTTCCATATCGGCCAGCAGATCAATAATCATCAGCCGCTTGGCGCATTCCTTCATGGCCTTGACGGTCGCTTCCTCCGCCTTCACCAGCACCCCTTTTACAGGGTAGCCAAGAGCGGTATCCGCCACCAAAACGTCACAAATCAGCGGCGTAAGCATCTGATCATCCGCCATTTGGAAGATTTTCCGCCAATTCACGCTTTGGCGGGGAGCCTGCGCATGTGTTCCAAGGGAGGCCGCACCCAGCAAATGCATCAAGTATTCAAATTCATATGTCATCGCCGGTTCCTCCCCGCTTATCCAGTCATTACCGATACAATATAGCACAAATCACCGGTCTGTGTCAATAATTCTTTCAGTTTGACTTTATTGACTTTGAATATGATTTCTGGTATTATAGTATGAGTCGATTTGTGTCCTGCGGAACCCTGTATGAGATTACGGCTCTCCTGGGTAATCCGCCGGATGTTTTAGAATAAAATCGCCAGAGGATGATAGAAAGATGAGAAACTGCCTGAAAGGATCCGTTATCCGGGTCAGTAAATTCCTGCACTATCTGCTGACCATCGGGTCTTTTGCCGGATACTGCTGGTTCGCCCGTCCTACCGAGGGTATGGCCCAATTTGCCGCCGCTGTTTTGATTTATGCGGTGATATTCCTGTTCTCTGTGCGTACCTATAGTGCTTACAACATCGGCATGTCCCGGGTTCATATGCTGGTCTACTCCCAGACCCTCTGCGACCTGCTGACCGCCGCCGTCCTGTATGCGACCCAGACGCTGCTGCGTGGGGGATTCTTCTCTCCCCTGCCCCTGCTGGGACTGCTGGCTTTGCAGCTTCTGCTCAACTGCCTTTGGGCTCTGGGCACCAACGCCCTTTACTTTGGTCTGAACAAGCCCAAGCGGACTGTGATTATCTACCGCAGCGAAACGGATTTGCGGCGGCTGGATGAGCTTTATCTGCACCACCAAAAGTTCCAGGTCACCCGTACCATTGCCTGCACCTCCAGTGAGATTCACCCGCTTCTTAAGGAGCTGGAGGGGTTTGAAGCCGTGTTTGTCACCGGCATCGACGCATCCCTGCGTAATGGCATCGCCAAGTACTGTGTTGAAAAAAATATCCGCTGCTACATCACCCCCCGGGTGGGCGACGTTTTGATGATGGGTTCCAAGCACCAGGAGCTGTTCAGCGTCCCGGTATTCCGGGTCATGCGAGCTGAGCCTCAGCTTGAATACCTGATGGTCAAACGGTTATTCGACATCCTTTGTTCCCTGTTGGGCATCATCCTGCTGAGCCCCTTCATGCTCCTGACTGCGCTGATGATCAAGCTCTACGACCGTGGTCCGGTGATTTACAAGCAGGTCCGCCTCACCAAAGACGGCCGGGAATTCAAAATTCTGAAATTCCGCAGTATGCGGGTCGATGCCGAGAAGGATGGTGTGGCCCGGCTCTCCACTGCCAACGACGACCGGATCACCCCCGTGGGCAAATTCATCCGGGCCATCCGGTTCGACGAGCTACCCCAGCTATTCAATATTCTCAAGGGCGACATGACCATCGTGGGCCCCCGTCCCGAACGGCCTGAGATTGCCAGGCAATACGAGCAGCAGACCCCCGCCTTTGCCCTGCGGCTGCAAGTCAAGGCCGGCCTGACCGGTCTTGCCCAGGTCTACGGCAAATATAACACCGACCCTTACGACAAACTTCGTATGGATTTGATGTACATAAATCGAATGTCCTTGCTCTACGACATTCAGCTCATGCTGGCTACCGTCAAGGTGCTGTTTATGAAGGAAAGCACCAGCGGCATCGCCGACGGGCAGACCACCGCCTCCATTGAGGCCACTCAGGAAGAAAAGGCCAAGGAATACGCCGTAAAATAGGAGAAATCGTATGCAAAACCAACCGATTCGTGTTCTTCAAATCGTAGGCCGCATGGATCGCGGTGGCATCGAAACGATGCTGATGAATCTCTATCGCCATATAGACCGGGAAAAGGTCCAGTTCGACTTTTTGGCTCACTACGGTCGTGAGGCCGTCTATAATGACGAGATTCGTTCCCTCGGTGGCAGAATTTACGAAATGCCCGCCCTGAAGGACGAAAACCATGTCTATTACTGGCGCATTTTCTCCTATCTGCGGGCATTGCATCGGTTTTTCAAGGAACATCAGGAGTACAAGGTCATTCACGGCCACATGACCAATACCGCCTCCATTTATATGCCCATCGCAAAAAAATACGGCGTCACCTGCCGCATCTCCCATAGCCACAGCACCCGGGGCAAAGCCGGCCACCTGGGAAAGGTCACCGACCTGCTCCAAAAATCCATCAGCCGCCATGCCACAGACTTCTTCGCCTGCTCCAAAGGGGCGATGCACTGGTTCTACCCCCAATCCCTGATTGACAGCGGCAAGGTTCAGGTCCTGGCCAACGCAGTGGATGCTGAGCGGTTCCGCTTCCGTCCGGAAATCCGGGCTCAAAAACGCCAGGAATTAAATTTAGGCGAGAATCTTGCCATCATCTGCGTGGGCCGGTTCCGTCCAGAAAAAAACCAGACCTTCCTGATGGATGTATTACAGGAAATGCTGAAGCACCGCAAGGATGTTATATTTGTGTTTGCCGGCGAAGGCCCCTGTGAGGAAGAAGTGAAGGCCAAAGCAAAAGCCTACGGCATCGAAGCCCACACCCGTTTTCTCGGGATGCGAACCGATGTGCCGGAGCTTTTGCAGGCGGCAGATGCTTTCGTTCTCCCCTCTTTCTGGGAAGGACTTCCCGTAACTGCCATCGAGGCCCAGGCAGGCGGACTGCACTGCGTGGTCAGCCAGGGACTCACCGAGGAAATGAACGCCATCAACATGGTAAATTATGTATCCCTGGAAGCATCCTGCTCCACCTGGGGCGAAGCCCTGATCAACGCCGCAACCCAACCACGACGAGACACCTACGAAGAAATAAAAGCCGCTGGCTATGATATCAACACCACCGCCCCCTGGCTCCAGGCCTATTATCTGAGAAAGCACGGGGACGCGAAGGAGTGATTCCGTGAACTCATTACGATATGTCGCTTTCAGACATCCCGAGAATCAGAGATTTGCCGTTCAACATCGCCTCCAGCCCAATTGTTCCCATTTGGAAACGAAAACGGGTGCCGGCAATGGGATTCGGCCACTGTCTCAGAAAGAATTGAGGCGTGATTTATGTTGAGAACGGGAGTCATCACAATGTATTATGCCATTTCCATTGCACTGACGTTGATTCTGTGCAAGAAATTTTCAACTACATATTCTATGCTGGATTATCCCGAGGCACGGCGCTTCAAAAATTTCAGGACGGCTTTTTTTGTTCTTCTTCCCCTGACCTTTGTGGCAGCCACCCGTTGGAATGTGGGTGTTGACAGTCTTTACTATGGATCCTATTGGACCGCCTACCAGGAAGCCGCGAAGAACAACAACTATCGGGAATTCGAATTATTGTTTTTCTGGTTCATGCAGATTTTCTCCTCTTTGAAGGTCCCCTATTTCTGGTTCCTGTTCGTCCACTCCCTGATTTTCATGGCTTGCGTCAGCTACGCCCTTTATAAGGGATCCATCTGGACCGCCTGGAGCATTCTGACCTTCTTCATGCTGTTCGTCTATTTCGATTGCTACTCCTCCCTCCGGCAGTCCATTGCCGAGGGTATCTGTCTGATTGCCTGGGCCAAAATGGGCGCAGACAAGAAATCTCTAAAAAAAGAAATCCAGATTTTGTCGCTGTTTCTGCTCTCTACCCTGTTCCACAGCATCGCCCTTATCAATATCCCGATATATTTTATCTGCAAAATGCGACTGCCCAAGAACAACTATGTTCTGTTCCTGATTTTCGCCATTCTGCTCACCCCGGCCATTCAGGTCGTGATGAAGAGCATTATGGTTCTCATCGCCGGCAGCAGCTACGAATTCAAGGGTCTGGCGCTTATCAACACCATCATGACCGGTGTCATATGCTTTATCTGCTGGCTGTTCTACGATCAGATTCTGAATCTAAACCGCAACGCCCATGTATATCTGAATTACGCGGCCTGTATCTTCATTCTGATTTTGAATTCCGGCGCCATGTTCCTGCCTTTCCGCGTTTTTGATATGCTGAAGATTGGTTATGTATTTATCATCCCATACATCCTGCGGTCCATGTCTAAACGGTGGAACAAGGTTTGCATGACCTCCTTGTTTGCGATAATCTTTGGAGCATGGTTCATCAATGCTTTCTTCCTGCAAAACAGTTTCGCATCGCAGTACCAAAGTGCCCTCGAAGACTGGAGTACCATCACAAACCTCCCCTGACAAACAGAGAGTTGGTGAAGTAAAATGAAAAAATTACTGGTCATGTTCCCTCAAGGATTCCCCTACAGCAACCATGAACCACTCCTTGAATATGAATTTCCCCTTTATAAGGATCATTTCGACCAGGTCCTTGTTGTGACGGCCTGCCGTCGGGGCCGAACTGCCAAACATAAAATTACTGACCCAACCATTGAGATTCTGAAAGACTACACCCTGAGCGGAGATTTCCTTTCAATTATCGCCGCCCTCCCCCGCACCCTCACCGACCGGATGTTCTACCGGGAGTTAAAGCAGTTGTTCCGCCGGAAGAACTTTTCCTTCCGCAAACTGCGTCAGATTTTCGCCACCTCCCTTTGCGCCAATCACCGGGCCGCCTTGGCTTATCGCTGGATTCGGCGGCATAAGGAATATCACCCCACCGCGATTTATAGTTACTGGCTCCATACCTCCGCATACGCCACCATCCGTCTGAATCAAAAGTTGAACGGGGAATGCTTCACCATCTCCCGCGCCCAAGGCTTTGACCTTTACCTGGAGCGGCATAAGCAACGATTCATCCCCTTCCACCGGCAAATTTACGCTAATTTGGACGCAGTAGCGGTCATTTCCCACCACGGAAAGGAATATCTGGAGGAACGCTATGGAGTTTTCCACAAAATCCGCGTTCATCATCTCGGGGTTCCGGATACAGGATTCCTGAATCCAACCGTAAACCGCAACACCCTGCGAATTTTGACCCACTCCAAAACAACCCCGGCAACACGGCTGAATCGGCTGGTAGACGCCCTGAGCCAGATTCACGACCGGGCGATTCATTGGACCCACATCGGCAACGGCGATGGGCAATTGTCGCTGGAGCGCCACGCCGCCGCCATGCTGCCCCCCAATGTTACAGCCGAGTTCACCGGCGAGATTGCCAGAGCCCGTGTCATCGACACCTACCAGACGCAGCCCTTCCACATTCTTGTGAACCTGAGCGAAAAAGAAGGCTCCCCGGTTTCTATCATGGAAGCCATGAGCTTCGGTATCCCCGCCATCGCCACCGCCGTGGATGGGACCCCCGAACTGTTCGACGATGGAATTTCCGGATTCCTTCTGGACAAAAACTTCGAAATTCAATCGCTGGTGGATACGATTTTGAACGTGATGAATATGCCCGAACTGGAATATCATTCCCTTCGGACCAACGCCAAAACAAAATCCCAGCAGGACTATGACGCTGTCACCAATTTCCAAAAGTTTTTAGAGGAATTGTCCGTGACTGAAAAACTGTAAACCAAACACGAGGTGATTATTTTGCGGGGCTTCTTCGCAAAGAATATGAAGATGTCAAAAATCAATACAACCATTTCCCGCTTCGCCAAAACCGGTTTTTTCCACATTTTTGGTGGCAGCGTGGTGAACCGGATTATCACCTTCCTGAGCAGTGTCATCATCGTCCGAATCCTCAGCAAAGAGGAGTATGGCATCTTCACCCACGCCTGGAACATCTACAGCATCATCATCCTGCTCAATGGTCTGGGTGTTGCCTCCGCTGTCCTGCAAATGTGCAGCGAAAAAACCGGTGACGAGGACTACGCCCGCCGAGTCTGCAGCTATGCCACCCGATTCGGTCTGACCTTCGACCTGCTGATTGCCATTGCGCTGCTGATTACCGGCACATTCGTTCCGCTGAAAATCCAGGGTGCCGGGGAACTGCTGCGGCTACTGTGCGTCCTGCCCGTCCTGCGGCTTCTATTTGACCTGATTTCCTCTTACCTTCGTTCGCAGAAGCGAAACCAGGACTTTGCCAAGCTGAATATGATTGATTCCGTGGTGGTACTGGGAATCTCCATTGTCGGTGCCATTTTGTTCCGGGAAAAGGGCATGATTCTGGGCTACTATGTGGCCTATTTGGTGACCGTTATTCTTGGCTTCAAATGGCTGAAGGTTCGGCTGCTCCATAAAGATGCACCGCTGTCCCGCCCGGAGCGCAAAGCCCTTCGTAATATTGCCTTCGTTTCCATGTGCAATACCGGTCTTTCGCAGCTGCTGTATTTGCTGGATATTTTCGTTCTCGGCATCGTTGACCCGGAAGAAACCATCCTGGCCAGCTACCGAGTCGCCACCATCATTCCTTCCGCCCTCCCCTTCATCCCCACCGCGCTGGTTACCTACATCTATCCCTATTTCGCCCAGCACCAAAATGATGGCGCCTGGTGTCTGAAGCGGTATAAGCAGACGGTCTTGGGATTAGGTGCGCTGAATCTACTGGTCTGTGGGACCCTCATCGGTTTTGCCCCCTGGATAATCCGGCTGATTTTTGGTGCGGCATACATGGATGTGGTTCCGATTTTCCGGCTGCTCACAGCAAATTTCTTCATATCCGGCACATTCCGCATCCTGTCCGGCAATCTGCTGGTGACCCAGCGTAAGCTGAAGTTCAATTTGGTCGTAGCAATTTTTTCCGGCCTCGTAAACGTGGTAGCGGACTTCCTGTTTATCCGCTGGTGGGGCCCCATGGGCGCTGCTTTGGCAACCGTGACTGTGGTGCTGCTGACCAGTATCCTGAACACCGTATATTTGATTTATACATTCAAGCGTAAAGCGAAAACCGCATAAAAAATCCTTCCCAGCCGGGAAGGATTTTTTATGGCTCCATCAGCAAAGAAATAGCATATTCTGCCGCCGCCGTAATGTATTGATCTCGCCGTGTGACAATAGCAGGACGGCGGGTATAGACCGCATCTTTGATGCCAACCACCACCATCTGCGCGTCGGCAGTACCCTGCTCCACAAATTGCCACGGCAGAATCGTGGCCGCCACGCCGGAACGGGCAATGCTCCAGGCTGTGGTCAAGCCCACTACCTCCACTGCGATATTGGGCGTAAATCCGGCGGTGGCACAAAGCCGGTCAAACAGGATTCGCATTTCCTGATTTTGCCCAACCACCGCAAAGGGAAGCGAAGCGCAATCAGAAAAACGAATCGTGTCCCCATCGGCAACCTGAGGAATCAGATGAAGCAGCTCCCTTGGCACCGCTAGCACCAGCTTATCCGCCTCCAGCTCCCGAATTTCCAGCACAGAGTCGTCCACCGGCAGATTGACAACAGCGAAATCATATCTCCCCTCCGCTGCTTCCTTCCGAAGAATGTCACTTCCTGCTTCATGAAGTCGAATCCGGATACCAGGGAATCGTTGTCGTACCTGCTTGATAACATTTGGAATCAAATAGGCACTGCGGAAAGGCGTAATGCCAATCACCAAATCCCCCGCTTCGCCAGATTGGAACCGCTCCATGGACCGCAGGAGCTGATCCTCCTTGTACAGCAGTGCCTCAGCCTCCCGAAGGAAGAAGGAACCGGCCGCTGTCAGTGCCAGGGGACTGCTGTTCCTGTCGAAAAGACGGACCCCAAGCTCATTCTCCAGATTGAGAATCTGCTTACTCAGGGCAGGCTGAGAAATATTCAATTTTTCCGCCGCCTGAGAGAAATTACGCACCTGGGACAGCAGAATTGCATATTGAAGCTGTCGAGAATTCACAAAACGCACTCCTTTTTCAGAACACCTGTCACACTTACTTCCCCATCATACACCCAATCCAGATTTTTTTCAAGTCATCCGCAATTATTCATTGACAAATATATATTTTATGGTAGAATATTACCTGTCGGAAATAGATGCTATAACTATTCAGAAATAAAAGAAAGGAAACCATCATGCCAATCTCTTTGACTTATTTGGCCGTCATGCTGTCAGTGATTATCCTTTGGTTTGTGGTCCTGAAGCGGCCGGTCTACGAAGCGGTGTTCATCAGCTTCCTGCTGTTGCTGACCATCACCGGCACCTGGGGCAATGTGCTGACCTACATCGACGCCGCCCTGTCCACTTCCCTGCTTTACTCCATGGTGGCATTCGTTGCCATGTCCATTTTGCTGACAAAAACGAAGGTCATCGACAGCTGTATCGCCGTGATTCTCTCTCTGATTGGTCGAATCACCGGCGGTGCCGGATATACCGCCGTGATTGCCAGCGCCTTCATGGGCGCCCTGTCCGGCTCCGGTCCGGGCAACGTCATGGCCACCGGTGCCATCACCATCCCCGCCATGAAGCGCTCCGGCTTCCCCGCTGAGCTTGCCGCCAACATCGAGAGCAACGCCAGCTACATGGGCAACATGATCCCCCCTTCTTCCAATATCGTCGCCGCTATGGGCGCCTTTGTCGCTTTGTATGGCGAGAACAGCATCAGCCAGGGTAAGTTCTGGATCATCCTGTGGGGCATTTCCCTGTGGTTCATCGCCCAACGTGTGCTGATGGTCTGGGCCTTCTGCAAGTATTACAAGGTCAAGCCCATGTCCAAGGACGAACTGCCCGACCTGAAAACCACCCTGAAGGAAGGCTGGCAGGGCCTGCTGCTGCCTGTGATCATCATTGCCCCCTTCGTTCTGGACTACCTGTTCAAGGACAGCTTCTTCACCTCCCGTCTGGGCGCCACCGGTGCCAGTTACTTCTCCAAGTCCACCCTGCTGTTCGTCGGAGGCGTGGCATCCATCTATACCATCCTGATTGCGAAGGATCGGAAGATTGTGAGCCTTCCCGGTCTTGCCAAGATGTTTGGCGACGGCGTGAAGACCATCGCACCTTCCATCGGCGTGTGCGTCTTTGGTTACATGATCGGCGAGCTGTTCGGCGATCTGAACGTTGCTGAAGAGATGGGCGCCATTATCACCGGCTGGAACTTCGGCAAGTTTGGCACTGTTCTCGCCATCTGCCTGATCACCTGCTTCATGGGCATGGTTGTCCCCGGCTCCTCTCTTGTGGTCATCTTCGGTTCCATGTTCATCACCACCCTGGCCACCGTCGGCTGCGATCCCCTGCTGGTCGCTGCTATGCTGCCCTGCATCTGCGGCGTTATGTGCGGCATCACTCCCCCTCTGGGTCTGGGTATGTACGCCGGTATGACCTTGGCTGAATCCGATTTCAAGAAAACATTCAACAACAATCTCTGGTGGGTCGCTGCCCAGTTCATCCTTGAGGTAGTCATCCTCATGGGTTGGCTCCCCATCATGGGTCTGTAAGGAGGTCAAATTATGAAGAATATCTGCAAAAAGATCTCCAGCATCCTGCGTGTTGTGTTCGGCTACGGCATTGCACTGTGCCTGCTGGCCGGCGGTCTGACCTTCTTTGGCTATCTCGCGGCTCTGATTATCGGCGGTGATACCGCTACCACTATCTGCACTGTGATTTACAAATCCATCATTCCCTATATCATCAAGTGCTCCACCATCATGGTGCTGCTGGGTCTGCTGGTTATGTACCTCAACGGTGAAATGGCCCTGACAGCCGACAAGAAAAAGACCTCCAAGCACCAAGGCGAAATGTAATTAGCAACCTCCCGATTCCATAAGGAATCGGGAGGTCATTTATTTTAAGCATATTTTGCGATCATTTGCTTCCGGTCGATCTTGCCGTTGAAAGTCTTAATAATCTCATCCACGGTCACGATGTGCTTGGGCAGCTTATAGGGCTCCAGATTCTTGGAGATCAGCTCCCGAATCTCAGCCTCGTTCAGCTCCATGCCCTCCTTCAGGACGACCAGCAGCTTCAGGGCCGTATTTCCGCCCTTCACCACCGGGATCAGCAGGCATTCATCCACACACTTAGCCCGCATGACCACCTCTTCCACCTCCAGAGGCGCAACCTTCAGGCCGCCCAGGTTGATGGTATCGTTGCTGCGGCCCACCAGGATCAGCTCGCCATTGGGCGCAAAGTAGCACAGGTCGCTCATAACCAGCATCCCGTTCTTAATCGCCTTGGCGGTCTGCTCCGGCTCATTCCAGTAGCCCTGCATCACAGACTTGCTGCGAATCGCGCACAGACCCGGATTCTGGGCGGAGGGATTTTCGATCTCGTTGCCGTCCTCGTCCACAATGACGATCTGGCTCAGGGAGTTGGGATAGCCCACGCTGCCGGTGTACTGGGAGCCGCCGGAAACACAGAACTCATCGGTACAGGCCACGCCCACCTCGGAGCAGCCGAAGCAGTTGTACATATACACATTGGGCAGAAGCTTGCGCATCTTCTCCTTATCGGTCTCGGGATAAGCGGTGGAGCTGGAGTAGATGAACCGCAGCTGACCGGCCAGACTCTCCAGATCCTTGGAGCAAACCGCCAGCAGCAGATGGATGGCCGAAGGGGGCAGATACAGAGAGGTAACCTTATGGTCACGAATGGTCTTGAAGTACAGCTTGAAGTTCCGGAAGCCCTCCAGCAGCGTAGAGGTGGAACCCACAGCCATGGCGATATGCACCTTACGCAGACCCGCCGCATGGTTCATAGGGGTGGGAATCAACCAGTTGTTGTCGGGCTGGATATTGGTGGTCTCGATACCGGCCAGGGCAATATTAATCTGGTTGGCATAGGACACCATAACGCCCTTGGACTTACCGGTGGTGCCGGTGGTAAACAAAATCTCCGCCAAAGAATCATCGGCAGGCTCCACCGCCACAAAATCATCGGAAGTAGCCTGGATCTCGGGGGTAATGGCATCCAGAGCCCAGCTGCCGGGCAGATCCTCCCGGGCGGTCAGGGTGACCATCACAGCGGCATCCAGCTCCCGTGCAATCTCCGCCACACGGGCGCTGGGGGTGTTCTTTTCCACAGGCACAAAGCAGGCACCCAGCAGCTGAATGCCGTACCACAGATACACATAAGGCAACAGATGGTCCGCCTCAACCACAACACGGTCGCCGGGACGAATCCCCTTCTCCTGCAAATACCGGGCCGCCCGGCGGTTCTGCTCCGCCAGCAGGCCGTAGCTGCAATATTCATCGTTTACAATCAGGGCAGCCTTCTCAGGATGCTCCTGGGCCTTTTGCTGGATAATCAGTGCAACAGATGACAGCATAATATCCCTCCTGTTTATATTTTCGGCCCTTCCCGTTGGAGGCAAGGGCCGATTTTTTATACTTTAGTCGCCGCTGGAGGCAGCTTCCTTCGCATCCTGCTTCGCATGGATGGCTTCATAATTGGCGATGGTTTTCTTGATATGATCGTAAACCCCATCCCAGTCCTTTCGCACCGCATCATCACTTCTGCGGTCGGGCAAATGATATTGCTCGTCCAGGTAAGCCGCCAGCGAGGCAGTAAATTTCTCTGCACCGTAGTAGTTCACGTGTGCATCGTCATAATAGTCCGTTTCCGGGTCCAGCTGGATGTCAAACTGCTCGGAATCGCCGGTGAAGTTATAGGATAGATAGGCAGCTCCCCGCTCCTGCAGTATCTTGCGAACTGTGTTGGCGCGGCCCCTTTCCTGCTTGGACATATACTGAGGAGAATCCACAAACAGCACCTGCACACCAAGCTCTTGCGTATAATCCAACAGCTCATACAGGGATTCCTCCGAAAGAGGATCCAACGCCTCGTAATAATTCTCATCGTATTCTATCGGTGTTTGGGGCTTATGGTCGATACTGAGCAGGTAATGGACATAGAATCCGCCATACTCATGCTCCTGCTTATCATATTGCGTATCGATTGAAAAAGCGCTGTCCGACCATTTGGTGTGGAATTTGGCAAAGGAGAAGATAAAGGACGCATCGAAAACCGGCTTGGAATCATCCAGACTATGGATGACCTTCATGGTTTTCAGTGCGGTTTTCATCCGGTTGATGGAGAAAATCTCCATAGAATCCAGCACCCGTCTGGCTCTGACGTCCGCATTTTCCGCGGTATGACTCTGCACAAAGGGCCGGGTATCGAAAATCAGGAGCTGAGGATTCTGATAAGCAAACGCCTCATCAACCAGATTTGTATACAACCAAACCGGCGTAGCCTCCACAGCCAAGGGATATACAGTCATACCGTATTCCTCGTAGGCCTTGGGGCCAATCCAATACCGCTCCACACCGCTGGTGCCAAGGTAAACCGCATCCACTGTATTCTTCTCAAAGTTTCGATAGGTATTGAAGCGTCTGCCATAGCTGGCATGGTCCTGCTCGAAAATATCCGTCAAGCCCACCAGCACCACACAAACCACTATAAAGAAAGCAACACAGCGGATTACTTCTTTTTTCGTCATGTCCCATCCCTCCTTCGTGGTTCTGATAAATCACATCGCCGACATGGCCATCATAACCATAACAGGCATATGTCGACAGCGCATTCATTTACGCCGTCAAAATCGTCACTTATTCTCCGCCGGAGGAATTATCCTGGGTTTCCTCCTCCTTATTTTTTGCCTCATATTTGGCGATGGTTTCCTTGATGCGATCGTAAACACCATCCCAGTCCTTACGCACAGCCTCTTCGTTTCTGCGGTCGGGCAAATCATAATGCGCGTCCACATAAGCTGCCAGGGATGCGGTAAACTTTTCCGCGCCATAATAGTTCACATGCGCGTTGTCATAGTAATCCATTTCCGGATCAATCAGGCTGGTCCACTGATTGGAGGCATCAGGAAAGTTGTAGGAAATGTAGGTGGCCCCTTGCTCCTGCAAAATCTTGCGAATCGTGTTGGAACGGCCCCATTCACTTTTGGACATCAGCTTGGGAGAATCCACAAACAGCACCTGTACGCCAAGCTTCTTCGTGTAATCCAACAGCTCATACAAGGATTCCTCGGAGATAGGATTCAGCTCTTTATAGTAATCCTCACTATAATCTACCGGAGTTTTCGGATTCCGCTCAATACTCAGCACAGGATGGGGATGGTATCCGCCATACTCCTGCTTTTGCTTGTCGTACTGGGTATCGAGAGAAAAATCCTTTTCCGACCATTTGGTGTGAAATTAGACAAAAGAGAAAATATAGGACAAATCAAAAGCAGGTTTGGAATTATCCAGCCTATGGACAATCTCCATCGTTTTCATTGCGGCTTTCAACCGGTTGATAGAGAAAAACTCCATAGAATCCAGCACCCGTCTGCCCGTGACATCGGCAATTTCAGCGGTGTGCCCCTGAATAAAGGGCCGGGTATCAATAATCAGGAGCTGAGGATTCTGATAAGCAAAGGCCTCATCCACCATAATCGAATAGAGCCAAACCGGCATCGCATCCGTGGCCAACGGATACACGGTCATACCATATTCATCATACGCCTTCGCACTGATCCAATACCGGGCCACACCACTGGTGCCAAAGTACACGGCATCCACCGTGTTCTTTTCAAAGCTCCGGAAGGAATAGAAGCGTCTGGCATAGCTGATTTAATCCACTTCGAAAATATCCGTTAAGCCAACCAGCACCAAGCAGACCACCAGGAAGAACGCCACACAGCGTAATACTTCTTTTTTGGTCATGAAAGATTGCCTCCTTAATGTCCGGCGTAGATAAAGTCGCTGGCATTGTAGTCAGGACCATACATGCCAAAGACCAACACGAACACAAGCAGCGCAAGAATCATAAACCAGCGGAAAATCAGGTTCTGCTTGGAAAGGCTCTCCCGAATCTTCACGCCCCGCTCCTGCAAAATGCCAACCACAAGCAACGCAATAATCGCGCAGACCAGCACCTGCATATTCTTCAAATCAACACCATAGGTATAGATTTTTTTATCAATGCCCAAAATGAAGTCCCAACTCCAGGAAGTGAACAGGGTTTTAATCATCCGGGCAGCATGGCGCAACGTGGCCGCCTGGGTAATAATCCGGCTGATGCACAGCAGGAAGAAGGTACGCAGCATCTGGAACAGACGGAAGCTGAAGCAATCGGTACGAATTTTCAGTTTTTCAGTAGTTTTCTTAAATACCGGTGCCAGCGCCACGCTGGAAGAAATAAGAGTCGCATGGTACAGACCATTCACAACACGCTGAATGGTAATGCCGTGCCAAATGCCCATAAGGAAGAACACCACAAAAGGTGCTGCCACAGAGGGTACAATCTTACCGGCATGAGCGCCAAACTTCTTGCGGAACTTTTTGCTCACGGCGGTAACCGGCTTGCTGAGCATGACAGGATAGAACACATACTCCCGCATCCAGGCCCCCAGGGACATATGCCATCTGTGCCAGTAGTCGCCCATGGAGGTAGCAAAGAAGGGCCGCTCAAAGTTCATGGGCAGATTGATGCCCAGCATCTGGGCAGCGCCGCGGCAGATATCCGTACCACCGGAGAAGTCGCCGTAAATCTGGAAGGAGTAGGCCAGCACACCGAAGAACACATGGGAACCGGTGTAGTCGCTGAAGCCGGAATGGAACACCTTCAATGCAATGACGGAAACCCGCTCAGCAATAACCAGCTTCTTGAAAAAGCCCCACAGCATCAGCTGAGCGCCGTACTTCAGGTTGTTGTACTCCAGCTTATGGGGCTGCTGCAGCTGCTGGCCCACGTCCTGAAACCGGCACAGGGGACCCTGAACAATAACCGGGAAGAAGGAAACAAACAGAGAAAATTTCCCCAGGTGCTTCTCCGCAGGGTACTTGCCGCGACCCACATCAATCAAATATCCAATAGAATTGAAGGTATAATAGGACAGGCCCAGGGGCACCAGGATATTCACCAGCGGAATGGAAGCATCCCACTGGAAGAACGCAAACATCTCGTTAAAGGTACGCACGAAGGTGTTGGCGAACTTCACCAGGCCCAGAATCAGCAGATTGACCAGGACGGTAACAACCTGAATGGTGTGAATCTTCTTGTTCACAGCCTTCTTCATGGCCCGCTTTTCATCCTTGGTGATTTCGCCCATGGCGTCAATCTGCGCCTGGTTATCGTCCCGGAGCTTTTGCATCCACCGGGCGGCAAAATAAGAAAACAGCGTCGTAAACAGGATGTACAGCACCTGCTCCACGCCAGAGCTGAGGTAGAAGCCATAGCTCGCCACCAGCAGCACGCTCCACTGCCACTTCTTGGGCACAATGTAGTACACAACGACCGTCAGAAGCAGAAAGGCCAGAAACATTAAAGATGTATAGGCCATATTATCTCTCTCTTATAATGCAAAATCAGGCTTCGTCCAGAATCCGCTCCACCAGCTCGAAGATTGCCTTGGCGCTGTTGAAGTTCTCAGGATCCAGATCATCGGTAGTCACGGTGATATCAAACTCATCGCACAGCTCGCCGACAATGGAAACAATATCAAAGCTATCCAGAATGCCATTATCAATCAACTTGTCTTCCTTTTCAAAATCAACATCGCTGCGAATGGACTTCAGAATTTCCAGAATTTTTTCCATGATAACTATCTCCTTTAATCAGTTTGGGATTTATGCGGAAATTATCCCACACCATCCCATAATATCGGATACATTATATCATAGCCATATGCAAAGTCAACCCCGCAAACCGCCAAAAACCAGCAAACTGCTCCGTTGAAATTTGTCAAATATCTGCTATAATACATGGTATCACACAATCGAGGCGAACAACAATGAACGAACAAGAGCTAAAATATCAGCGCATGACCCAGCCTCCAGTCCCCCGTTTGATTTGCCGGCTGGCCATTCCCTGCATCATCAGTATGCTGGTCACTTCCTTTTATAATATGGCGGATACCTTCTTCGTAGGTATGCTGGACAATACCGCCGCCACCGCCGCCGTGGGCGTCGTATTTTCCATGATGGCCATCATCCAGGCGGTGGGCTTTTTCTTCGGCCACGGCAGCGGCAATTATATTTCCCGGGAGCTGGGACGAAAAAACTACGATGAAGCCTCCAACATGGCCGCCACCGGCTTTTATTCCGCCCTGGGCGCAGGCCTGATTATTTGCGTTCTGGGCTTCATTTTCCTGGAGCCGCTGGCCTATCTGCTGGGCTCTACGAAATCCATTCTCCCTCACACCAAGGACTATCTCCGTCCGATATTGCTGGGCGCCCCCTGGATGACAGCTTCGCTGGTGCTGAACAATCAGCTACGCTATCAAGGCAGTGCCATGTATGCCATGGTGGGCATCGTTTCCGGTGCCGTGCTGAATATCGCCCTGGATCCGCTGCTGATTCTGACGTTCAACATGGGCGTTGCCGGTGCCGGCTGGGCCACCATTATCAGCCAGTTCGTCAGCTTCTGTTTGCTTTACATCGGCTGCCAGAAGGGCAGTAATATCCGCATCCGATTCCGGAATATCCAGCTGAAGCTGTTTTACTATCAAATGATTGTCCGTGGAGGGCTCCCCTCCCTGGCTCGGCAGTGTCTTGCCTCCGTGGCAGCCATTTGCCTGAACAGCGCCGCCCGGATGTACAACGACAATGCGGCCATCGCCGCCATGGGCATCGTCCAACGAATTATGATGTTCGGCGCTTCTGCCATGATTGGCTTCGGTCAGGGCTTCCAGCCTGTCTGCGGCTTCAACTATGGCGCAAAGCTGTACCACCGGGTCAAGAGCGGTTTCTGGTTCTGTGTCAAAAGCTCCTTTGGCTTTTTAATTCTTGTCAGCGGGGTCATGTTCATCTTTGCTCCGGAATTGGTGGGACTGTTTCGGGATGACCCGGCGGTCAAGGAATTTGGAGCCTGGGCCCTGCGGCTCCAATGCCTGACCTTCCCCGCCCAGAGCTGGATTGTCATGAGCAACATGATGGAACAGTCCATCGGGCGAACGGCCCCTGCCACCTTCCTGGCAGCCGCCCGGCAGGGCATCTTCTTCATTCCGGCTGTGTGGATACTGACCGCTACGTTCGGCTTGAGTGGCATCCAAATGGTCCAATCCATCTCCGATTTGCTGACCTTAGCCTGCGCCATTCCAATCCATACCTACGTCCTGCGGACCCTCATACCGGCAAATGAATAAACAAAAAACACCTGCCCAGCGGCAGGTGTTTTTTTGTTAGTTCGCAACCCAGCTATGGTGACAGGTGGGACTGCTGGAATCCAGAGGCAGGAAGGTGTACCCATTCTCCAGCCCCCAGAGAATGATTTTCTCCACCGCTTCAACGCTGTATTTTCGGGTATCGTGCTGGAGTACAACGGAATACTGCTTCCCCTTCACGCCATCCTTCACATTCTGAAAAACCGCATCCGCAGTATTTGCGCTGCCGGCATCGTCGCTGTCCACATTCCAATCGAAGAATACAAATCCCCGGTCCTGCACGGATTTAATAAGCCGGGACATAATGCCAACACAGTACTTCTTGCTCACCCGGTTGGAACTGCCACCGGGAAAACGCATCAGAGTTGTCATGACCCCAGACCGGTCATACACGATATCCTGAAGGGCATACAAATCCTCAAAAAACGCTTCTTCGCTGGCATAAATCTTTTGATAACGGTGACTTTTGGTATGCAGAGCGATGCTATGCCCCCCCGCCACGATATCGTCTATCAAATGCATATAATCGGTATTGATAACAAAAAACGTCGCTTTCACGTCGTATTTCGCCAGAATCTTAAGAAGTCGCTCCGTATACTCGCTGGGGCCATCGTCAAAGGTCAGGTAAATCACCTTTCCATTGGGCTCCACCACAACAGGGGGCGTTGCCGCCTTGACGCAGACCCTGCGCTGGGCGGTGGCAACATTGCCGAAGCCATCCACAACCTCATAGGTCAGCACATATTCCCCGGCAGTATTGGGGTCCACAGTACCGGAAACCTGAACCATCCCGGTCAAATCTCCATCCACATTGTCAGCCGCAGAGAACCCAGGCTCCTGCCAGAAACCGCCCACGAAAATCTCGATTTCCAGTTCTCCATCCAATTCCAGCACCGGCGGAATCGGATCGTCCACAATCAGCTGCCGGTAAACCGTCGTCTGATTTCCGGAGGAATCCGCAACCTGATAGACCATCCGGTCCCCATCGGAGCGAACAACAACCCAATCCGTCAAATCCCCATCACAAGCATCGGTGGCAGAGAAGCCCGCTTCCTGATAAACCTCCCCCGGAAGCAAATAGCTCCCCTCCGGGTCAGGCACCAGGGTAATGACCGGTGCGGTGGTATCAACTACCGTCACAGTCCGCTGAAGGGACTTCTCAATCCCCTGATAGGAGGCCGAATATGTAAGCGTATAACACCCAAGAGTCTGCGAATCCACCGTACCCGTAATCTGAACTTCTACAGAAATTTTCTCGCTGCCCGATGCGGCATCCCAGCCCCAAGCCTCAGCGCCGGAATCACGAAATTCCTGTCCAAATTCCAGAACAAGTGCCTCCGACCCCTTCATGGTCAGCTCCAGCTCATACATCTTGCCGGCCGGGGGTGTGGTGACAGAATCTGATTCTGTGGAGGGCATGGTTTCCCCGGGAGCGGAAGTCGATTCCTGTACTTCCATTTTAACGCAGCCAGCCAATACAACCAGCAGCAGCACCACAAGCCACCAGCATTTCCAATGTCCAATTCTCACCGCAACCACCTCTCAGCAATCCGAGCCTATTTGACAATATTCTACCACGCCCCTCGCTCCATGTCAACAATAATTGTATAAAATATTTCCAAAGGTTCCAATAACAAAAAATGAACAAACAAAAATCGGCAACCTTCCTGCAAAGGTTGCCGATTTTTGTAAATACACTACGATAGAGATAAATAATCTTTTCTCGCCCTCTGACCGGCCATCCGCCGACATAGCCGACGGAAATGGGTGATAACCGTTACAAATTAAGAGGGTTAACTCTATAGCATAAAAAGCCCTGATTTTCCAACAAAAACGGAAAATCAGGGCTTTTTACCGGTTTTGGCAAGGCTTTACTTACAAAAAAGAGACAGCCTTTCGACTGTCTCTTTGGTGGGCGAGGCGGGACTTGAACCCGCACGTCCGCAGTGAACACTAGAACCTGAATCTAGCGAGTCTACCAATTCCACCACTCGCCCATATTTTGTTCCTGTCTTGCGACAGCTAAATTATATTAGCACATCCGTCGCCGTTTGTCAACAGTTTTTTTATTTTTTATCCGGCTGTTTTTTCGCCATTTCGATAATGTCCTTCATTTTTTCACAAATCGCGGCATAATTCTCCCGCCGATGGGGTCGCAAACAGTTGGAACAGTCTTTGATGCCGTCAGCGGTATAGCGAAAGCTGCCGCCGCAATTCTCTCCCAAGGCGTACAGCGGGCAATAGCAAAACAGGCAGCTGAAGCTGTCCGCCGGAAGCCCCTGATGGCAGGGGAAATATTCACACTGACGATTCTGGACGAAATCATAAGCCAAGTTGAATCACCTCTCGGAAAATCATAGCATTTTTTCCCGCATTTTGCAAGAAAAAATCGACGCAGCCCGAAAGCCGCGCCGATCAGGATAGGTCGCCGGGTCGATTTTATACCGAAAAGTCGAAAAAGTCAGTCGAATCCATCCTTCACAAAAGGCCACGCCCGTGGTAAAATCAAAACAGATCCCAGGGATACGCCCGGGGCGGTTCAACAGAAAATTCCATCCACGCCCCGCTGACCGGATGCCGGAACTGAAGCCGATGGGACCACAGCGCAATCTCGCAGTTATCCTCATTCAGGCTGTATTTCCGGTCCCCCACCAGCGGGAACCCACGGCTGGAAAACTGCGCCCGAATCTGATGGGTGCGCCCGGTCCGCAGTTGGATGGATACCTTCGTCAAATCATCGGCATGGCCCAGCGTCTGATAATCCAAAATCGCCTCCTGCACCCCCTTGGCCCGCTCCGTCACCACATAGGTCTTCCGCTCCCGCTTATCCCGCAGCAGCAAATCCACATAGGTCCCCGCAGGCTCCGGCCGTCCATGGACCACCGCCACATATTCCTTGTCAAACTCCCCTTCCCTTATTTGACGGGAAAGTTCTGAGGCGGCTTTCCCATTCCGTGCCAGCACCATCAGCCCGGAAACCACCCTGTCCAGCCGGTGAACCGTCCGCACATCCGCCTCCGGGTCTCCCAAAGCCTCCCGGACCAGCTCCGGCGTTCCCCCCGGCTCATCGGTGGACAGCACCCGGGGCGGCTTGATACAAAGAATCATATCCTCATCCGAATAAATAATATCCATTTCAAACCTCACATTTTTTCTTACATCCTATCAAATTTTCCCGAATAATGCAAGGAGATTGCTTATGAACATCGTTGTACTGGACGGCGCCGCCCTGAATCCCGGAGACCTGAGCTGGGACTGCCTGAAGCAATTTGGTAACCTGACTGTTTACGACCGCACACCCAATCGGGATTTGGCCATCCAGCGGATTGGCAATGCGGATCTCATCACGACGAACAAAGTCCCCATCGACAAAACCATCCTGGACGCCTGCCCCAATTTGAAGCTGATTTGTTGCCTGTCCACCGGCTACAACGTGGTGGACATTGCCCACGCCAAAGCCAGGGGCATTCCCGTATGCAACGTCCCCGCCTACAGCACCGCTGCGGTGGCCCAGTTCACCATCGCCCTGCTGCTGGAGCTGTGCCACCGAATCGGCCACCACGACCGTGTGGTTCACGAAGGAAAATGGGCCGCCTGCCCCAACTTCTGCTTCTGGGACACTCCCCAGGTTGAGCTGGCCGGCATGACCATGGGCATCATCGGCTACGGAAAAATTGGCCAGGCCGTTGGCCGCATTGCCGAAGCCCTGGGGATGAACGTCCTCGCCCACAGCCGCACCCGGCGGGAAGGCCACCGCTATGTGGATTTGGATACCCTTCTTGTAAAGTCGGACATCATTTCCCTCCACTGCCCCCTGTTCCCGGAAACCCAGAATCTCATCAACGCCACAACCATTTCGAAAATGAAGGACGGCGCCATCCTCCTGAACACGGCCCGGGGCCCCATTATCGACGAATCCGCCGTTGCGGCAGCTCTCCACAGCGGCAAACTCCGGGGCGCCGCCATGGATGTGGTATCCGAGGAACCCATCTCCCGGTACAATCCCCTACTCACTGCCCCCAACTGCATCATAACGCCTCACATGGCCTGGGCCCCAGCCCAAACCCGCCAGCGGATTCTGGACATCACCGTAGAAAGCATCCGGGCCTGGCAAACCGGGCACCCAGTTCATGTGGTAAACCCGTAAAATCAAATAAAAAAAATCGGCACAAGGCTCCCTGCTGGTAAAACAGTAATTCGCATTTTTTCTTGGAACAGGCATGATTTCGGTCATGCCTGTTCTGCTTTTGTCAGTACATCCACGGGAATAAAGCCGATGAGGTCGTAGGAGATATGTATCTTCTGTTTCCTCTTGCCGCTGGACTTGTCGGGTGCTTCTACATAAACCGCCTTCACAAGCTCTCTGAGAGCGTAAGGCGTAAGCTCCGTAATGCACCGAGGTACCCACTCGTGCGTACTTGTTGGGAAACATCCCAAACCCTTTAACAATTTCCAAGAAATTGGCTACGCACCGTTGGTGCTTGACGAGTAATCATCAATACTTCCCATCACCGCCGCAATGAGTACAAGGAGTTTTCTTGAATACGTATTCTTCTGGAGACTGTGCTCCATTTCCATTATATCCTGTACCATTACACCATGCACAAGTTCGAGTATTTGTCTTGTCGCTATTGTCGCTGGTAGTTCCTATAAACCAGCACACAAGAATCAGGATAACAGCAACAATAATTCCAATAACTTTGCCATTAACGCCGGAGGTCTGCGAAGAAGGAGATGAGACAGTATTTTGAGTAGTTGCCATGCTCTTTTTCAAGGCATCATAGTTGCTCCTTGCCTGTTGATTTCCGCATTTAATAGCTTTAAGATAATAGGCTTCAGCTTTAGCATAGTCCTTAGTAACACCCTTGCCATCAGCATACGCTACTCCTCTGTTGTTAGCAAAAACGGCATAATTCTGCTTTGCCTGCTTACTACCAAGTTCGATAGCCTTAACATAATATGTCTCAGCCTTGGCATAATCAACAGCAGTGCCTTTTCCATCAGCATAGATAAGTGCCAAATTATTATATACGGCATATTCTGTCGTTCCCAATGATATGGCTACTTCGTAATATTTTCTGGCAAGGGGATATGACTGATGTTCATCGGAAGCAAATTCATAAAGTGAGCCTAAATTGCCTGCTGCAAGGGCACTTCCCATCTGTATTGCTTGTAAATCCAATTCAATAGCCTTGTCAATATTTCTCTCCACGCCTGTTCCGTTTTTGTATAAGAGAGCCAAATTTACTATCGCATCGGCATTACCTTGTTCTGCTGCTTTTTGATACCACGTTGCTGCTTCTGTTTGATTTTGCTCAACACCAAGACCACGGCTATAAAAATTTCCTATCCACAATTGTGCATGAGCACTCCCCAAATTTGCCGCTTTGATATAACGTTCTAAGGCATCGGGATATTTTTCTGCTACGCGCAAATCATCTCCGAGAAGAACATATTTTTCTACTTCACTTTGTTTTTGACCATCAACGGAAGGACCGACTGATGGAGTTGCTTCTTGCTTCTCAAGCGTTTCGGTTATTGGATAACCACAATGAATACAAGCGGATGATTTATCTGAAATTTCTTTTCCGCATTCTGGACATTTTATAAGTGCCATTATGTAATCCCTCCATATTATTTGTTGTTTTTATCAGTTTTTTCTGATAGATCTTTTTCAAGACATGCAACTATATAGGCATCTGTGTAGTTGTAGAAATTATTTCTTACTGCCTCATTGGATCTATCAATTTTTTCATCAAACACCGCTACGTAATTCTTTCTTTGCGATAACGGCTTTATGGTTCCGACAATTTTAACTACTGTGCTTAAGTCTTTGCATAACTGACTGTGGTTTTCGTTTGTCATTGCTTTTTGAATCGAGGAAGTTGTTCTTTCAACAGCATACACAAAAGAATCGGTCGCATCAAAGTATTCCATTTGTATTAGCTGTGATAATTTTTTGCTCACCAAGTCGAGCAAATCATAATCTGCTTTGAATTTATCAAAGTCAAGAGGTTTAGTATTTTCACCACTAAGCGCATCTACATTTTCGAGCATAGGATTATTCGTCTTAATCAAGTGGGAGTTAAAGTTGTTGACGAGAAAAGCAGCAAGGTCAATAATGGATTTGCATATGTTTTTTGTCTGCTTCTTCTCTTTAACATACTTTCCATAGTTCAAGCCTAAAGGAATTAAAGCAGCGGACAAAACACCCGACACTAATGAAACCGCAATCTCATCAAGCTCAAACCACTCTGTAAAATAGATACAGCACCAAGCGACAATACACACAACCGATGTTACTATAAACAAGCAGTTGTCAAATCGCCAAAAGCATAATTTGTTTTTATATTTCTTTGATTTCTTGCAGCACATACTGTACTCCCTATTATTTCTTCTTATATATTTGCTGATTCTGAGGGGTTTTCCCAACCGGCTCAAAAGAATTCTTTGCTTCACCACTAACATAAGCAAAAAACATTCCGCCGAGTTTTGTTCTAAAGCCTTTCGGAATTCTGCTCCATTCAACGCCACGGAACAAATCTTTCACCATAAAATTCTCGCCCGATTGAACAATGGTATCAGCAGATAGACGGGCAGCTTCAAAAAGTTCATTAAGGGTAGTGTCTTTAGTCACCATAGTATTTACCTCCGCACAAATAGTAGCTACTTGCTATATGCTAATATAATACAATATCTCAGAAAAATCAATATATCTCCCTAATTTTTCAAAAAGACGTTACAAAAGCTCTCTACACCAATTCACACGGATAGATGAACTAACATATACCAGCTTTCGTACAACGCATCACAGGGCAGAAAACAAGCGGTTTTCAATCCTTAAACGTACAAAAACAGACGACACCAACCGAAGTTGAATGTCGTCTGTTTTGTTGTCCAATCCTGTTCGACAGATGCCGATTTCGTAGTTTCTTCAAATTACTGTCTTATCGGCACACGGGGAAACCGTGCCGATTTTTCGTTTTCAGTAGCGGATAATCAACTCATTGAATGTCCTTCCGGCCATAATGCCAATAAGCCGCAGCAATCCCCAAAGCGCCGATGCCCATTCCGACCAGCACCAGCCCCACATCCAACTTCCCTTCCGTCACAATATCCGCCCCATCGGTAAAAGAAAAGGGCGTTATGTACTTCAGAAATTCGGCAGACTCCGTAATGTTGGAAATCAGATTCAGAAAATAAACCATAATTGCCACACCCAAACCGGCGCCGATACTGCCCTTGCGCATGAAGGCGGAAATGCCAAAGCAGACCCCAGCCAGCTCCAGCTGCAGCAGAAAATAGGCCAAATGCAGCAAATTCAGTTCCTTCCAGGGGATATCCTCCCCCACCAGCCCAATGGAGCCAATGCTGACCCCATAAACCACCGCCGACATGGCGATAACCTGCAAAATCACCGCAACGAGCTTTTCCGTAATGATCCTGGCTCTGCTCACAGGATGGGTCAGCAGAAACTCCGCCGTCCGATCCCGCTCTTCCTTCGCCAGCGCCCCGGCCGCGCAAAGGGACGCAAAAAACGCACCACCGAGCCCCAGCACATTGCCGCACTCAATGGCGTAGTAACCAATGAGCGTGCCAAAATTCAACTGATCCATGCCAAAAGCCGACGAAAAAGCGCCCATGGACGAAAAAGCATCGCTGATACTGTCCATTTCCCCCTTCATTTCCGGGAAGAGGAACACGCAGAACGCCATCATCACGGCGATGGCACCGGTCCAAACGCAGAAGGATGTCCGGCCCTGCCGCAGCTCATGTTTTACTATCGTCATTGCCCATCCTCCTCATAGTAGTGCATGAATATCTCGTCCAGATCCGGTTCCGCAATAGAAAGCTCCCGAACATGGCCCCGACCCAAACACCGGATCAAATCATCCATGTCGCCGCCGTACAGGAAGCTGAAGCTGTCCCCATCGCACTTCAAATCCCGCACCCCGGAAAGCCCGGACAGCTCCGCCTCGCCGGAAAGGGTGACCCGCTTGGCATTGGACCGGGCCAGCGCCTCCACACTGTCGCAGGCAATGATTCTGCCCTCCCGAATAATGGCCGCCCGGCGGCAATTGCGCTGGATTTCCGACAAAATATGGCTGGAAAGAAAAATAGTCGTGCCATCCCGGTTTCTTTCCTGCAAAATTTCAAAAAACTCCCGCTGCATCAGCGGATCAAGACCGCTGGTGGGCTCATCGAGAATGAGCAGTTCCGGTCTGTGCTGCAGAGCGCAGACGATGCCAACCTTCTTCCGGTTGCCGAAGGACAATTCCTCCACCTTCCGCCCGATGTCCAGCCCCAAACGCGCGCAAAGGGCCTTGGCCTCCCCATCGCAGTGGCAGCCCCGCAAGTCGGCGGATAATTTCAAAACATCTTTGACCCGCATCCCGCTGTGAAACACCGCTTCCGAGGGCAAATACCCGATCCGACTAAGAATTTTCTTTCGTTCAGAACCAATATCCATCCCCAGCACGGAAGCCTCACCGCCGGAGGGCTCTATAAGGCCTAAAAGGGTACGGATCGTCGTAGATTTACCGGCACCGTTGGGCCCAATAAACCCAAAAAACTCCCCCTTGGCGACCGTCAGATCCAAATCCACAATCCCCCGGGCTTTTCCATAATATTTCGACAGTTTCCTGGTTTCAATCGCAAACACACCATCATCTCCTTTAAGATAAGGACATTATACCAAATCTGAAAAAACAATGCAAGGAACTACATAAATATATGGGGACCTCTAAAAACTGATTTTCGAGCGGGCGGTGGATATTTTGTCGCAAATTGATGTCACGAAAACATCAGGAATACTGGATGTATTTCGGTGTTTTCGGGGCGAAAAGTTGCGGCAAAAGATACGCCGCTTCGCCGAAAAGGAGTTTTTAGAGGTCCCCATATGCAAATATTATCGCTGACTCATTTACAGGGCAATAAAAAACCCTCCTGTTCTCTAAACGAAAACAGGAGGATAAAATCAATCTCAAACGGCATAGAACAAATTCAGCAAATCCGTAATATCCGCCTCATCAAAGCAGGCCATGGTGATAGACGCACCATAGCTGCCAAGATGGAAATCAAGGAGCTGAAGCATATAATAAGGAATCCCCTGAATATTGCACACACTATAAATTGCAGTACGCTGCTGTCCCAGGAAGGTCACCGTCTTTTTACTCATGGATTCCACGGTGATACCCGCCTGTTCATAAGCATCAATCATAGAATCCTTTTGTGCCAGCGTCTCATCAATAATCTCTTCTTCCGAAAGAAGCTCATAATGAACACGTTCCGCAGTAGAAAGCTTCGTCATAACAACATTCACGGAAGCACTAGTCTCAGTATTTTGTGCTTGCATATCTATGATTTGCTGATGACTGGAAATAATTTCACTTATATCAGAACCTTCAAACATATCATGCACATTATCTGGCAGCTCCTGCAACTCCTCAGCGCTGTAAAAACTCCAGGAGCTATCGAGATTACAGGCGATGCCAATGTAAGAATTGGAATAAACACCGCCCTCAATTCGCCCAATGCTCAAAGGATTGTCAGTCTTTTGGTCACTCGGGTCAGTAGAAGAAGCTCCAGTATCCCCAGCAGGAGAAGAAACCGAACCGGTAACATCCTCAAGCTTATCATCCTTCGTATCGCCGTTGGAACATCCCACCAGCATTGAAGAAACAACGACAATCAGCAAAAGTATCAGGCACGATAGTTTTTTGTAGCACATAAGAATAACACTCCTTTTCTGTTAGATAGCTATATTATATCATAAGCGTCAAAAATTGTCAATAAATGATCTGATTACATATATTAATATGCCGAATCATATTAAACTACGGTATAACACGAAGTGTTGGAGGCATGAAAAAAGGCCCGGACTTTCGTCTGAGCCTTTTGTGTTCGCATTACCTATCTTTCCGTGTAGGCAAAGTATTGTCATGCCGTCCGCAACAGTCCGGTGGACTGTTGCAGGCAGAAAAAAGGCCCAGACTTTCGTCTGAGCCTTTGTGTTCGCATTACCTATCTTTCCGTGTAGGCAAAGTATTGTCCTGCCGTCGCAACAGTCCGGTGGACTGTTGCAGGCATGAAAAAAGGCCCAGACTTTCGTCTGAGCCTTTGTGTTCGCATTACCTATCTTCCCGTGTAGGCAAAGTATTGTCCTGCCGTCCGCAACAGTCCGGTGGACTGTTGCAGGCATGAAAAAAGACCCAGACTTTCGTCTGAGTCTTTTGTGTTCGCATTACCTATCTTCCCGTGTAGTCACCCGCAAAGTATTGTCGGCGTACATGTGCTTAACTTCTGTGTTCGGGATGGGAACAGGTGGACCCACATGACAATCAATACGAACTCT
>JAFTHT010000063.1 GCA_017457285.1 Oscillospiraceae bacterium | reverse complement strand
GGTAAGATTCAGCAAGTCTTTACGGATTCGTCATCTCAGGTGATCGCCCGCATTCCTCATCCGACCCGGCTTCGCCGGGCCACCTTCCCCCCGGGGGAAGGCATGGGCGCTCCCGCGCCAGTTCGTTAAACAATCATTTACGCAACAAAAAGGAGGTCAATATGATTACCAAAACCATTTTCGGCAGCCCCATGGATACCGGGGCCATTACTGCGGAAATTCCTGTTGTGCAGGATATCCTATATTATAATGTATCTGTCCAGGAAAAGGAGATCGTTTTCACCTGCCCCCTGGGCACCGACGACATCGTTTACGGCCTGGGGGAAACCATGGGCCGGGTGAACAAGCGGGGCGGCCGGTACATCAGCTTCAACACCGACACCGCCGAGCATGAGGAATCCAACCCCTCCCTCTACGCCTCCCACAATTTCCTCCTGGTGGACGGCAAAGAGAAATTCGGCGTGTTCTTCGACACCCCCGCCAAGGTGACCTTTGAAATCGATTACAAAAACTCCGGCGAAATCCGGGTTATTTGCCACACCCGGGATTTGAAATTATACCAAATTCAGGAAAACAGCCCCTACGCCATCGTCCGCACCCTCCTGAAGGCCATCGGTCCATGCTACCTGCCGCCCCTGTGGGCCTTCGGCTACGGCCAGAGCCGCTTCGGCTACAAAACCCCCAAGGATTTCACCGATGTGGTGAAGGGCCACGCCGAAAACCGCATCCCCCTGGACTACATCTGCATGGACATCGATTACATGGACGGCTACCGGGATTTTTCCGTCAATGAGGAGAATTTCCCGGATTTGAAGGGCTTCGTCCAGGACTTGAAGGACCAGGGCATCCGGCTGGTGCCCATCGTGGATGCCGGCGTGAAAATCCAGCCCGGGGAGGCGGTCTACGAATCCGGCATCAAGGGCGGCCACTTCTGCCGCAATAAAGAGGGCGGCTTCTTCCAGGCGGGGGTCTGGCCGGGAATGACCCATTTTCCGGACTTTTTCGACGAAAATGCCCGGGAATGGTTCGGAAATCAGTACCAATTCTATACAAATCGAGGGATTGAGGGCTTCTGGAACGACATGAACGAGCCCGCCATTTTCTACAGCGAGTACACCAAGGGCCCCCGGAAACTGGGCTTTTTCCTCGACATGATTCTCGGAGAAAAGCGCAAGGAAAAGAAAAAGCAGGACCTGATCCGGGATTACCAGTCCTTCTTCCATAATGTGGAAGGGAAACGGGTGCGGCATTACGATGTCCACAACCTCTTCGGCGCCCTGATGACCCGGGCCTCCTCCGAGGGCCTCCAGCGGCTGCTGGATCACCGGTTTTTGCTGTTCTCCCGGTCCAGCTACATCGGCGCCAGCCGGTACGGCGGCATCTGGACGGGGGATAATACCAGTAAATGGGAACACCTGATGCTGAATGTGCGGCACATGGCCTCGGTGAATCTGTGCGGCTTCCTGTTCAGCGGCGCGGACACCGGCGGCTTCATGGGCAACAGCAACCGGGAGCTGCTGCTGCGGTGGCTGGCCTTCTCGGCCTTCACCCCCCTGATGCGCAATCACACCGGCTGCTTCACCAAAAATCAGGAGGCCTATCAGTTCGGCGACACCGCCGCCTTCCGGAAGGTCATTTCCCTGCGCTACCGGCTGCTGCCCTATATCTACTCCGAGTACATGAAGGCGGCATTAACGAGTGATATGTATATTAAGCCGTTGGCCTTCGAATATCCCGGCTGCGAGGCCATCGAGGATCAGCTGCTGGTTGGCGGCAGCATCATGATCGCCCCCTTCGTCAAAGAGGGCACCAGCCGCACTGTCTACCTGCCCGAGGACATGACCATGGTCCGCTACGACGGCGAATTTCACTGCACCCCGGCGAAAAAGGGCAAAATCACCCTGGAAGCGGGGTATGACGAGGTGGTTTTCTTCATCCGCAAGGGAAAACTGCTGCCCATCGGCCCGGAAATCACCAACATCCGGGACTACAATGTGGAAAATCTGACCCTCCTGGGCGACGGCGACAGCTACGCCCTCTACACCGACGACGGCCTGACCCGGGACTGCACCATGGAGAATGTGCGATATCTATAAGCCTTCCCCCTGGGGGGAAGGTGCCCCGAAGGGGCGGATGAGGGGTCCGCAGTACGTTTTCTGAACATTTCAGATAATCGTGGTGCAGACCCCTCATCAGTCAGCTACGCTGACAGCTTCCCCCCAAGGGGAAGCCAGGCGCTCCCGCGCCAGAAAAAAACTGTCATTGCAAGGGTTTCGCCTTCGCAATGACAGTTTTTATTTATCTTTCCTTGCCCAGGAAGAACATCGCCAGGGTGCCGGGGCCGGAGTGGGAGCCGATCACCGCGCCGGTGTAGCCGATGAAGATTTCCTTCACCCCCTGCTCCTTCAGCAGGCTCTCCAGATACTTGGCATCTTCGATGCAGTCGCCGTGGCAGATGGCAACCCGCTCCTTGTAGCCGTCGATGCCCAGCTCCGCCGCCTTGGCGGCCAGGGCCTGGATGGAGGCCTTCCGGCCCCGGACCTTGGAAACGTTGATCAGATGGCCCTCGGCATCCACATGGAGCACGGGCTTGATTTTCAGCATGGTGCCAACCAATGCCGTGGCCGCGCTGACACGGCCGCCCCGCTTCAGGTACATCAGGTCGTCCACGGTGAACCACTGGCACAGGTTCAGCTTGTTGTTTTCCACCCAGTCGGTCAGCTCGGAGAGGCTGAAACCGGCATCCCGCTTGTCGCAGGCCAGCCACACCAGCAGACCCTGACCCAGGGAGGCGCAGAGCGTATCCACCACGTTGATGGTCCGGTCGGGGTAGGTTTCCTTCAGTTCGTTGGCGGCAATGACCGCGGACTGGTAGGTGGTGCTGAGGCCGGAGGAGAAGCACAGCACCAGGGCATCCTGGCCCGCTTTCAGCACGGGCTCGATGACACTGGCCCAGCCCTCGGGGTTGACAGCGGAGGTGGTGGCGGCTTCACCGGCCCGGAGGCCGTCGTAAACCTCCTTGATTTCGTCGCTGACGGCATCCAGCCGGCTTTCGCCCCGGAACAGCAGGTTCAACGGGATGACAGTCAGATCCAGGGCCTGGATTTTCTCAACAGGCAGATCGCAGCAGGAATCGGTGATAATTTTGTAGTTGGACATAAGGATTCTCCTTTGTGAAATATGGAAGGGTGAATGATTGTTTAGCGGCCTAAAACGACGCGCCGATCTCAACAACCGTGTCATTGCGAGGCCGCAGGCCGTGGCAATCTCCTGGTACAACTTTGGTCCTAATTCGCACCAAAATCTATGGATAATCCCATTCTACATTGTACGTTCATC
>JAFTHT010000014.1 GCA_017457285.1 Oscillospiraceae bacterium | reverse complement strand
TGCTGGGCTCGGTGACCTCGGTGGAGGGCTCAGTCACTTCGGTGCTGGGCTCGGTGACCTCGGTGGAGGGCTCAGTCACTTCGGTGCTGGGTTCGGTGACCTCGGTGGAGGGCTCAGTAACCTCAGTGCTGGGCTCGGTGACCTCGGTGGAGGGCTCAGTCACTTCGGTGCTGGGCTCGGTGACCTCGGTGGAGGGCTCAGTCACTTCGGTGCTGGGTTCGGTGACCTCGGTGGAGGGCTCAGTCACTTCGGTGCTGGGCTCAGTGACCTCGGTGGAGGGCTCAGTCACTTCGATGCTGGGCTCGGTGACCTCGGTGGAGGGCTCAGTCACTTCGATGCTGGGCTCGGTGGTGGGGTCGGAGGGAATGCTGGGATTAACAGGAGGATCGACGGGCTCCTCTTCAGAAGCCATGTAGCAGCAGGCAACCAGCCAGGCAGAGTCAGCGCAATGGTCGGCTTTGATGGCTTCAAAGCTGGTCTTATCACTCTCGTACCAGCCCTGAACGCCGCCGTAAGCCTGCAGGAACAGCGCCAGGTCCTCGGTCAGGGGGTATCTGCCGTTGCGGTCCATGGCATCCTTGTAGGCTTTCATGCTGTTAAGGAAATTGTATGCGGCAACCAGATTACCGTCTTTATCGCGAACCTGACCCTTCATTGCATTGGCACCATAACCGGCATAGGCAGCAGTCAGGTCGATGGCATCATTAATCAGGTCAGCATAAATGACGGGACCAGTGGCGGAGTTCAGATGATAGAAACCATCCTCGCCCATAACAACAGTCTGCGCAACGGTGATATCCACATTTTGATAGGACTGGCCATAACCCAGAACGGGGCGGTTGGCACTATTGGGGGTATGGACATTCACATAATCCTCGTAGACGATTGTCTCGGGGATATAGGCCTCGCCGGTCTTTTCGATGGTCATGGTAACAGGTTCAGAGCCTGCAACGCCAACCATGATACCCTGACCCACGCTGGAACACTCCCAGGTGAAGGTGAAGGTCATTTCCTCGGTGGGTTTGGTGCCGAACAGTCCCCAGTTGCCAATCTGATAGCCAAAGGGAACAGTAAAGGTATAAGCACCTGTCTCAGAAGGAGTGAAATCAAACAGGGTATTCTCCGCATTCTCCATCATCGTCAGCTCATTGACGCCGACGACCAGAGCAATGTCGGAGTACAGGAACTCCTCAACAACCGTGCCAGAGCCCAAATCGCAAGCCTCAAAGGTCAGCTTATAGGTCACATCACCATTGCCCTCACCCCAGCTGGCCTTATCATAGCACCACATTTCGACAGAATAGGTCTGACCAGCGAAAACATCGTAGGTTTCACTCCGGTCGTTATTGCCGGTGATACGCAGGGTCGTAGAGCCATCGGCAAAGGTAAAGACAAAGGCCCAGCCGGGCTCAGAAGCAGCCATATTAACCGTCAGCTTGCCATCCTCGGGAGCGGTCCAGTCAATGACATGGGACTGAGCAGGGATGCCCAGCATGGGGTCGGGATTGGACATCAGGCTAACAGTGCCTTCTTCAACAGTAATCACTTCAGAAGACGCAACATCGTACAGGGCAACATCGGAATCGCCCACGGCGGTAGCGGCTATGGGCAGAATTGCCAGCGCCATAGCCAGGCAGATCAGCATGCTGACCAGCCGCTTGCTTGTAAACTTCATTCGGAATTCCTCCTTATGTAAAGATATCGGCCCTGTATGAGAAGCGGCATAGCGGAGCCGAAAACAATGTCATGGCTGTTGGTCATACCCGAAAACCGCTTGTTTTTCACCGGCGGACAACTCCAGGCAAAAGAAACACCCATGAAATCATTCATGTGCAATTTATTTTACCATTAAAAGATCTTAAACGCAAGCACTATTTTCTAATTATTGATAGAATTTGCAAAAAACAGCTCCCTTGAAAATGGTCAAGGGAGCTGTAATTTTAAGCAAGAGTGGCAGAAATCATGATATTCGCAGCGGGATAAATGTTATTGACATCCGGAAGCGCACCAATGGTAATACGAACAATCTGACCGGACTTCACTTCGATGCTGACCGAATCAGCATCACCATCGGTGGTATCCAGAATCTCGTTCTTATAGGAGCCGAGATTGAATACGTCCACCTTACAATCTACGCCATCAGTGATACTGTCCAGCTTGAGGGTCAAAACACCGTCAGCACCAGCAGTAAAGGTGTAGAAAATACCCTGACTATTCCCCTCCTCGGTGGACACAGAAACAGTACCCAGTTCAAAGGGCAGCGGATTCATCATGGAACCGGCAGGATAGGACATGGTAACCGCAAAGGTTGCGTCCTCACCTACATTGCCAATGGCCAGACTCACGGGAGAATTGGTATGTGCGGAATACAGATTCGGCACGATAACGACTCCGTCCACAGCGTCATAGCGTACGCCATCATAAATAACGTAGGCATTGGCACTTTCGATGGTCAAAGTAGTGCCGGAAACCTTGTACAGATCAAAATAGACCAGGTGTCTGCTCTGAACCTCGGCATCAAAGAACAGCGTGCCGCCAATGGTAATGGGCTCATCCTTATTATCCTCAATCACGAAGCTGGGATCGGCTGCACCGCAGAGAGCACAGTTGCCATCCTCTGCAAAGCTGTGGCCCAGGGCCTCGCCTTCGGTAGTGCCGCAGCTTTCGCAGGTCTTAGGCTCAGTACAGGTAGCATCCCGATAGCTGTGGGGAATCATCGGAACCTCACCGCTGATTTTCTCACCGCACTTGCTGCATTCGGACTCAAAATAGCCCCACTCGGTGCAGGTAGCATCCTTGGAGGATGTGGTCACATAATCATGGACGCAGTCGGGATCCACGGTGCCGCAACGGCTGCATTTACCGCTGTCGCCAAAGTCATGGCCCAGAGCTTCGCCCTCCACCGCACCGCAAATCTTGCAGGTCTTGGCACGGATGCAGGTGGCCTCGTTATAATTATGGCCCAACGCCGTGCCGCTGATGGCACCGCAGAGCTTGCAGGTCTTGGGCTCCGTACAGGTGACCTTACTATAATCATGGCCAAGCGCAATCAGAATTTCAGAATAGCTGTCGCCGCAAAGGCCGCAGGTGTAGGTCACACTTCCCTTTTCGGTACAGGTAGCAGCCTTTTCTGCGGAAACCGCATATTCATGCACACATTCGGAAGGTACGGTAGTGTCATCACTGGGGGCGCTGGGGTCGGTAGGATCCGTAGGATCCGTACCGCCGGAGCCTTCGTAGACCAGCAGGAACATCCAGGCAATTTCATTATTGATATTTTCCTTGCCCGCGAACAGATAATTAGCGGTATCGGGACGGCACCAGCCCATCTGCTCAATGCCCAGGGGCAACATATAATACAGATCCTCGTTCAGAGGATATAGGCCACTGGCCTTGTCGCGATTGGTGACATACTGGCGCATGGCATCGGTATAATCCTCTTTGAAGAAATCATCCGGGCCATTGTTGTAGCTGTAACGGAAGGGTGCGGAACCGGTCTGCATGGGCACACCATTCTGGATAACGATTTCACCCACCATACCCATGATGGAGATGCCCTCCACAGACTGGCCAAGCTGCACATACACCCGGGGGCCGGTGGCGCTGCCCAGATGGTAGGTCCCATCCTCTTCATTCAGCACCAGCTGGTAAGCATCGGAAGATGCCGTCAAATCGAAGGTCTTTAGTGCAGAGCCGGGAGCAATGGGATCCATAACAAAGGGCGTAATCTCCTGTCTGGGAACATAATTTGTCCAGGGCTGCTCAGTAAAGCTCCATTCAGGGTCGCCGGTACGGACGATATTCAGCACCGCATCGGTCACACCTTCCGCCCCATCCAGACCAATCACAAAGACAGTGGTGCCGGTTTCGCCGGAGCCAATCATGCTGGGCTGGACAGACAGGGTAATCTTATTGTCTACCGGTTCATGGGTACTGTGATCCATCACGAAATGTACGCTGGCACCGTAGATGCCAATGTTGGCGTGATTGCCGGCAACAGAGAACTCATATGTACCAGCCTCCGCAGGAACAAACAAAGCATAGCTACGCTCCCCTGCCGACAGCTTCAGATGCGTACTGCCGGTATTGACATAGCAAGCATGGGTATCTCTGCCGGCTGCAAAAATTTGCTCAGTAGATACGATAGGCTCGCCCTGAGCATCCACAGTTTCCTGTGCCAGAACAATCTGCAGTTCGGTGATGTCCGCAGTCATCTTCGCGGCAGCGGCGTCGTAGTAGAAAGAAACGCCGGAAGAGAAGCTCTCGATTTGGATATCGTATTCACCCATGGGCAGCGTCTTTTCAGCGACACCATCGGCATTGACGATAGCCATAGCAATTTGGGCCCCATCCTGCACAAAGCGGACCTTGACCTTCTGGGTGTAGGGGTTGCCAACACCATCGGTCAGAATTACCTTGTAGACCGCATCGCCCACAGGCTCCGTCACCAGAGTATCATCCGTGGGATTTTCGGTGGTGCCGGTGGATTCCGAAGGCTCCGTGATATCGGAAGGTTCGCTGGGGGTCGTGGGCTCCGTAATGTCGGAAGGATCAGAGGGCTCCGTGCTGACAGTATGCTCGGAGCTGTCGGTAGGCTCAGTACCGTCGGTGGGAGCAGTGGTCGTGGTGGGGTCAGTGGCCGCGGTAGTGGCATCGGTGGAAGGTTGCTGTTTTTTATCATCCTTCGAACAGCCAACCAGCAGCGTGGCGCACAGCAGTATTACGACCAACAGCAGCGCGCAGATACGGTTCATTTTCAACATGCGGTCCTCCTATGATAACGCCTGCTGTCACACAATCTGCTTCAGCGGCTTAATATACTGTTCGCGGCGGCGGTCTTTTTCCGCGGCGTAAGCGGCATCGTTGCCGGAATGGATCTCGCGCAGATAATCGTAGTGATTCTGGAGAATCGCCTCATTGTCCCGGGCCATCATCATCACAGCGATGGAGGAACACTGGTCGGAGGCACGCTCCAGATAGGTCAGCGCTTCCATGAACACAAGACCCGTGCCCACAGAGCAGGTACCGTTCTTCAGACGCTTGGTATGACGGTCCCGCAGAATCATGACCATGTCATCGATGACCTCCTCCAGAGGCTCGATGGCCTTGGCGGCATGGTTATCGTCATTAGCGAAGGCAGTAATGGTAATATCCAGAATCTCATTGACGGCGGCGCAAATCACTTCCAGCTCCTTCTTCGCCATATCAGAGAAGGTGGACTCCTCTGCGGCAAGGCGCTGGCCCAGCTCCACCAGGTTGGTGGCATAGTCACCGATGCGCTCGAAATTGGGGACGGTCTGCATGAGCATATCCACCTGACGGTCGTCGGCTTCGGTCTCCACCACCTTACTCAGGCCAATGAGGAACCGGTCGGACTTGTCGGCAAAGGCATCCAGGCAATTCTCATCCTCGTCGATTTCAGGAACCTGGCTCTCGTCATAATTCACCAGCATCTTGCAGCCCCTGGCGAAGTTATCCCGGGCGATGGCACCCATGGCGGCAACGGCCTTGGAGCCCTCTGCCACGGCAACAGCGGGAGAGATATACAGCCGGTCATCCAGAGTATGGAGTTCGGGATGCCGCTGGGCCTTTTCCTTGTCCTCTTTCACGATGACCATGGACAGCTTCACCAGCCAGCCAGCAAAGGGAATCAGGACAATGGCCGTCACCAGATTAAAGACGGTCTGGAAGTTGGCGATTCCGCCGCTGTCGATGGAAGCGTTCCAGAAAGCGGAACCAAAGACCGCATTTTTCTCCAGAATCATCATCGCAATCATAAACAGGATTGTACCGATGGTATTAAATGCAATATGGACAACGCCTGTCCGCTTGGCATCCTTGGAGGTGCCAATGGAGCAAACCATAGCGGTGGTCACGCAAGTGCCAAGGTTGATACCCATAATAATCGGATAAGCCATAGAGAAGGTAATCACAGTTGCGGTAGGATCTGTCGCCGCGGCGGCAGCCGTAGCTGTGGCAACGGTCTGGAGCATACCCACGGTAGCGGAGGAGCTCTGTACAATCACCGTCAGCACCAAGCCAAAAACAATACCAATCAAAGGATTACTCAGAACGCTCAGGAAAGATTCAAACACGCCGGTACCAATCAGAGGCTTTACGCCATCGGTCATAAGATTCAAACCGATGAACAGAACGCCAAAACCGATACAGATATCTCCGATGGGCTTTGCTGCTTTCTTTTTAATGAACATCACCAGGATGATGCCAATAACCAGGGCCACAGGTGCCAGGGTGTCCGTATCAAACAGCCACAGCAGCCAGTTGTCACCGGATTCAATGGAACCCAGGCGAATGATCTGAGCGGTGATGGTGGTGCCGATATTGGCACCCATAACGATGGAAACGGCCTGCTTCAGGTTCAGCACGCCGGCGCCAATCAAAGCGACAGTCAAAACGATGGTAGCGGTTGAGCTTTGGATGACGGCGGTAACCAGGGTACCGGTCAGCACGCCCATGATAACATTGCCGGTGACCTTCTCCAGCACCCGCTTCAATGCGGCGCCGGAACTGTTCTTCAGGCCATCGCCCATCACTTCGATACCATACAGGAACATGGCGAGACCGCCCAGCAGTTGAATTATGGCACTCACGATATCCATAATGACACTCCTATTAGCTATAGTATATCAGCCCTATTTGGGACCATGTTAATTATACGAAAATTTTTTGTAAATGTATAGTCACAAATTTGACGAAATTTGACATCGCAGGAAGAAATTTTGTCCATCTGTGACGAAATCAGGCTCCGGTGGAGCCGAATCCGCCGCTGCCCCGGTCAGAATCGGACAAATCTTCGACCTCGGCATAGGCCGGCGTGACGACCGGCGTGATAACCATCTGGGCAATGCGCTCGCCGTTTTCTACGGTCTGGGGCTGGGCGCTGTGGTTGTGGAGCACCACCACCACCTGCCCCCGGTAGTCGCTGTCCACAACACCTACCTTGTTGGCAGGGGCCAGGCCACGTTTACAGGCCAGGCCGGAACGGGCATAAATCAGCCCGGCGCAACCCTTCGGCACTTCCATGGCGATGCCGGTGGGAATCCAGGCGCTTTCGCCGGGGGCAACCGTAACCGACTCCTCCAGACAGGCATACAAATCCGCACCGGCGGCCTCGGCCGAGCCATAGGTGGGCAGCTTCGCACCAGGATGCAGTTTCTTCACACGAATGGGTTCCATCATCTTCTCTCCTTCCCCTGCCAATCCTCCCAAAGGACGATATCACCTTTTTGGAGGGAAGCTGGCACATCGATCAGCCGCTGATTCTCGGAGCCCCGGAACCGCAGCATCATATTTTTCTTACTTTCAATGAAGGGGCCATCTACCAGCACATCCAGATAGCTCAAAAATTCCGCTGTGACAGCCGGGTCCCCCAGTCTGCCGGGCAGGATATCCCGGTCAAACAGGTAGCCGGAGAAGGCCCAAATACTTTTATTGGGATAGTTTGCCCGAACCTGGCGAAGCAATTCAACCAACGCAGGCTGGTTCTGGGGTTCAAAGGGCTCGCCGCCCAGGAGGGTCAGCCCTGCCACATAGTGGGGCGCCAGCATGGCCAGGATGCTGTCGATGGTCTGCTGGGTGAAGGGCTCACCATAATCAAAATCCCAGGCCACCGCATTGAAGCAGCCCTTGCAGCGGTGCGTACAGCCGGATACGAACAGGCTGACACGAACGCCGGGGCCGTTGGCGATATCGCAGTATTTGATGGTGGCGTAATTCATTCTGCCCCCTCCTTCTTTCCCAGCTTCTGAAAGAATCGGAAGCTCATGGGCCACAGCAGGCCCGCAACAATCACAATCAGAAAATACCGCACCGACCGGGCCGCCAGATGGCCCCCAAAAAGGGCATCCAGCGGCGCTTTCAGGCCGGATTTGACCAGAAGAACCAGGCCCAAGCCCAGCAAAGCCTTCAAAAGCTGCACCCACCAGACTCCATCGGTAGTGAAGTTTACCCACTTCCGCTCCCCGTAATAGACCACCACAACACCGGTCAGGCAGCCCATCATGGTATAGGCGTTTTTCAGGCCGGACTCCAGATTATGGGCATCCGTATCCGCCGGGAAGGGAAAACATTCCACAAAGGCCAAAAATCCAACGCCCAGAGCCAGCATAGAGCCCAAAAGCCAGGCCATCCCCTTTTCACTGCCGCCCATCACCAGGTTCTGAAGCAAATACACCAGCAGCAGCGCCGTTAAAGCGCCTGCCAGCACATCCATGGGGGTATGTACACCCACATACATCCGGGAGAAGGCCACCAGGGCCGCCAGAGCGATGAAGATCCACTTCAGCCAGCGCCGTTTCTCCGTCACCGCCAAAGCGCCGAAGGTACCAACCGCCATGGTGGTATGGCCGCTGGGGAAGCTGTAGCCCGCGGCGGCTTCCCTGGCCTGCTCCAGAATGGTAAAATTCCGGTCCAGCACCCAGGGTCTTGGCACCCGACAAAGTAATTTCAAGAATTGATTGGCAATGGTTCCGATGAATCCCACCGCCATGAGAAAATATCCCCGGCGTTTGTCCACGCACCAGAACACAACCAGCGCAATCACAAGAAACGCCGTTTCCTCGCCCAGCATGGTAATCAGCAGCATCAGCTCATTCAGCACCGGAAGCCGGAGCTTTTCAAGAAAATAGAGCAGTTCCATTCCAAACCTCCCCATTATGAATGCTACCATTATACCAGAATTTACGGAAATGTAAAGGTTTATACCGGCCTCTTGCATTTTCCGGGAATACCGTTATAATAGATACATATATTATATAAGGAAAGAGTGATTCAATGTTTTCTCAGGAAGAACGGTGCCTTTACCGGAACAACCAGCTTGGCGAGGTTATTTGTCAGCTTCGGTTTCCGGAGATTTTGACCATCGGCGCCAATGTACCGGTGCAGTTTCAGGAGGCCATCCGGGACGACTACCCCCAGTACGGTGCCCGGAAGGAATCCCCTGCCCCCAAAATCACCGGCACCCCCGGCAATATGACCCTTGAAAATCAGCCCCAGACCATCAATTATCAGTTTGTCTCCGAGGACGGTAACTGGAAGGTGAATCTGACCAGCCGGTTCATTTCCCTGTCCTGCGCCCGCTACACCAATTGGGAAGATTTCGCCGGAAAGCTGGATAAGCCTCTGGCGGCCTTCATCAAGATTTATAAGCCCGCCTATTTTGAGCGGGTTGGCCTGCGGTATCTGAACTTTATCTCCAGAAAAGCCCTGGATTTGGACGGTGTTCCCTTCTCCAAACTCATTTCTCCGGCTTATATCGGCCTGATGGCGGAAGAGGATATCGTCGAAACCAATGTGGCCCGGTGCAGCATGGAGGCTGAGCTGAATATCCGCGGCGGCTGCAAGGCCAAAATCCACTGTGGCCCCGGCCTTGTAAAGCGGAACGGCCAGGGCGATAACGAGGTGAAATTTATTCTGGATCTGGATTTGTTCATGCCCGGCAAGGTACCGGTGAATCTGTCCGCCGGAGCCTTGCAGACCCTCCATGGCCAGGCCTTCAGCATCTTCCGGGGCGCCATTACCGACACCCTCCACGATGCTTTGGAGCCGGAGATGATTTAACATAATCAATGTCATTGCAAGCCAGCGGCCTAAACATCAGGAGATTGCCACGGCCTTCGGCCTCCCAATGACAGTATTTTAGGAGGACCCTATGTATTATTACGGTTTTGATATGACCTATCTGGTGCTGGTACTGCCCTGTATCATCCTTTCCCTGTGGGCCAGTGCCAATGTCAACAGCACCTTCAAGCGCTACAGCAAACAGTTTTCTTCCCGCCGCATCACCGGTGCCGATGCCGCCCGGCGGGTGCTGGCGGCCAACGGTGTTCATGGTGTTCGCATCGAACGGGTCAGCGGCAATCTGACTGACCATTACGACCCCAAATCCAATGTGATTCGCCTGTCCGACAGCGTCCACGATTCCACCTCCACCGCCGCCATTGGTGTTGCCTGCCACGAAGCGGGCCATGCGGTGCAGTACGCCCAGGCTTACGCCCCCATCAAACTCCGGGCCGCCATCATTCCCATCACCAACATCGGCTCCAAGCTGGCTATGCCCCTGATTTTGCTGGGCCTGGTGCTGAGCTTCCTGGGTGAGATGTCCTATTTCTTCGTTTATCTGGGCATTGCCGCCTTTGGTATGAGTCTGGTGTTCCAGTTAGTGACCCTGCCGGTGGAATTTAACGCCAGCCGCCGGGCCATGAATGCCATTGCGGACAGCAATATTCTGACCACCGAAGAGCAAAAGGGCGCCCGCAAGACCCTCACCGCCGCCGCCATGACCTATGTGGCCGCCACTGCCGTGGCTCTTGCTCAGCTTCTGCGGCTGATTTTGATTTTCGGCAGAAGAAGCGACGATTAACCACCACCGTCCCGGTCCCCCGGGACGGATTTTTCGTATGGGTGGATCGGTAAATGATTGTTAGCGCCCTAAAACGGCGCACCCAGCTACAACAACCATGTCATTGCGAGGCCGCAGGCCGTGGCAATCTCCTGGTACAACTTTGGTCCTAATTCGCACCAAAATCTATGGATAATCCCATTCTACATTGTACGTTCATCGAACTTT
>JAFTHT010000074.1 GCA_017457285.1 Oscillospiraceae bacterium | reverse complement strand
TGGGATTGTCCGTAGATTTTGGTTCAAATGATTACCTGCATTGTACCAGGAGATTGCCACGGCCTTCGGCCTCGCAATGACATGGTTGTTTTAGCTGGGTGCGCCGTTTTAGGCCGCTAAACAATCATTTACAGCTTTATCGATACACGAAGGGCCCGTTGCGTTTTGCAACGGGCCCTTTTGGCGATATAATCGGGTAGTCAGCCAAGCTGCCGCCAACCTCTGACGTGCTTTCCTTCTTCCTGGAAGGTCTTTGCCAGTTCGCTGCTGGCACAGCGGTTAAACAGCAAGAACTGGATGCCCTGAATCAGAGCAAGGATCAGGGCGGCCCCTGCCATGGTACCCCAAAATACGATGATTAAGACCAACAAAGCCGTCAAAACCGAACCAATGAGTATTTTTCTCAATGTATACATACGCATCCTCCTTCTGAGCTACATGGTTGAAAGTCTTTCCTGATAATTGGCGAACTGTAATCAACAATAGAAATCCTTGATTTTTTTGGCGCGGCTGGGGTGGCGGAGCTTGCGGATGGCCTTGTTTTCAATCTGGCGGATTCGTTCACGGGTGACGCCAAAAATCTGGCCCACTTCCTCCAGGGTGTGGGTGCGGCCGTCGTACATACCGAAGCGCATTCGCAGCACATCGGCCTCCCGCTCGGTCAGGGTGTCCAGAATTTCCTTCAGTGCCTCGGCGAGCAGGGCGTTGGAGGTGGCGTCGGCGGGGCCGGGGGTCCGCTCATCCTCCACGAAGGAGCCGATGGAGGTATCCTCTTCATCGCCCACGGGGGTATCCAGGCTCAGGGTATCGGCGGCGGTGCGGTTGGCCTCGATGATTTTCTCAACGGGCAGCCCCAGCTCGGCGGCAATCTCTTCCACGGTGGGTTCCCGGCCCAGCTCCTGGACCAGCTTCCGGTTGCACCGGGTGGCCTTGTTGATGACCTCAACCATATGCACCGGCACCCGGATGGTCCGGGCCTGGTCGGCGATGGCGCGGGTGATGGCCTGCCGAATCCACCAGGTGGCATATGTAGAGAATTTGTTTCCCTTTGTCCAGTCGAATTTGTCTACGGCACGAATCAGGCCCGTATTGCCCTCCTGGATCAGGTCCAGGATATGCAGGCCACGGCCGGAATATTTCTTCGCGATCGAAACCACCAGGCGGAGGTTGGCTTCCGTCAGTTTATTTTTGGCGTTCTGGTCGCCCTCGCTGACCTTTTTGGCCAGCTCCACCTCTTCCTCGGCGGACAGCAGCTTCACCTGACCGATTTCCTTCAGGTACATCCGCACGGGATCGTCCAGATTATACTCAGCAGCCAGGTCAACCGGGTCCACCAGATCCTCTTCCTCCATGCCGGACAGGTCGATGTCCCCTTCGAGGCCGGCATCGATATCGTCGCCCAGGTCCAGGTCCAGCTCGGCGCTGATCACCTGGATGTTCATGGCCTCAAACCGGTCGTAGATCTCCTCGATTTTTTCGGGGGTCAGGTCCATTTTCTCCAGCTGGGCGTTCAGGTCGGCGGCACGGATCATGCCTTCCTTCCGGCCCTGTGCGATGAGGCTCTGGAGGGCGGCGGTGACGTCTTCCAGATTGGCCTTGGGGTTCTTCTTCGCGTTACTCATTCGTCTTCCCTCTTTATATCAAAATTTCTCTTGCCGTAAGACTATATCCCCATTTTTGTTTTTTGACAAGGGTTTTTTCAAGAAAAATTTCAATTTTTCTATATTTTTTTTGATTCCGACGAATCACGAAAACATTTTCTCCAAAATTCCCGATAATATACGGTTTACTTTTGGCAAAAAATTCTGTATAATCAGGAAAATAGGTGTGTTATACCCTTCGCGCCTTGCCCCCTCATTTATGAGGGGGGTGCCCGAGCGAAGCGATGGGCGGGGGGAGTCCGAATGTATCATGGATACTCCCCCGTCACCGGCCTTCGGCGGTGATAGCCCCCTCATAAATGAGGGGGCCAAGGAATTTCCAATAATCAGAGGTGCTTTCTATGACCGAACTTTCCAAAATCCGCAATTTTTCTATCATCGCCCACATTGACCACGGTAAGTCCACCCTGGCGGACCGGCTGCTGGAGGAGTGCAACGCCGTGGAGGCCCGGCAGATGGAGCAGCAGATGCTGGACTCCATGGAGCTGGAAAAGGAGCGGGGCATTACCATCAAGGCTACCGCCGCCACCTTAAAATACACCGCCGACGACGGCGAAACCTATGCCCTGAACCTGATTGACACCCCCGGCCATGTGGACTTCAACTACGAGGTCAGCCGCTCCTTGGCGGCCTGCGAGGGTGCGGTGCTGGTGGTGGACGCCTCCCAGGGCGTGGAGGCCCAGACCCTGGCCAACACCTACCTGGCCATCGATGCCGGGCTGGAGGTCCTGCCGGTCATCAACAAAATCGACCTGCCCTCTGCCCGCCCCGCCGAGGTCAAGGCAGAGGTGGAGGACATCATCGGCATCCCCGCCGAGGATTCCCCGGAAATTTCCGCGAAAAACGGCATCAACATCCATTCCGTTCTGGAAATGATCGTCCGGGATGTGCCCGCCCCCACCGGCGACCGGGAGGCCCCGTTGCAGGCCCTGATTTTCGACAGCGTGTACGACAGCTACCGGGGCGTCATTGTCTATACCCGAATCAAGCAGGGCACCGTGAAGCCCGGGCAGGATATCCGCATGATGGCCACCGGGGCGGTCTATAAAGTCGTGGAAGTCGGCACCATGAGCCCCCTGGGTCTGATGCCTGCCGAGGCCCTGGGTGCCGGCGAGGTTGGCTACATCACCGCCTCCATCAAGACCGTGGCCGATACCCAGGTGGGCGACACCATCACCACCGTGGAAAATGGCGCTTCGGAGCCCCTGCCGGGCTACCGGCCGGTGCAGCCCATGGTGTTCTCCGGCGTGTACCCGGCGGACGGCGCGAAATATCAGGACCTGCGGGAAGCCCTTGAAAAATTGAAGCTGAACGACGCGTCCTTTGTCTATGAACTGGAAAGCTCCATCGCCCTGGGCTTCGGCTTCCGGTGCGGTTTCCTGGGGCTGCTGCATATGGAGATCATCCAGGAGCGGCTGGAGCGGGAGTACAATCTGGACCTCATCACCACCGCCCCCAACGTTGTCTACCGGGTGACCAAGACCAGCGGCGAAACCATCATGGTGGATAACCCCCTGGACTGGCCCGACCCCATGGAAATCGAGTTGGCGGAGGAGCCCTATGTGAAGGTCAGCCTCATCGCCCCCCAGGAATATGTGGGCAATATTATGGATCTGGCCCAGCAGCGCCGGGGCGAATTTAAGGATATGGTCTATCTGGACGCCAACCGTGTAGAATTGCACTATGAGATGCCTCTGAATGAGATCATCTACGATTTCTTCGATGCGCTGAAGTCCCGCACCCGTGGCTACGGCTCTCTGGACTATGAGCTGATCGGCTACCGGCCCAGCAAGCTGGTGAAGCTGGACATTTTGCTGAACGGCGACATCGTGGATGCCCTGAGCTTCATTTTGTTCGCGGAAAATGCCTATCCCCGGGCTCGGAAAATCTGCGAAAAGCTGAAGGATAATATTCCCCGTGCCCAGTTTGAGATTCCGGTCCAGGCGGCCATCGGCGGCAAAATCATCGCCCGGGAAACCATCAAGGCCCTGCGGAAGGACGTTCTGGCCAAGTGCTACGGCGGCGACATCACCCGGAAGAAGAAGCTGCTGGAAAAGCAGAAGGAAGGCAAAAAGCGGATGCGGACCTTCGGCACCGTGTCCGTCCCCAGCGAAGCCTTCATGGCCGTGCTGAAGCTGGACGAGGACTGAGGCCCTTGTGTGAGCAAATGATTGTTTATGGTAGCACTTCTTGCCCCCCTCATTTATGAGGGGAGTGCCCCGAAGGGGCGGGGGGAGTATACCAATCACAGCGTTTCGGACTCCCCCCCGACCTTCGCTTCGCTCGGCCACCCCCCTCATAAATGAGGGGGGCAAGGGGGCTTTCTAATCATTTACGGCATTGCTGAAAAAGTTCGGGCGATTTATGAATCGCTCCTGCAAAAAGGAACGGATTGCCACGGCCTTCGGCCTCGCAATGACAGGGAATTATTTAGCGGGGACCTCTAAAAACTCCTTTTCGGCGAAGCGGCGTATCTTTTGCCGCAACTTTTCGCCCCGAAAACACCGAAATACATCCAGTATTCCTGGTGTTTTCGTGACTTCAATTTGCGACAAAATATCCACCGCCCGCTCGA
>JAFTHT010000013.1 GCA_017457285.1 Oscillospiraceae bacterium | reverse complement strand
GACGGTGCAATGGACTTCCCAATATCCGTGGATCGCGGAAGTGGATTCTGCCGGTAACATAACCGCAAAATCTGTGGGCTCCACAATTATAACCGCATCCGTCGGCGATGATGTCAACACAGTAAGCTATACCGTAACAGTTACAGCACCTGCCGAGGTGGATGTTGTAAATCTGGATGTGATTTATGATTATGGTTTTGTGGAAAGATTTCCGGATTACATGGCAAGAATGGGACCTCAGCTGGCGGCTATGCAGCGATTCTATTTGGATGAGTATGGTTTATTGGTGAATTATTCAAATCCGTCATTGTTCAGGTCGTATGTGGACGAATGTCCAACCTATTCTTGGAGTGAAAACCACTTTTGTGGTGAATGTAATTGTTCTTCCCTCTGTGAAAATTCTATTTTGCATGGTGATGGAGCGGTAACACTAAAAGAGTTTCACCACACCAATTACAGAAACATTATGCTAAGAATACCATTTCCTGATATGACGCAAACTCTCCGGCTGGCATACATTGGTCGGGATGTTTGCTATAACGGATGGGGATATTGCGTGAAAGATACAATATATGGATCATCTTATTATGATTTAGGGCTGGCAATGGTGTCGAGGTGGGATTCCATTGATCAATCCTGCCTTACGACGATTCATGAGATAGGGCATTTGTTTGGAATTGGTGATCATTATGGAATGGATATGGGAGTAGAAAACGAGAAAAAGATGCTGAGTACGGAAGAAAAAAATGCAATGAGCGATGGAGTATATAGTGGCTACTGTATTTACGGAGAGGACAGAGATAAATGCTTAGAAATGGGAATTGTATTATGTGACGGATGTAAACGCGATATGGCGCTATACATTGAAGATTTCCTGACCAGACGAGGAGGATAACTATGAATAAAATATTTGCAATTATGCTGGGACTGAGCCTTTTCCTAACCGCCTGCGGCCGGGAGCCGGAGCCCACCACCGCTCCGACGGTACCCGGCACGGAGAGCACCGGGGTGACGGACCCGTCCACCGAGCCTACAGCCCCCAGCACCGAGCCGTCGGAGGTGATTGGTGCAGATTGCCATACCCCCAATTGGACCCCGGAACAATACGACTTTTATTTGAATCATGTCAGTGATGCCCCGGCGGGATTTGTCCACTATGAGCATATCCGCTGGATGGGTGAAGTGCAATGGATTCATATTCCCCGTTCGTTTGAACATATGGAAAATATGGAAAACAGTTGGTTTTATTCGTATTATATGCAGGATGAGGCGGGCTTCAATCTTGAATTGAGAGTAGGAAGGGCTTATCCCGGATATACGAGTACGGTGCCAGAGACGAATGCAATCAATCCGGAAGATATGCGGTTCCTGACGGAGGAAATAGAGGGTCGTGTTCGATATATTTATGGGGATATGAGCTATTCCTATGAAGATGGACGGCTGATGTACATCAAAGTGGAGTGGGAAAACGGGAAGAGCTGTGTTCTGAGCTCCGGCATACTCACCACTGATGAACTCTGCGATTACCCTACTGAACCCACAGGCACATTCCTGGGCGACCTTCTATCCCTGGAAACCGCCGACGAAGCGGTAGAGCGCTTCCTCGCCGCCATCAACGCCCCGATTCCGGAAACGTAAAGGACACCCCCCACCCCGGCTCCGGCCGGGGTGGGGGGATGCTGGAAAATTCCGAGGTGAAGCTGTGGGGGAAGAAATCCGGCGGCCCGGCGCAGCTGCGGCAGCTTTGGAAGATCCAGCATGTGGAGCGGGATTACTACAGCATCCGCTCCGCCTACCGGCATGATTTGGCGCTGTTTGCCGACGGGACCAATATCAAGATGGCCACCCTGGATACCGCCCTGACCCCGGAAGAAACGCCCCTGAACCTCCAATGGAGGATTTCCCGGGATGTGAACAGCTTCGTGATCCAGTATGTGGGCACCAGCTCCCTGACCCTGCGCCCCGCAGAGGGCACCCTGTCCCCCGGCACAGACCTAACCGTCGCCAACGTCACTCCCACCAACAGCTACACCTGGACCCTGGGCTGGAAAACGGTGGAGGATCAAATCCTGCTGATCAATACCCAAACTGGGTTGCCATCGACAAATGCGGTTCGATACGTTGCCCCGGGGGAATCCCTCACCTTGGCGGATATGAATTTGATGGCAACCTTTGTGTCAAAGAGTACCAACAATCAGGACTTGGTGTGGACGGAGGACGGCTCCAGAACTGCGCTGGTTGATTCAGAAACCGGAACGGTGACAGGGGCGCGATACAGAGAAATCGCTACAATCAGCGTGCAACAAACAGATTCTTCGGCGATAGCTCAGACCTTCTCGGTATCTGTAACCATTGCCCCAACCTCGCCACCGCTGAAAGCGCAAACGGGTAATTTACGATGTTGGGCGGCTGTTTCACAAATGATGGCACTCTATTATTTCCCGACGATTACGGCGGGGCAAGATGATTTGGTGAAGTATATTTTTCAGGGTGAGGAAGAACGAGGTGGGAGTATGGACGATACGGTCAACGCTATCAATTACCTTATTGGAACGGTGTCCGATGAACCAACCAATGTAATGCATACTTCTCGCGGTACGATTCTTAGCGAAAATGGGTTGACCAATTATCTTGATGCAGGACATCCTGTCATTATTAGCCGGGGATATTATGAGAAAGGATTTGGTCCGGGGTTGCGGACCAAAGGCCACATGGGCTTGGTTACGGACTATGTTACGATATCGGGAGAAAATTATTTTATTTTTATGGATCCGTGGCCGACAAATGATGGAGACACATTTGCGGTGACTTACGAAGAACTCCGTGAAGGCACCTTTCCGAATAATCCGGTTTATCGATATTGGGATGCAGTAATTGTATATAACAATCAGTTTCTTGATGACACAATTGTTCTTTATACCATCGAATAGGAGGAGCTAGCTATGAAGAAACTAACCACTACGATTTTGTTATTGCTGAGTATAATCGTTTCCGCTTTCCCGACTATGGCGGAAGAGCAACTGACGGATTCTCTGGAAATAGATACCCAGACCCGGCAGCTTCTGGGCGTGGCGGAGGATGTGGAAGTTATGAAGCTTTATCTGGATTCACCGATGATTTGCATTCGCGATGGTAGACCGATTGAAGATATGGTGAAATCTACTGGGCCTGTGCCTGTGTATACGTCTTACGTCTATCCTATTGGCGATTTGGCATCGATTGATCCTTATACGCAACACCATGACCAAGGGCCTACGCCAGGGTTCGCCGCAAAAACCATAAAAGATGGTGTTGTAGTTGTAGAAGATGCTCAGTTTTACTATTCATTCACCTGCCGTTACTTTTATGAGCTGAATGATAAGCATGAACAAATCCTGAAAACATTGGGCAATCATGTGGTTGCGGAAAAAATATATTATTTTGATGATTGGTGGATGAGGGATTTTTTTGTGTATTATGTGACGAATGTGGGAGATTATGTGCTGTACACCTCCTGCCATGAGTGGACGGAGGACACGGAGAGTTATTTGCTTTCCGTGGAAGCGTTCCGACCTTTTGCTAGGGAAATTATGGCGGAATGCGGAGAAAGGGATGGACCGACGGTGTATATCCCGGAAGATTTGAAAGAACATAAGTTGGACCTTTCCAAAGCGAATGTAAATGTTGAAGCTGTTGAAGTGGAGGACGATACAAACTGTACAATTCTGTATTGGGCCATCCCGGTGGCTGCTGTTGCGGCTGCTGGGGGCGTGTGGTTCTTCCTGCACCGTCGAAAAAAGAAAAACAGTACTGAATCCACCCCTACGGAGTAAACAAGCACCCCACCCCGGCTCCGGCTGGGGTGGGGGATAGCAGAAAATGAATGGAGGGGAAAATGATGAAAAAAGTATTTGCAATAATGAGGAGGTTAATGATAGATAAAGTTTTTGCGTTGGCCCTTTTGGCTGCTGTGATACTGGCGGGATGTGCGAGCCCTAAATCCCAGAATACAGAAACGACCACTGCACCTACAGAATCCTCGGCCCTGGAAACGGCCCCCACAACTCATGTATGCTCCCTGGGATGGCTGCGGTTTGAAGGATATGAATACGACAGATATGTGGAGCATTTCCGCACGGCGGAATATGTGCCGGAGAACTTTGTCTATTACGAGCAGATTCAGGCGTTGGGCACCTTCCGAAGCATTGATGTTTTCAACTACCACTCCTGCCATCCCACTGCCGAGGATTACGATGTATATCTGTATGATTTATTGGATGACAGCGGATTCAATGTATTGCTCAAAGTCCTGAATCGGGAAGAGAAGCCGATTGAGCCCCAAGAGCTGTTGACGGATGTGAAAGCCCAGAATATGCGAGAATTGCCCCGGGGTGATAAGGTCGAAGGCGTTTACGTTCATAATGGTATTCGGTATCACTATTCCAACATGACCCTGGAGCGAATCGAGTGGTATGCGAATGGACTGTGTTTCCAGCTGTTCGGAAACGACGATTTGTACGAATATTCTCGGGAGGCTGCGGACACCTTTACCAGTCGGCTGCTGTCCCTGGAAACTGCGGATGATGCCATTGCCGATTTTGCGCAAAGGCTTTGTATTCCACCAACTGCTGCAATGAACAACCTACAAGAAGCAGACCTGTACAGCAGAGATTGTATCTATGGAGAGTAAAATAGAGAGGAACCTTTCTCTGCATAATCACGATTTGTGAGGTATACATGATGTTAAAAAATATTACGCTGATTCTGCTGGCTATGTTATTGAGTATGCCGATAAAGGCCAATGCGCAACAGGAAGAAGTTCCTGTGTATCCGGGGCTTGTGGTCGATCCTACGGGAATGGAAATTATCGACTATGATGATTACTTGATTTATATCGACAATCATTCGGTACCGGAGAATTTTGTGGAGTATTCGGATGTGAAGGACTTCGGATCGTTTGTAAAGGCGGTTATTTTTGCGTATTTTAATACGTATGCTTATGAAATGCTTGACGCGAAGGGATACCAGATTCATCTAAGAATAAATCATAATGCGTTTCAGATTCCGGAAAATATCGATGAGAAATTACTGTCATTGGAAAATGCGGTGGATTTGTGGAGTCTTCCAAGCAACGAGGATGGTTACATCCTGCTGGAGGAGTGCCTGTTCGAATACTCTGCTGGCTTACTTGAAAGTGTAGAGTGGGGGGCAGATGATATATCATATCGGCTGACGTTAACAGCACTTCCTGAGAAGGAACATACGGGAACGGAGACCACCTTGCTGGAGCGGCTTCTTGATTTGGACTCTGCGCGGGAAACAATACATGATTTGCGGCGAATTGCAGCGGATAATGTGGATACTATTGAAACCGATGAAACCGAGGGTGATGCTCTTTGCGTGGTTCTGTATTGGGCCATCCCGGTGGTTGCTGTTGCGGCTGCTGGGGGCGTGTGGTTCTTCCTGCACCGTCGAAAAAAGAAAAACAGTACTGAATCCACCCCTACGGAGTAAACAAGCACCCCCACCCCGGCTCCAGCCGGGGTGGGGGGATGCTGGAAAATTCCGAGGTGAAGCTGTGGGGGAAGAGATCCGGCGGCCCGGCGCAGCTGCGGCAGCTTTGGAAGATTCAGCATGTGGAGCGGGATTACTACAGCATCCGCTCCGCCTACCGGCATGATCTGGCGCTGTTTGCCGACGGGACCAATAATATCAAGATGGTCACCCTGGATACCGCCCTGACCCCGGAAGAAACGCCCCTGAACCTCCAATGGCGGATTTCCAGGGACGTGAACAGCTTCGTAATCCAGTATGTGGGCACCAGCTCCCTGACCCTGCGCCCCGCAGAGGGCACCCTGTCCCCCGGCACAGACCTAACCGTCGCCAACGTCACCCCCACCAACAGCTACACCTGGACCCTGGGCTGGAACGCGGTGGAGGATCAGATCCTGCTGATCAATACCCAAACTGGGCTGCCTGCAATCAATGCAGTGCGTAACATGACTGCTGGAGAGACACGTACGTTGGCAGATTTGAACCTTACAGCGTCATTTGTAAGCCGGCATACAAATATTCAGGACATTATATGGGCTTCGTCGGATACCACAGCTGCGACAGTAGATGAAACAACGGGTGCGGTAACAGTGGTGCTAGGGGGCCAAACCACTATAACGGCAAATAAATCATTTAACGGTTCCGATTATTCAGTTTCGTACACCGTTACGGCTCCGAGTATTGAACCCTTCCACCCGACCAATATTGAGTATATGCGACAAATTCGCATAACGGGCGAGAATTGGGATGGAACCGCAACAGATCACACGATAACGGTTATAAAATCGAAACTCAGTACAGACTCGTTCTTCACGGCTACCGATAATATCCATGGCGAGGTAACCCGATGTTATGCAATCAGTAATGACTTAAAAAATCAGCTGAATTCGTTGGAAGCAGGTTATCAGGACGGATTTAGTATCATTCCTTTATTGGACAAGTCAACAGATGCAGAAAAAGCGGCCCATGGTGCCAAGGGTGAAACAGATCAATTGGTTGATGAGGGTTACTTTGCTGCCGGAAGTGATGAGTATTATGGTGTATGGGCTTATCAATACGAATCCTTATGTAACTTGGGAGAGTTATGGGAATCGGCCATAGACACGGCATCAAAAGTATATACCACCTACTTGATGATAAGGGGCTTTTATTATTCGTGGCAGGCCTCAGTTAATTCAAACGCAGTATATGTAACTTCTTCACAATACAACAGCGCCGCTAATTACTTAGATGATATCGATGATGCGGCAAATTATATTACATTTTCAAAGAAAACTACGATTTCAGCAGAGGAGAGAAATGCTTACTTTGCTACGCAAAACTATGATTCTCTGCCTTATCAGCCTGGAACACCAGTGATTGAAGGTAAAATTTCAGCAATCTCTCCTAATACCTATGTGCGGGTGTACACCGATGGCGTTACGAATCAAGCGGGGCGCTGGTTTATGCGATATTCTGATATTCAAGGCCTTACTGCTGCGGAAATTCAGGCCAAGTATGCACTACCGTATGCTCCCACACATTATAGCTTTGTAACATTGCCAGAAGGTGTAACGGTATATATTGGAAAGGTGAACCAATCCAATATTGGTGCGGTTCAGTTTGAAATATCACAGTACGCTCAAAGAGCGTGGTTTGGAAATAGCATAGCTTTTCCTTAATTTTTGCGATTTATAAATAGAAGTGAGGTGTTTTTTTTGAGTTACGCTGTAATCGTCTATTCGATTGTTGGTGGAGTTTGCCGAAGAGTATCCGTTGAGGTGGAAAATCTCAAAGAAATACGGCTGTTTGACAAGGAAATAAAAACACTTGATAATATTTGCGATATTTCTTTTGCCAAAGATATGGTCATTCTTCAAACGGACAGCCCTCGATACAGATACGCACCAAAACCAAATCCTGAGTACAAGCCTGATTATGCCGTGAATAATTATGTCAATGCGTATGACTATAATGGTAACCATCTGTGGAATATTTCGCAGATAATAGGAGATGTTGGATCGGGCATTTCCGGTGGGCACATTTGCTCGACGGACTATTTACTGGAAGAATCCAAAGATTCATATGTAGAAGGTCACGAATTGTTTGTGTGTTGGGATGAATATGGTATGAGATATCTGATTGACTTGGACGAAAAAAAGGTTATCCATAAAATCCTGACACGCTGATGCGACACTTACAGACAGTACTGATAAAACGTAACAGAAATCGAGGAGAATGAAAATGAAAAGATATATATCCATGATTATCCTGCTGACTGTGTTCCTTCTGGCGGCCTGCACCACGGAGAAGGAGCCGGAGGGGTCGCAGATCTCCCAAACCCAGCAAGCCACGACCGAGCCTACTGCCGCACCAAGCGCACAGGAACTGTTGGCGCAAATAAAAAAGGGAATGACCAAGGAGGAAGTCGACGCGATTCTTGGCCCTTCCGGCAATGATATAGGGTGTAGCAGTATTTGCTATGAGTATATCATAAGCGAAGATGAACTGATTGAAGTTCACTATGTCACAGATAGCGATGGCGTTGTGCGGGTAATGGGGGCCGTTGTTCGAGAAAGACCAAACTTTAAGGAGATGGTCAGCCAAGTCAAAATCGGGATGAGTATTTATGAAGTGTACGAGATACTTGGAGGTCCACATGAGGATGTGTCAAATGATCCATTTACCGTTCGGTATACATACGAGGATGGAACGGAACTGACAATCGTTTATACCCTGGACGAGGACAGAACCCTTCGGGTCGCTCGTTTGGAGTAAGCAAGCACCCCCACCCCCGGCTCCGGCCGGAGTGGGCGATGGGGAAATCTCCAAAGTGCGATTCCGTTATATGGGAGGAATAACAATGCGAAAAATTATTTGTTTAGTGACAGCGATACTGCTTTTGCTGGCTGGCTGTACGCAGAAAGAAGATAAAACGGTCACTCCTGCGGAAACGGAACAAGCGAATCAGCTTTATGAAATCCTGGAGGAGGATGGGGCCTGGTATTTGGTGATGAATGGGGAATATGCCCAGAATCCCGAGGATTACGGTTCCTGGGAGTTGTTCAAAGGATGCGTGGAATTCAAGGCTGTCGGGGAAATGAAACATGATATCGAAACCGGCAACTTTACTGAGGAAGAGTTAGAAAAAATGGCCGGTTATATCACGGATGACAAGGGACGTATTCCTCTGTGCGATTTATCGGCATTGATTGAGCCTACATATCCCTGTGAATTTGTCTATCAATCCGTTCGTTGGAGCGGAAAAAATTACGATTTCGATTTGGCTGAGAATGAAAGCGTTGCGCAAAAGGGGATGTATGCGAATTTTGAGATTGTGAACGAAGGGGACTGGGAAGCATCTGTTCAGTTCTACAGCAATTTTGAAGAAGAGTACAATGGTGATTTCGATAAGATTGAAGCAGAACCGGAGCGGGATGCGACGGTGTACTATACCCATGTCTATAATGCGGAAGACAGAATCGAAAATAAAAAGGGCGTGTACTACACCATTGCTGCGGATTCCAAGCTTCTCCATATTTGGGAAGAATACCGTGTGGACACATCCCCCAATGTACCATGGCGAGTAACCGTTTTTGGTAAACAGCAGGGGGAGTTGTTTCGGGTAATCATTACGGAATTGGAAGAACGCCCGTCAGTGGAATGGCTTTCCCAATTTGGAGCAGCCCTGTATACCGAGTCCTGAGGAATTACTCAGAATACGACGATGGAATGGTATATACCCGGGACGAGGACAGAATAGTCCGGGTCGCTCGTTTGGAGTAAGCAAGTACCCCCCATCCCGGCTCCGGCCGGGGTGGGGAATGCTGGAAAATTCCGAGGTGAAGCTGTGGGAGAAGAAATCCGGCGGCCCGGCGCAGCTGCGGCAGCTTTGGAAGATCCAGCATATGGTTTACTTGCTGATACACCAAGTACCGATTAAAAAAATGAGAATAGCGACGTGTTGTACAGTAAGGACTGTATTTATGGAGAAAATCGGGACGATTTAGCAGAAGATGGGGTTTATGTGTTGTGTGACGGATGTAAACGTGATATGGCGCTAAATATTGAAGATTTTCTGATTAAATTGGGAGGATAACTATGAAAAAGGTATTTGTAACAATAATTATACTGAGCCTCTTTTTATCAGCCTGCGGCCGGGAGCCGGAGCCCACGGTGGCCGCAACGGAGCCCTCCGCCGCCGCAACAGTACCCAGCACGGAGAGTAGCGGTACTACTGAGCCGGGAGAAACAGATCCATCGGATAACTGCGCAACGCCCGGTTTTGACGCGGCCGAATATGATGCCTATCTGCAACAATTCACCGCCGACAAAGTGCCCGAAAATTTTGTCCACTATGAGCATATCCGGTGGATTGGAGAGCTGGAGTATTTCGGATGCCCCTTCTATGTTGAATCCGAAGCGTATGATGAAAGCTTCAAGCTGTATCTATACTACCTGCATGATGAGTATGATTGCAGACTTCTTTTGACAATATCGAAAGAAGGTTTCCGGGATCGTATCAACGGCCAACCAACCAGCGCAGTCAATCTTGCGGATTTGCGATGCCTGACCGAGGAATCGGAGGGCCGCACATATTATACCCATGGAGATTTGAATTATCTGTACAATGACGGAAAAATTAGTAGCGTTTTGTGGCGCAGCAATGGGCTGACCTTTGAGCTGTACGAGGAAGAAAGCGGAATCGTCGGATACCCTGCTGAGTACACCGACTCTTTCATGGGAGAATTGCTCTGCGCAGAAACCGCCAACGAAGCCCTGGAAAAATTCCTCACCGCCATCAACGCACCGATTCCGGAAACGTAAAGGCCGCCTCCCACCCCGGCGCCTGGGTTCCCCAGGCCGGAAAATCCGGAGGATGTGGGGGCCTGCGACACGGGCGGAAAGTCACCATTTTCGGCGATTTTGTAGCATCATTCTATGAATTTACCGGGGAAATCTGACACTGTCAAATTGCACAAAAATGGATTGAATTTCCATAATTGATGAAAAGACCGTTGACGAACAAATGGCCTTGTGGTAAAATAAGGATGGAAGATAATTAGGAGGTGAGTCCCATGGGGCTTAATAAGTGAACTTGCTGCTTAATATGATATTCGAAAGGAAATCATAATCAAGGAGGTAATTAAAATGAAAAGAAAAGTGTTCAGATTTTTATCATTGATTACGGCCTGTGTGATGTGGATTAGTAGCGTGCTGTTTGTGACAACCGCATCTGGAGAAGATACAGTATCCGAATTGCTTACGGACAGCACGCCGACAATTGTTCAGGAAGATACCTCCCGTAGAGGGGAATATGAAAAGCATTTTCTTATGTCAGACGGAAGTTACCAAGCGATGACCTATGACGAGCCGGTGCATCGCCTTGTGGATGGTGAGTGGGTAGAGGTGGATAACAGTTTGCAATTATCTGTTGACACAGATGGTGTATCAAGATATTCCACAGTCAATGGCCTAATGGATGTTAGCTTTGCCCAAAGACTAGGTAATCAGCTTGTCACCATGAAGCAGGACGACTATTCTATTTCCTGGGATGTACAGGCGGTATCTAACAATGCTAGTGTTATGTCTGCTGATGTGGCTCAGCTTCAGCCTGCCCAGGCGCAGATTCTTACCATGGATTTGTCTGACTTCAGTACGGAAGAGCAGAAGTCTATGGTGGTTAAGTCCTCGTCGCGAATCCAGTATGCAGATGCATTGGCACAAGGTGTTGACTTGAAGTATACAGTATTACCCAGCCGGGTCAAAGAGGATATTATTCTCCAGTACCCCCAGAGCCTTTCTGCCTACCTGGTGACCATTTATACGGAGGGCCTTTCTGCGCGGCTGTTGGAAAACAGGGAAATTGAGTTTTATAACAGCAGCGATGAAGTGTTTTTTACCATGCACGCACCCTATATGTACGACAGTGCTGGAGAGTTTTCTCAGGATATTCCGGTGAGTCTGACCGCCAAGGGCAGTGGCCGCTATATTATGACCATGACACCAAACGCAAGCTGGCTCAACGATTCCAGCCGGGTCTACCCGGTGGTCATTGATCCGAATGTTTCTCCCAGTCAGGCAAAGTCCAACATTATTGATAATTATGTATCGGAAGGCTTGTGCGTGCGGGATAATAGTGAGCCAAAACTCTATGTGGGAAAAAAATCTGGGGCAATTTCCCGGGCGTACATCAAGTACCAGGCGTTACCTTGTATTCCTGTGCCTTCCCGTATCGACAGCGCTGTTATGCGTTTACAAATCACTTCTGGCACCTCTACAACCAACAGCATCAATGCATATACCGTTACCGGCTATGATTGGAATTCTGACACCATATGTTGGGACAATATGCCCGCTGCGGTGCCGCTCCTGCAGCAGTCTGTACCGGCCACCACGGACGCGCAGGGGAATCTGGTATACCTGTTCTCCTGTACCGGTGCAGTCCGGGCCTGGTATACCGGCAGCACCATTGGAAAAAATCAGAATTACGGAATTATGGTACGCTATACCGATGAAACTATTGATGATTACAATGCGTTCTATTCTGCGGACTACACTACAGAAAGCAGCAGACCATTGCTAACGATTCACTACGAGTTACCATCACTAGAACCCACCATTGTTTGGCCGGTTCCTGGCTATAATGCGGAGGATGATATTACTTCCGAATGGGGATACCGCATAAGAAATAATGTGGGTAAAATGCATCTTGGCATCGACATTGGTGTTGACGATGTTCCGGTTGTGGCTGCTTTTGATGGAACAGTACATAAAGTGTTTGACGATTCTAGAGCAGGACATGCGATTGTGATTCAAAAAAGCGGAAGTGAATTTCAGGCCAGGTACTACCATCTAAATGAAAAAAAGGATCAAGTTGAAGTGGGTGACGTAGTGCAGGCAGGAGATACCCTTGGTTTTAGTGGAAATACGGGAGATACAAGTGGCCCTCATCTTCATTTTCAGCTACAGTATACGGATAACAAGTATCAATCCTACAATCCGATTGAAATCTATCATCGCCACGACAGAAGAAGTACATGGACAAACCCGAATCCTATGTTCCTGCTGATTGACGGCTACTACGTTCCCAACGAGTATTTCAGCTATTATTATGAATTAAGCGATTATAATAGCACAGATGCAGAAACTTGGCAAAAACCATGAGGAGGTGTAATGCATGAAGAAGCATATTATGATTGTGATGGGGTTGGTTTGCATAGCGATGCTGTTTGCGGGCTGCGGAAAGGACGATGCGCCCGAAACCGGTATTACGACCATGGCTACAGAGGCTACCATCCCGGAAAAGCCTACGGAGTCCACCAATCTGCCCACAGAGCCAACTGCCCAGCCTACGGTTCCATCGACCCAGCCTGCGGTTCCTTCGGAAACGACCCAGCCTGTGGTTCCTTCGGAAACGACCCAGCCTGTGGTTCCTTCGGAAACGACCCAGCCTGTGGAGCCGCCGGCACCGACACTACCGGAATATGTGCCCGGTTCTATCATCCTCGAGGATCAGGATACGGATGATTATGAGTACGAAAGAAAGTACCGGATCACTTACTACCGTATATGGTCAGAATTTTCTGATTTGCTGGATGAAGATCAAAAAAAGGATTATAACACATGGTTCTATGAGAGAGTTGAAAATGGATCGTTTCGGGAGGAAATGGCCTTGGCCGCGATGGTCAAGCGCTACAATATTCCCCGGGAGAGATTCGATGAAGCGGTAGAGGCGTTTATCGCCAATAACCTGGAAAGTCATAGCAATATGTCCCAAGAGGAATACGAAGTTCCCAATGCCGATATCATCTACACCTTCGACAACGAAATTATCAATCACTACTATCGATACGAATAAATATCCAGTCACCAAGCCCCGCTGTTGGCGGGGCTTTTGGCGATTTTTACGGCGTGGAACCGGGGATTTTGGGGTGGAAGGGGGCTCTTTTTTGAAATCAAGTCCGCATTTTCCACAAAATTACCGATTCCGGTCACCGATTTTCGTGGAATTGCTGAAAAGTTGCAAAAATTATGATTTTTGGATTGATTTTACGGAAACTTTGCAATACAATAGGGGGGCAAGCGGATTTCCAGGGTTAGAGGTGATGGCGGTGCTGAATATCGTGCTGGTGGAGCCTGAGATTCCCCAGAACTGCGGCAATATTGCCCGCACCTGCGCCGCCACCGGCAGCGTTCTGCACCTGGTCAAGCCCCTGGGCTTCGATATCTCCGACAAGGCCGTCAAGCGGGCGGGACTGGACTACTGGCATCTGGTGGATGTCCGGGTCTACGAGAACCTGGCCGACTTCTTTGCCAAAAACGAGATACCCCAGATGTGGTGCCTGTCCACCAAGGCCCCCCGGTGCTATACCGAGGCCCGGTATCAGGACGGCTGCTATCTGCTCTTCGGCAAGGAAACCAAGGGTCTGCCCGAGGATTTGCTGGATGCCCATTTCGATGAATGCGTCCGCATCCCCATGCGGGCGGAGGCCCGGAGCCTGAACCTGAGCAACGCCGTGGCCATCACGGTCTTTGAGGCCCTGCGTCAGCTGGAATACCCCGGCTTGCGCGATTTTGGAAAAATGCGGGGTTAATCTGCCCCGGTAAATGGAGGAATCACCATGAACTACAACAAGAAGTCTATCGAGGATATCGAAGTAGCCGGCAAGCGCGTTCTGTGCCGCTGCGATTTCAACGTCCCCACCAAGGGCGGCAAGATCACTTCCGACAAGCGAATCGTGGCTGCTCTGCCCACCATCCAGTACCTGATTGACAAGGGCGCGAAGGTCATCCTCTGCTCCCACATGGGCAAGCCCAAGGGCGAGTGGAAGCCCGAGCTGAGCCTGAAGATTGTTGCCGACCGCCTCAGCGAGCTGCTGGGCAAGGAAGTCATCATGGCCTCCGACGTTGCCGGCGAGGACTCCAAGGCCAAGGCCGCCGCTCTGAAGGACGGCGACGTGATGCTGCTGGAGAACACCCGTTACATCAAGGGCGAAACCAAGAACGACCCCGAGCTTTCTAAGGCTCTGGCTGACCTGGCTGACGTGTTCGTCAACGACGCCTTCGGCACTGCGCACCGTGCCCACTCCTCCACCGCCGGTGTGGCTGACCATCTGCCCGCCGTCTGCGGCTACCTGGTGGAGAAGGAAGTCTCCATCATGGGCAAGGCCCTGGCCGACCCCGCCCGTCCCTTCGTGGCCATCCTGGGCGGCGCCAAGGTTTCCGACAAGCTGAACGTTATCAACAACCTGCTGGAGAAGGTGGACACCCTGATCATCGGCGGCGGCATGGCCTATACCTTCCTGGCCGCCAAGGGCTACGGCGTGGGCACCTCCCTGCTGGATTCCGAGAAGATCGACTACTGCAAGGAAATGATGGCCAAGGCCGAGGCCAAGGGCGTTTCCCTGCTGCTGCCCATCGACACCGTGGTCGCGTCCGAATTCCCCAACCCCATCGACGGTGAGATCGCTGTTGAGACCGTCGCTTCCGATGCCATCCCCGCCGACAAGATGGGCCTGGATATCGGCGAAAAGACCCGTGCGCTGTTTGCCGATGCCGCCAAGAACGCCAAGACCGTGGTCTGGAACGGCCCCATGGGCGTGTTCGAGAACCCCACCCTGGCCAAGGGTACCATCGCGGTTGCCCAGGCTCTGGCTGATTCCGATGCCATCACCATCGTCGGCGGCGGCGACAGCGCTGCGGCCTGCGAGCAGCTGGGCTTCGCCAATGAGATTACCCACATCTCCACCGGCGGCGGCGCTTCCCTGGAGTTCCTGGAAGGCCTGGAGCTGCCCGGCATTGCCTGCCTGCAGGATAAGTAATTTTCAAATTTAACTGTCATTGCGAGGAGCGAAGCGACGTGGCAATCCCCTTAGGCTTCCGAAAACCCTAGGAGATTGCCACGCCAGTCTGCGGACTGGCTCGCAATGACATGATCTTGTAAACTGCATCGCCCCAACTGTGGCTCCGATGTGTATATATTTTAAGGAGAATCAGAAAATGAATAGAAAGTACCGCAAGACCGTCATCGCCGGCAACTGGAAGATGAACAAGACCCCTAGCGAAACCAAGGAGTTCATGACCAACTTCAAGGCCATCATGCCCAAGGGCCGTTGGTGCGATGTCGCCCTGTGCGTCCCCGCTGTCTGCATCCCCGCTGCCGTCCGCGCCATGCGTGAGACCCGTGTGGGCATCGGCGCTGAGAACTGCAACGCCAATCCTTCCGGCGCCTACACCGGCGAAATTGCTACCAATATGCTGGTGGATGCCGGCTGTAAGTATGTCATCATCGGCCACTCCGAGCGCCGTGAGATGGGCGAGACCGATGCCGATGTCAATGCCAAGGTTCTGGCCGCTCTGGAAGCCGGTCTGATCCCCATCATGTGCTGCGGCGAGACCCTGCAGCAGCGTGAGGCTGGCATCACCGCCGAGCATATCACCATGCAGATCAAGCTGGGTCTGGCTGGCGTGCCCGAGGAGAAGATCCGCAAGGTCATCATCGCCTACGAGCCCATCTGGGCCATCGGCACCGGCCTGACCGCCACTCCCGAGCAGGCTGAGGAAGTCTGCGAGATGATCCGCTCCGTGGTTCGCAAGCTGTATTCTTCCAAGAACGCCCGTGCCATCTCCATCCTGTACGGCGGCTCCATGAACGATAAGAATGCCTACGAGCTGCTGGCTCAGCCCGACATCGACGGCGGCCTGATCGGCGGCGCCTCCCTGGTGCCCGAGAAGTTCGTCAAGATCATCGAGGCAGCAAACCAGCCCACCGTGTAATTTCCCAAAAGGAGCGGCCACCGGCCGCTCCTTTTTTAATAGAGATGTCATTGCGAGGAAGCCGTGCGACGTGGCAATCCCCCCTGGCTACGAGCAATGTTCGATGACTATTTAAGCAAATCGGATAATCGGGGGGATTGCCACGCCAGTGTGCGCACTGGCTCGCAATGACATTGTGTTCTGGAGGTGTCCCATGAAAACCCAATGTTTATCCGCAAATCTGCCGGAAACGGCGAAAATTGCGGCAAATATCATCAAAAACGGCGGCCTGGTGGCCATCCCCACGGAAACCGTCTACGGCCTGGGGGCCAACGGTCTGGACGAAGCCGCCGTGGCAAAAATTTTCGAAGCCAAGGGCCGCCCCCAGGATAATCCTCTGATCCTCCACATCTGCGGCCCGGAGCAGATCGAACTGTTCTGCCACCATATTCCGCAAAAGGCCTATGACCTGGCGGAGGCCTTCTGGCCCGGCCCCCTGACCATGGTGCTGCCCGCCCGGTCCAATGTGCCGAAGCGGACCACCGGCGGCCTGTCCACCGTGGCAGTCCGCTGCCCGGATCACGATGCCGCCCGGGAAATCATCCGCCTGGCTGGGGTGCCCATCGCCGCTCCCTCTGCCAATATTTCCGGCAAGCCCTCCACCACCACTGCCCAGCACGTCCTCCACGACCATGATGGGAAAATCGAGCTGGTGGTGGATGGAGGCCCCAGCCGGGTGGGGGTGGAGTCCACCATCGTGGATTTGACTGAGGAGCGTCCCCGGCTTCTGCGCCCCGGTGGCATCACCCCGGAGCAATTGCTGGCGGTGCTGGGAGATTTGGTGGTGGATAAGGCCGTCACCGCCCAGATCGATAAGGATGAGGTGGTCAAGGCCCCCGGCATGAAATACCGCCACTATGCCCCCCAGAGCCAGGTGGTCATCGTCTCCGGCAGCCGGGAAAAGGCCGCCCGCTATATCCGGGACCACTTCGAGCCCGGTGACCGGGTGCTGTGCTTCGATGAGGAGTTGCCGCTGTATGAAGGCTGCGCCCCCCTGTCCTATGGCCGGGAGGCGGATGTGAATACCTTGTCGGCGGGGCTGTTTGCGGCCCTGCGGGAGCTGGATGACCCCAAAATTCACCAGGTCTACGCCCGGTGCCCCGTGGGCGGCGGCGTGGCCTATGCGGTGCAGAACCGGCTGAAAAAGGCAGCGGCTTTCCATATCGTGGATGCGGAGGAAGAAGTATGATTATCGGCATCACCGGCGGCACCGGCTGCGGCAAATCCACCCTGCTGTCCGAACTGGAAAAGCGGGGGGCGCTGGTGCTGGACTGCGACAAAATCTATCACGAATTGCTGAAAACCGATGCGACGCTGCTTTCCGCCATCGAAGCCCGGTTCCCCGGCACCGTGGAAAATGGGGCCTTGCAGCGCAAAAAGCTGGGGTCCATCGTCTTTTCTGACAAAAATGCCCTGGCTGATTTGGATAAAATTACCCACGCAGCCATCAAAAACGAGGTCCTGCGGCGCCTGGCCCCGAAGCCAAGGCTGGCAGCCATCGATGCCATCGGCCTGTTTGAAAGTGGCCTGGCGGCGCTGTGCGATGTGACCGTGGCCGTCACCGCCCCGGTGGATGTCCGCCTCCGGCGGCTGATGGAGCGGGATTGTATTTCGGCGGAATACGCCCAAAACCGCATCGTCGCCCAGCCCGATGAAGCCTGGTTCCGGGAAAAATGCGACTATGTCCTGGAAAACGCAACAACAAAGGCCGATTTCCAAACCAAATGCCTTGCTTTTTTCGAGGAGTTGGGTATAATGGATGTATCAATATAAATGATTGTTTAGCGGTATAATTGAATTGCGGCGGCCTACGGCCGCCGAGCGCCCCAAAGGGGCGCCATGGCTTCCCCCGGGGGGAAGCTGTCGCCGCCGCAAGGCGGTGACTGATGAGGAATGCGGGCGGAAATGTTCGATTTCGTAAAGATTTCAGGCCTAATAATGGGTAAGATTTCAGCAAGTCTTTACGGATT
>JAFTHT010000001.1 GCA_017457285.1 Oscillospiraceae bacterium | reverse complement strand
GGGAACCGTGGTGGGCTCCGTGGGAACCGTGGTGGGCTCCGTGGGAACCGTGGTGGGCTCCGTGGGAACCGTGGTGGGCTCCGTGGGAACCGTGGTGGGCTCCGTGGGAACCGTGGTGGGCTCCGTAGGAACCGTGGTGGGCTCCGTGGGAACCGTGGTCGGTTCTGTAGGCATAGTAGTGGGGTCCGTGGGGTCTGTGGGATTAATGGGAGGATCCACAGGAAGCTCGTCCATCAGATGGACCGGATAGGTCACGCTGGCACCCTTGTACTCCAGATAGCCCTCTTTCACGCAGGGACCGGTGACAGGCTCCATGCCCATCAGCAAATCGCTGAACAAGCCCAGCGGGTAGCCGTCCACAAAGGGATGCTCCTCCCCTGCCACGGTCAGCCACTGGATATCCTCATCGGTAACAGTCCGGGAGGTTCCATCCAGATTCCAAATCACAAGGGACAACCCAGCCAGGAACTCCTTCCGGTCCGCGGGGGTGAAATAATAGCTTCCGTCGCCGACCTCGGTGAAGAACGAACTGTCGCCAATCAGGAACGTATCCCGGGGCGGTGTGAGCAGCTCAAGCCGCTCCACAGGGCTATCCTCAATCAGCACCATCAAATCCACCGAGAGCATACCATAGCCATAGGTAATCCGGTTATCGCCGCCCTTGACCCAGGGGGCCTCGCTCTGGTCATCCTGGCAGGTAACATAGATACCGTAAACCTGCTCGTCCGGCTGAGCCAGGACCACGCTGCCATCGCTGAAGGTCAGCTCCACCTGGCGGTGATAATAGCTGTAATTGTCGTACAACCAACTGCCATCGGCCATCTCCATGCCGCAGGAATTCTCCACCAGGCGCACAGGTGCATCGTCCAGCAGACGGATGCTCTGAATCATCTTCTCCAGCACCGTCAGCTCCCAGGAGGCGGTCAAATCGCCGCAGGTCAGCTGAAGCTGGGCCTTGCTGTCCGCTTCGTTCACAAGAATCTGCCACTGCAGCTCCTCATCCCCCAGGTAGGGGCCCTCTTCATCGAACAGCCAGGTGGACAGGCTCCCGTCGGACCAGGTTACTTCCATCTCAAGGCCGGCCAGGACCTCATAGGTCCACAAATCCTCCAGGTCCTCTTTCAGGTAGACGGTGGTATCCGGCCCCTTGGTGACCGTCATGCCGGCGGGGCTCAGCACCTCCACCTGCTCCACCAGAAGCTGGCCGGTGACGATATCAGCCAGGTAGCAATCCACACCGCCGCCATAGGTCAGGCCGCCGGTGAGATAGTACAGGTACTCCCCACTTACATAGGTGCCACTCTCATAGAAATAGGCATCCAAATCCCCCGAATTGACGCTGAGCCGGTAATATCCGGTCTGAGCCGGGGTGAAGGAAATCTGCTGATTGCCATAGCCCAGCAGCATCACATCCGCAGCAACGCCCGCTGTCAGCTCCAGCACCGCGGGGGCTTCATAGACGCCAATCTGGGTACTGTGAATCAGGCCACTGGTGGTGGTGGCGGTGATGGTCACATTGCCCGGGGCATAAAGCTCCAGCACCGCATAGGATTCGCTGGTATAGGAGATGTCCGCAATTTGAGGGTCGCTGGAAATCCAAATCAGGGGCTCAATCTGGCTGGTCTGAGGATTCCAGATTACATTCACATACAAGCTGTCGCCCACATATCCGGCGGTGGTTTCGGGAATCAGGGTAATCCCCTGGGCCGGGCCACTGGCATCCAGCAGGAAAATATGGTCAACGCTCTGGGCGTAATTGCCCCAGAATTCCACATCGATGGTATAGGTCTTCCCTGCCTCCGCCTCGAAACGGAGGACATCGCTGCTGTACAGATAGACCCCATCCACCGTGGTGGACATTTGCACACCGCACCACATATCCACGCTCTTATCAAAGCTGACTGCCAGGGCGTAGGGGCCGCTGACCGCAGGCGTGAAGGTAAAGGTCTGCTCCGATTCGCTGTACAGCCCACCGGTACCCGGGATGGTAACGGTACGGCTCTGGCCCACCTCCAGGGCGTTGGGGTCTGTGACGGACACATCGAAGTTGGCCGACACAGAACCGGCGGTGGTGGCGGTAATGGTGGCGGTACCGGCACCCAAAAGCTGATATTGGACACCATTGCCGTCACCGGTGACGCTGACCACCGTTTCATCGGAGGAGGTCCAGGTAATGGCATCGGCAGAGCCATAAGGCAGGCAAATCAGCGTGGCGCTGCCAGCCTGGCCAATGTTACCGGCGGTCAGCGTAATGCCCTCCAGCCGCAGCTGCTCCACCGGAGTCGCCGCGGAAAGCAGGAAGGAGCGAGTCGCCACCCCCTCCGCCGGAGGGACACAGACAATCGTCAGCCAGTAGGTTACACCGGCCTGGGCCTGGAAGCTAATGCTGCCCAGACCCGCCGTCAGGCATTGGGAGGTATAGTCCGGGTCCTCGGGAGCCACGGTATGGACGCTCAGCCGGCTGTCGGCACCGCCATCCACATCATAAAGCACATACAGCCCCTCCGCCTCCGGCGTAAAGCTGTAATGCATAACAGGGTCATCGGCGCTGACCTCGAAGGAAACGCTTTGATCGGCGAAAATCAGCGGGTGCAGCGTGGCCCGGGCATAGGCGGTGCCGCAAAGCCCCACCGCCAGGCAAAGCGTCAAGATAACGGCAAGGAGTTTTTTCATCGTCCTGATACCTCCCCATTGAAAAGATTCTTTAACATATTGTAAGCGATTGGTCTGCCTTAGTCAAGCGGATTTACATTCCGTTCACAAAGATTTTACCGCCGCCCGGAATTGGGCGGCGGTAGTTGATCTGATTGGATATCCTTATAAAATCTCACCGCTGGTGGCATACTGTATCATTTTTTCGCAGTAGTCATCCATATCATCGGAGCTGACCGAGATGCTCCAGTAGTATTCACCCTGGACGTAAAAACCAATGACATCGCCAAAGCCATATTCGGGATGTCTGGACACGATATAGTAGACACCATTGCGCTGCTCGATGACCACTTCACTCTCGGTATAGCTGTAGCTTTCTGCGAAATGCTCGGCCACCTCCTTGGAGGTAGCACCCTGCAGGCCATAGATGGACAACGTGTCACGGTACGCGTCACCCCGGACCTCGTCGCTTCTGAAGCTAATCCAGTCCTCTGTGATTTCGCCTTCGATTGCAATGGAGCTGTCCAGCCAGAATCGGAAGCCGGCCTCCAGCTCATGGGAAACGGGAACGACCAGCTCAAATTGGGCACTGGTCACATGGTCGATAATCTGATCCAGATGTTCCTCGTAGCCGAATACGCTCCAGAAGGAAACTGTCCAGTAGTGGTCGTCCATCAAGTACAGGCCATAGACCATGATGAAACCATCTCCATCGTTATAGACCACATAGTCCACGCCATTGCGCTTGCCCACTTCCGCCACATCGTCATCGCCGTTGGTGAACATTGCCACAAGATCATCGGTGTTTTCGATGGTCACGGCAAGCTCATCGATGGCCTGAACGCCCATGGTGACCTCCGTCACAATTTCTGTGCCATCGGTACGGAACGCAGTAACCGTATGGTCATATTCATATTCATCGTTGATGCCGAAGGTTGCATCCATGTAAAGCGTCAAGCCATCCACATTGATTTTCTGCTGAGGCATGAAGGTTTCATCCACACCAGCCTCGGTGATTTGGGCTGATGTGATGTAGGTAATCATCTCACCCAGGTACTTATCCAAATCTCTGGTTTGGACGGAAATGCGATAGTAGTACTCCGTGCCCATATAGTAGCCGATGGCAAAGCCCTTACTGGTTTCCTCCTTGCGGCCCACCAGATAATATACGCCGTTCGCTTCGCCTTCCCACATATCGCCCCAATTTCTCTCGTGATTATCCTTCCAGTAGCGCATAATCTGCTTTGCATTGGTGATGCCGCTCTGCAGACCGGATGTGGGGATTCTTTGCCAGTAAACATCCAGCGCCCTGTTGGTAAACTCCGCGCTATCAGAGAATTCACCATCCAGTTCGAAGCTGTCATCCAGATATACTGTCATACCCTCGCAATGGAAGGGGACTAACTGCAGTTCATCTCTGGTGCCGTTATGATGGACGACGGGATCGATGGTCACAGAAGGTCCATCGATACCCTGGGAGGGGGTAGTGGAATCCTCGGTGCCCTGAGAAGGTCCCGTATCATCAGTAGGCGCAGAAGTACCTTCACTCTCACCGTACTGCGTAGCGGATGAACCCTCATCCTTGTCATCGTCGTCCTCTTTCTTGCTGTCATCGCCGCCGCAGGCAGCCAGGCTCAGCACCATAATCAGAGCCAAAAGCAACACTAACAGTTTTTTCATAGTTTTTTTCTCCTTTTTTATTTCACAACCGCGCTGGTGACGGAATCAATCATCTGCTCCAGATCCACGAAGTAGCCGTCGCCCTCGCGCTCCACCAGCCACCAGGTGTCCCCTTCGACGTAGTAGCTCGCAACGAACAGCCAGCCATAATAATCATCGCAGCTGCTCACATAGCCGACCCCATTACGCTGACCGATTTCCACATCCCCCCGATCCTCGGGCAGAGCCTGCCGATACTGCTCCAGCAGTGCCGCAGCCGTGCCGCCGGAATTTCCGGTGGTGATGTAGATGGTGCCCAGCTCGCAGGTCAGGGTCATCTTCCCATTCTTGACGCTTTCATTCATGTAGTAATGAACGACCAGAGAAAGGCCCTCATGCTCCGTCTGGAAGTGCCGAATCGGCACATCGGTCTGGGGGATCTGGTCGGGCTGGATCTGACCGCTGGTTGCGATTCCCACGGCCTTCTCCAGCTGATCCTCCCGGTCATCATAACGCACCTTAATCAGCCAGCCATAGTCCCCGGACACATAGCAGCCGCAGACATTACCGCTGTCCGTGTAGCCCGGCTCGAAGGAATAATAGTAGACACCATTTGCGGAATCGAAGCGGATATCCTCCGTTTCTCCCATGAATTCCTCCTGAATCAGGTAGTTCGCCATATCCTCGGCACTGCTGACGCCCAGCTGGTCCACCCGACCAAAGAGAATCTCCACGGACATATCATCGTCGTTGCGGTAATTCAGATAAGTAGAATATTCCTTTTTCAGCGTGAAGCTCTCATCCACCTGGTATTTCATGCCGCCCAGAGTGCCATCCTGCCGAACCTGCTCCGGGGGCAGCTGGGGATCGTTGCGATGGGGGTCAACCCGGCCATTGGTGACATACCAGAGAGCCTCTTCAACAATCTGGCTGAACCCATAGCCGTGGACCATGATGGACCAATATTTGTCCGCCTCCACGTAGCAGCCGGTGATTTTGCCGTAATCCTGACTGGTCTGCATATGCAGCACACACCAGATGCCGTCATACTGAAATACCTCGATGTAGTCGTAGGTAATCTCGTCCTGGGCCAGATACCGGGCAAAGTCCTCCCCACCGGCGAAGGTCTGATCATACTGCTCCGGCATCAAATCGTTCGTCTGCATATCCATCTCGTCGGAATAGAAGTAGCCGTTGCCGCTGGTTTCCCAGGCAGTATCGGCATAGTAAATCAGGCCGCCTTCGTTGAATTCGCCCAATTCACCATCCGGTCTGCGGGCCGTGAGGGTTGCCACATCAAAGGGCGGTTCCCCCTCTTCCATGCCAGGCAATGTGACCCCATCGATGCTGGGAATGGTAACGCCATCGATGCTGGGAATGGTAACGCCATCAATACTGGGAATAGTAACACCGCCAATACTGGGCAGGGTGACGGAATCGCCGTCATCATCGTCATCCGCGCCGTTTCCGTTGCCACCGCAGGCAGCCAGACTCAGCACCATGACCAGTGCCAGAAGTAACGCCAATAATTTTTTCATAATCATCGTCTCCTTTTCGTTTTGGCTTTTTGCCTTACGCTGATATAGAGCCACATCCGCATCGGCCGGTTTTATGATTTTGATAAATATTTCAAAAAATTTTCCGGTTGCGTGATACTTATTATATTAGCCCCTTTATCCAGGATCGTCAATATCTGGTTTGCCCGCGTCACAGCTTATGGAAAATCGGCCGGCGGTTTTCGAAGGTGCAGACGTAACCGAAAATGTCCTTCAAAATCCGGCAAGCTCTATCGGTGTACTGCCCCACCCGACCGGCAGTGTGGGCATCGGAGCCCACGGTGACAATTTCGCCGCCCAGCTCCTTGAAGCGGCGGAAGTAGGGTTCAAAAGGCAGGAAGTCGCCACAGCGGTCAACGCCACTGGTGTTCATCTCCATACCCTTCCCCTTCCGGGCCAGTTCCCTGAGAATCTCATCAATCAGCTCCCGATGCTCCGCCATGGGCACGGGTCGGGGGGCCGGATTAGCCCGGGCCTTGCTGATGTAGGTCAGGTGGCCCAATACATCAAAATCCTCATGGGCTTGCACACAGGCCAGCGTTTCCTCCAAATACCGCCGCTCCGCCTGGAACACGGTCTTATCACCCCAAAATTCCGGATAATAAACATCCAATTCATCCACAAAATGCACGCTGCCCAGAACAAAATCGAAGTTTCTGCGCTTCAGATCCTCCCGCAGCTGAGGCGCATTGTAGGGCTTGATGCCAAATTCCAGCCCCCGGCGAATTTTCACCGCATCATGGGTCAGGGAATCATAGGCAGCGTTGTAGACTGCCGTATCAAAGACCCACTCCTGCTTTTCCACATTGGCAAAGTAGTCGATATGGTCGGTGAAACAGATTTCCTTCAGCCCCGCCTGGGCTGCGGCCTGGAGCATTGCCGCCGGGGTATCGTGGCCGTCGAAGGACACCACAGAGTGCATATGATAGTCAAACATTCTCAATTTCCTCCCAAAACTGGCGGAATGCCGTGGGCAATGCCGCTTTTTCTTCGATTTCCGCTGGCGTCATCCACACCAGCGCCCCGGGCTCCCCCACCTCTAAATAGAAAGCCCGCATCCTCCACTCGATATGGGTGAAGATGTGCTTGCGCTCGGATTGACGATGGACCGCCTTCGGCGGGAGCCCCATCCCCTCCAGAATCTGAAGGGCCGCCTCCAGCTCCAGCCGCCCCGCCACATTGGGAAACTGCCACAATCCTGCCAGCAGCCCCTCCGGCGGGCGCTTTTCGATGCCATAGCGCCCATCCCAGCAGAGGACGAACACCGTCCGTTCCTCTATGCGGCGCTGGGCCTTTGGCTTTTTGACGGGAAACCGCTCTGCGGTGCCATGGATAGCGCCGCCGCAAAACTGCCGGCAGGGGCAAGCCTCGCATTTGGGCTTCCAATTTGGGCCACAAAGGGTGGCACCCAGCTCCATCAGCGCCTGCGTGAAGGCACCGGCCTCCGGGGGGTAAACCGCCTCCAGCGCTGCCTGGACCTCTTTTTTATAGGCCGGGCTGTCGATGGGCGTGTCATTTTCCGTCAATCGGGAAATAACACGCAGCACATTGCCATCCACCGCCGCTCTGGGCTGCCCAAAGGCAATGGAGCTGATGGCTCCGGCGGTATAAGCCCCGATGCCGGGCAGGGCGAGGATATCCTCGTAGCGACGAGGAAAAACGCCCCCATGGCGCTCCATGATTTTCTGGGCAGCCTTTTTGAGATTGCGGACCCGGCTATAGTAGCCCAGTCCCTCCCAGAGCTTGTGAAGAAGCTCATCCTCAGCGGCAGCCAGCGTCTCAATGGTGGGCAATTCTCCCAGGAATCGGGTGTAATACCCCTTCACCGCCTCCACCCGGGTCTGCTGCAGCATGATTTCGGACAGCCAAATATGGTATGGCTCCCGATCCTGCCGCCAGGGCAAATCCCGCCGGTTTTCCCCATACCAGGGAAGCAGCACCCCGGGGAGCATTTCAAATACAGACATGGCGCACCTCCAGTTCCCCTCCATTTTACAAACACCCCTTGCGACTGTCAAGATAGAACCGGTTTTGCGTCACAGGAAAAATTTTTTCAAAAAAGCAAAAATAATGCTTGCATTTTATCGAAGGATGTGCTAATATATTTTGGCTGTCAAAGACAAGCAAATGCGCCGATAGCTCAGTTGGATAGAGTGACTGACTACGAATCAGTAGGTCGGGGGTTCGAGTCCCTTTCGGCGTACCATCTCCCTATGGAATCATGGATTCATGGTTCCATAGGGATTTTTGTTTTTACTATAGCAATCCATATTCGTCTATGTTATTATCCAGTTATACAAATTTGAATTTGACGGAGGATGCATTGATGATTGGCAGCATCGTTAGAGTAATCGTTGATAGACCGCTCGGAACTTTCCATCCAAAACATAAAGACATCTATTATTCCGTTAACTATGGATATATTCCCGATGTTCTGGCACCCGATGGAGAAGAACAGGATGCATACATTTTAGGTATCAATAAACCTGTCAAGGAGTTCGTTGGGAGAGTCGTCGCAATTATCCACAGATTTGATGATGTAGAGGAGAAATGGGTTGTAGCACCAGAAAATAGTTCCTATACTAAGGATGAAATTATGAGGCAGGTTGCATTCCAAGAACAATACTTTCGTACAGAAATCAGAATGTAAAATTCCAATCTGCCTGACAGATGATTCAGAAAATACCCCCACGGAACACCGAAGTTCCGTGGGGGGTATTTTCTATCCATGATGTTACAAAGAGCGTGCTGTGTTACATCGCAAGACCTTATGTTGCAAAACTCCGGGCAGTGTTGCATCTGTATCCCAGCTTGATAATAAACTGTAAGTGTGTATTCTTTGTGTCATTTTCGAATCATTTGCTTCCACATACTCGATTGGGGACCTCTAAAAACTGATTTTCGAGGGGGCGGTGGATATTTTGTCCCAATTTGAAGTCACGAAAACACCAGGAATACTGGATGTATTTCGGTGTTTTCGGGGCGAAAAGTTGCGGCAAAAGATACGCCGCTTCGCCG
>JAFTHT010000012.1 GCA_017457285.1 Oscillospiraceae bacterium | reverse complement strand
GAACATTTCCGCCCGCATTCCTCATCAGTCACCGCCTTGCGGCGGCGACAGCTTCCCCCCGGGGGAAGCCATGGCGCCCCTTCGGGGCGCTCGGTGGCCGGAGGCCACCGCAATTCAAATGCGCCACTAAACAATCATTTATCACAATCATATCAGTTTCATCATACACCATTCGACCATCGTTGTAAACCCCCCGGCAACTTCACGAAAAATTTAATATTTTGGGGGCAGACAAGGGGCAAAAAGTGTGATATACTATAGAAAGCTATAACCATTGATGAAAAGGAGGCGCATCCTTTTGAAATATTGGCGCGGATATCTGACCGCCGCAATCTTCGCCCTGGTGAGCTGGGGTCTGCTGAAGCTGGCGGAAAAATTCACCACCCTGGTGGATATGGTATTCCCCTATGTGACCCGGACCATCCAGAGCTTCCTGGCCGCCTGGAGCGGCGGGGTGGACATCCTGGTCTGGCAAATTGCGGTGGTGCTGATGGTGGTGTTCCTGCTGGCCACCCTGGTGCTGATGATTATTTTCCGCTGGAATCTTATCCAGTGGCTGGGCTGGGTGCTGGCGGGGGCCTCGTTCCTCTACTTCCTGCACACCGGGCTCTACGGCCTGAACTACCATGCCGGCCCCCTGGCCGACGATGTGCGGCTGAATGTCACCGAATACACCCTGGACGAATTGACCAATGCCACCATTTACTACCGGAATTTGGCCAACGATTTCGCGGTCCAAATGCCCCGGGACGCCGCCGGAGATGTGGTTTTTGAGGATTTCGACACCCTGGCCGCCAAGGCCGGAGAGGGCTTCGATGTGCTGACCTATGAGCATTCCTTCTCGGTTTTCGCCGGGGATTTGCGGCCCGTGAAGAAGCTGGGCTGGGCAAATCTGTTCACCTCCATGGGCATCACCGGCGTGACCATGCCCATCACCGGCGAGGCGGCGGTGAATCCGCTGATCCCGGATGTGGCCCTGCCCTTTACCATGTGCCACGAGATGGCCCACCGGATGTGCATCGCCATTGAGCGGGATGCCAATTTCGCCGGATTTCTGGCCTGCCAGGCCAACAGCAATCTGCAATTCCAATATTCGGCCTATTTCATGGCCTATCGCTACTGCTATGATGCCCTGGCCTCCGTCAACACCGTGGAGGCCGCCAATGCCGCCGCCCGGGTCAGCGCCGGTGCCAACGAATTTCTGCGGCACGACCTGACCGGCTACGCCGATTTCTTCAACGAAAAGCGCAACGACCAGGCCACCCGGCTGGCGGACACCGCCAACGACACCTATATCAAGGTCAACGGCGACGATTCCGGGGTGGAATCCTACGGCCAGGTGGCGGATCTGCTGGTGAGCTGGCACATCCAGGAGGTGGTCCTGCCGGCCCAGAAAACCGAGGCCGAGGAATCCTTCGACCCCTACGACGAAAACCAGGTAGACCTCAGCGGCATCGCCGGCGCGTTGGATTAATTACCTCTTCTGTAGGGGAGGGTCTTGACCCTCCCGCAACGCAGGATCATTGAGCAGTAACAATCTGTGCGAAATCACACCGAATAAACGGCTCAATAGTCGAAGGTTGAGGGAGGGTCAAGACCCTCCCCTACAGAGGGGTTTTTTCATAACATACTTTTTACATTTCTCTCGGAGGACATCCCCATGATGTACGAAACCCTGTGTGCCGGGCTGCCGGAATTGGGGCTGGAATTGGATGACGCGACCTGCCGCACCCTCTGCGCCTTTGGCGCGGCGGTGGTGAAGCAGAACGAGGTGATGAACCTCACCGCCATCACCGAACCCGCCCAGGTGGCAAAGCTCCACCTGCTGGACAGCCTGACGGTGCTGGAATCTGCGGATTTGGCGGGAAAAACCCTGATTGACGTGGGCTGCGGGGCCGGATTTCCCGGCGTGCCGGTGAAAATCGGCTGCCCCGGGGTAAAGCTGACGCTGCTGGATTCCCTGGGCAAGCGGATGACCTGGCTGGGGAGCATCCTGCCGGAATTAGGGGTGGAGGCGGAATGCGTCACCGCCCGGGCGGAGGAATTTGCCGCCCAACGCCGGGAGCGTTACGATTTCGCCACCAGCCGGGCGGTGGCACGGCTGCCGATTCTGCTGGAGCTGACGGCCCCCTTCGTCAAAGTGGGGGGCGCGGTGCTGGCTATGAAAGGCGCCGCCGCCCAGGAGGAGCTGGCAGAGTCGAAAAACGCCATTTCCAGGCTGGGTCTGAAGCTGGAATCCGTCAAAGAGTACCCCCTGGACGGCACCGCCCATTCGGTGATCGTCCTGCGGAAAGTCAAGCCCACCCCGGCCCAGTACCCCCGGCGGTTCGCCAAAATCAAGCAGTCACCCCTGTGAAGATACCAAAAAAGCTCGTTGCAAACGCAACGAGCTTTTTTCATACTGTCGAAAACAATGTCATTGCGAGGGCGATGCCCGTGGCAATCCCACAAGACAACCATAAGTCTTGGGAGATTACCACGCCAGTATACGCACCGGTTCGCAATGACATTATTATTTATTTACCGCACGTACTCGATGACCACACGGCGGTTGGGTTCGGTGCCGGTGGAGTAGGTGGTGATGTTGTCCATCTCCTGCAAGGTGGCGTGGATCACATGGCGCTCGTAGGCGTTCATGGGCTCCAGGGTGGTGCGGCGGCGGGCCTTCAGCACCTGCTGGGCCTTCTTCCGGGCGTACTTGCGCAGGCTATCCTCCCGCTTGGCCCGGTAGTCCTCGGCATCCACGTTGATGCGGATATGGCCCTCCACATCCCGGTTCACGGAGTAGTTGGCCAGATGCTGGATGGCATCCAGGGTATCGCCCCGGCGGCCGATCAGGAAGCCCAGATCCTCGCCGGTCAGCTCCACGTGGTAAGTATTGTCCCCGGTCTTGGCGCAGTGGGGGACAGCCTGGGAGCCCATGTTTTCCAGCAGGCCCTTCAGGAATTTCTCAATCTTCTCCTCCACGGAGCCGGGCTCGGCGGGGGCGAAGACCTTGGGGGCAACGGGCTTCTTCTCAGGACGGGGCTTCCGCTCCGCCTTGGGGGCCTCCGCCTTGGGGGCGGCGGGCTTTTCGGCCTTGGGCTTCTCCACCTTGGGAGCGGCGGGCTTTTCGGCCTTGGGGGGCTCGACCTTGGGCTGGGGCTTGGGGTCGGGATTCTTCACGGGCTGGCCGCTGGCCTTGGGCTTGCTCCGGGAAGCGGCGCCCAGGGCGCTCTTGGGGGCCTCGGCCTTGGGAGCCGGGTCGGGAGCTTCGTAGGTCACCTGGACCTTGGCGGGGGTCTTGCCGAAGCCCAGGAAGCCGGGCTTCGCCTGCTGCAGCACCTGGACGGACACACTGTCCCGGTCCAGGCCCAGCTGATTCAGAGCAGCCTCGATTGCCAGATCGATGGTGCTGCCGGATGTGATGATGGTCTTTTCCATTTCTTTATTCCTCCGTAGAATTGGAACCGTAGCGGTTGGGATCGTAGTTGCGGCCCTTGCACCAGGGGCGGTCGGGGATGCCGGACATGGTTTCCTTCACGCTCTCTTCTTCGATCTGGATACCCTTCTTGGCGGCATATTCCTTAGCGGCGGCAGCCTTGGCGGCCTGCTGCTCCTCCCGCTGCTTCTGCTGCAGCTTCTTCTTGCTGGTGTTGGCGGTAATGCCCTCGGGGTTGGCGGCCCGGCGCTCGGCACGAACTCGCTCCTTCTCCTCCTCCAGAGCCAGCTGAGCCTGGTATTTCTTCATGCGCTCGGCGTCCTCGGCATCGTAGACCTTGCGGTAGTACCGGGTCAGGTAGATATCCTCCACCGTCCGGACCACGCCGCCGACGAACCAATAAATCGACAAGCCCGCAGGCACCGTGAAGCCAATCCAGCCGGACATGATGGGCATCATCCACATCATCATCTTCATGGACTGGTTGGCCTGGGATTTGTCGGCGGCTTCCTTATCCGCCATACCCTTATCGTTGGTGATAACGGAGTTGTTCATCTTCTGGGAAATCTTCATCTGCAGCACCTGGCTGGCAGCGGAGATGATGGGAATCAGGAACAGGCCGATATTGGCCCAGTTCCAGGCGCTCCAGGCGAACACATTGAACTGAGGATTGGCACCCAGATTCAGACCCAGGAAGCCAAAATCGATACCCTTGAGGGTCTCGGCGGAGATACCGGCGACGGCACTGAATTTCGCCGGGTCATTGAAAATGGCCTGGGCGGCGGCAACCTGCCAGTAGGTCTCCTTGGTATTGGCACCCAGGACCTTGGCGATGCCGTCCACCACCTCGCCGCTGGCGCCCAGCATATAGGTCAGGGGCTCCCGGATGACGCTGAACAGGGGAATCAGAATCAGCATGGGCACGAAGCTCCACAGGCAGCCGCCGCAGCCCATGCCAACGCCCTCCTCGGTCTGCAGCTGGCGGATGGCCTCCTGCTGCTTGGCCTGGTCGTTGGCGTATTTACGTTGAATTTCCTGAATCCGGGGCTGGATTCGGGACATCTTCATCATACTCTTCTTACTTTTCGCGGTGATGGGCAGCAGCACCAGCTGCACGATGACAGCAAAAATAATCATCGCCAGGCCGTAGCTGCCGGTAAATCTGTAAAGCTGGGCCAAAAGCCAGCCGAAAGGCACGGTAATCAAATTACCTAAACCTGCGAGAAACATCGACTTTCCTCCTTATTATTATGGAAGTCATGGCACGGGGTCGAAATAGTCACCCTTGTAAAAGGGGTTGCAGCGCAAAAGGCGGCGAATCGCCAGCCAGCCCCCCTTCAGGGCCCCGTATTTGGTGATGGCTTGGTAAGCATAGTTGGAACAAGTTGGGGTAAACCGGCAACAAGGCGGCCGGTTGGGCGAAATGCCACGCTGATAGAAGCGAATGAGAGAAAGGAGAATTTTTTTCATGGTCAGCACCCTCAAGAAGCGGCGAAGCCGCATTCCTTCCCCCGGGGGGAAGGTGGCCCGGCGAAGCCGGGTCGGAAGAGGAACGGCGAAATCTGCAGTATGCTATTATGCCTGGAAAGAGGCAAAAAATGTTCATTTTCCGCCCGCATTCCTCTTCAGTCACCGCCGTTGGCGGTGCCAGCTTCCCCCCGGGGGAAGCCATGGCCGCCTTCGGCGGCTTCGATTACCAAAATCCCGGCTTTTTTGGCCAGGGTCAGGTAGGCATCGGTGAGCTTATCGAACCGGGCATCCAGACTGCGGGACCGGCCCACCACCACGATATCCCAGCCGGGCTGGAATTTTTCCTCGTTCAGGCGGTAGACTTCCCGAAGTCTCCGGCGAATCCGGTTGCGGATGTGGGCTTTGCCCAGCTTTTTGCTGACGGTGATGCCCACCCGGTTTTGACTGCTCCGGTTTTTCCGGGCGTAGAGGACCAAATAGGCATTGGCCACCCCATTGGTCCGGTAAAGCCGGCGGAAAATGTGGTTCAGCTTCAGGCTGCATGAGAATTTCATAGAATCTCCTCCGGTGGAGCGGTTTTATGCCTCCCCTGGGAGGGGAGCCAAAAACACTCCATAAAAAGGGAGCGGGGCGAATTGAATCGCCCCGCGCGTTTCTCCCGTTTCGCGCCTGGCGCGCATCGCCTGATTAGGCGGACAGAACCTTGCGGCCCTTGGCACGGCGGCGGGCGAGAACCTTGCGGCCGTTGGAAGTAGCCATTCTCTTGCGGAAACCGTGAACCTTGGAGCGGTGACGGCGGCTGGGCTGGTAGGTACGCTTCATGTGGGATACACCTCCTGTCGAATGGTTTTCATATGCTCGACAGTCAATTTTTGACCGCAGCAACACATAGTAACTGACCATAATTGGTCATGCTAGGGTATTATAACCCATAATTGCAAGAAGGTCAACAACTTTTTCGCATATTTTTCGCAAAAAAAGAATGTCCTTGCGAGATGCCAGGTTCCTGTTTACAGGGGCGATTCTCGAAACAATCCAACTCCAAATATTCCTTTGGCAAAATTTCTGAAAAACCCTTCCTTCTTTCCCGAATTTGTGATATTATAGAGGAAACTATGCTTTGGAGGTACCCATATGAGAGGCATTCCTTCCCTGATTACCGACATCCGCAAGAAGGTCTTCACCGAGGTGGCCCGGATGGCCTACTCCGGCGAGGGCTATGAGCACGCCGACGATCTGCCCTACATCATCGTCCCCGGCGACCAGCCCCTGCACCGGGAATCTGTGTTCCTGGAGCGGGCCATCGCCAGCGAGCGGGTGCGGCTGGCCATGGGTCTGAACCTGCGGCCCATCCAGACCCGGCACCTGATGACCGAGGGCATGGACCACGCCGCCATCGCCGAGCAGTACTACGAGCCCCCCCTCATCAATATCATCCCCTACGCCTGCCACGCCTGCCCCACCAACCAGTACCGGGTGACGGAAAATTGCCAGAATTGCCTGGCGGCCTCCTGCCAGAAGGTCTGCCCCCGGGGGGCCATCAGCTTCGTCAACGGCAAGAGCCACATCGACCAGAATATGTGCATCAAGTGCGGCAAATGCGCCTCCGCCTGCCCCTACAACGCCATCATCCATATGCAGCGGCCCTGCGCTTCCGCCTGCGGCATGGACGCCATCGGCTCCGACGAGCATGGCCGGGCGGTCATCGACCAGATGAAGTGCGTGTCCTGCGGCCAGTGCCTGGTCAGCTGCCCCTTCGGCGCCATCGCCGACAAGGGCCAGATCTACCAGCTGATCCAGTCCATCCTCAAGGGCGATCAGGTCATCGCCATCGTGGCCCCGGCCTTCATCGGCCAGTTCGGCAAGCATTCCACCCCCGAAAAATTCGTCACCGCCATGAAGATCCTGGGCTTCGACCGGGTTGTGGAGGTGGCGGTGGGCGCGGATATGTGTACCATCGAGGAAGCCAAGGACTTTTTGGAAAAAGTCCCGGCGGAGCAGCCCTTCATGGCCACCTCCTGCTGCCCGGCCTGGCATTCCATGGTCCACAAGCTGTTCCCGGCCCAGAGCAAGAATATTTCCATGACCCTGACCCCCATGGTGTTCACCGCCCGGCTGATGAAGAAGCAGTACCCCGGCTGCAAGGTGGTCTTTGTGGGCCCCTGCGCCGCCAAGAAGCTGGAGGCCATCCGGGCGGACATCCGCTCCGATGTGGACTTCGTGCTGACCTTTGAGGAGCTGCAGGGTATGTTCGAGGCCAAGGAAGTGGATTTCGAGACCATCGAGCCCTCCGAAATTCACAACGAGGGCACCGCCGCAGGCCGCGGTTTCGCCGTTTCCGGCGGCGTAGCCCAGGCTGTCACCAACCTGATCCACGAAACCAACCCCGAAATCGAGGTCAAAACCGCCCGGGCCGAGGGCCTGCGGGAGTGCCGCAAGCTGATGACCCTGGCAAAAGTCGGCAAATACAACGGCTACCTGCTGGAGGGCATGGCCTGCCCCGGCGGCTGCGTAGCCGGTGCGGGCACCTTGCTGCCGGTGGACCTGGCGGCGAAGGTGGTCAGCAAATACCAGGACGAATCCGCCCAAACCAGCCCCACCGAAAGCCCCTACCGGGACGTGGGCCATAAGCTGGACTAATACTATATTATAATGTAGGGGAGGGTCTCGACCCTCCCCCAGCCTGTCATGGGTGTGAAGAATCGTTTCTACGAAGATGCACCTCTTGCCCCCCTCATTTATGAGGGGGGTGGCCGAGCGAAGCGAAGGTCGGGGGGAGTATTCACTATTCATTCTTCGCTTACCACAGACTCCCCCCGCCCCTTCGGGGCACCCCCCTCGTAAACGAGGGGGGCAAGTTTACAACCTTACAAAGGAGACCTGACCATGCCAACCATCGCTGAACTTTTGTCCCAGGAGTTGGGGCAGAAGCTGGAATATGTTCAAAACGTCATCGACCTCATGGACGAGGGCAACACCATCCCCTTCATCGCCCGGTACCGGAAGGAAATGCACGGCACCATGGACGATACCACCCTGCGTAACCTGGAAACCCGCCTGAATTATCTGCGCAACCTCCAGACCCGCCGGGAGGAAGTGAAAAATTCCATCGAAAATCAGGGCAAGCTCACCGAGGAGCTCTCCGCCGCCATCGATGCCGCCGCCACATTGGCGGAGGTGGAGGACCTCTACCGGCCCTACAAGCAGAAGCGCCGCACCCGGGCCTCCATCGCCCGGGAAAAGGGCCTGGAGCCCCTGGCCGCCGCCATCTTCGCCCAGGATGGGCAGGATCCTGCCATCCTGGCCCAGGATTATGTAAACCCCGAAAAGGGCGTGGAAACCGTGGAAGATGCCCTCCAGGGTGCCAGCGACATCATCGCCGAGGATTTGAGCGACGATGCGGACATCCGCAAGGGCCTCCGGGAGCTGATGAACCGCCGGGGCGTCTTTACTTGTAAGGCAGAAAATCCGGAAAATGACTCGGTTTACCGGCTTTATTACGACTTTTCCCAGCCCATTTCCCGGATTCTCGACCATCAAATCCTCGCCATCAACCGGGGCGAGAAGGAGGGCATCCTGAAGCCCAATGTGACCCTCCCGGGCAACGAGGGCTCCGCCCTGGTCTGCCGGGCGGCCCTGAAGCCCACTTTGAACGTCTCCGCCTTCGTCCGGGCCGCCGCCGAGGATGCCTTTGACCGGCTGATTTTCCCGTCGATTCAGCGGGAAGTCCGCAGCGACCTGTCCGACCGGGCCTATGGCGGCGCCATCTCCAATTTCGCCCTGAATCTGAAGCCCCTGCTGATGCAGCCCCCGGTGAAGGGCTTCGTCACCATGGGCCTGGACCCCGGCTACAAAAACGGCTGCAAGGTGGCGGTGGTGGATGCCACCGGCAAGGTGCTGGATACCGCCGTGGTCTACCCCACCTTCAGCCAGCGGAAGAAGGAGGAGGCCATCGCCACCCTCTCGGTTCTGATGAAAAAGCACATCGTCCGCCACATCGCCATCGGCAACGGCACCGCCTCCCGGGAAACCGAGGCCATGACCGTGGAGCTGCTGCGGAATTTCCCCGCCGCCAGCTACGCCATCGTCAGTGAGGCCGGCGCATCGGTGTATTCCGCCTCCCCCCTGGCGGCGGAGGAGTTCCCGGAGTATGATGTGAATCTGCGTTCTGCCGTGTCCATCGCCCGGCGGCTCCAGGACCCCCTGGCGGAACTGGTAAAAATCGACCCCAAGGCCATCGGCGTGGGCCAGTACCAGCACGACTGCCCCCAGAAGGAGCTGGACAGCGCTCTGGGCGCGGTGGTGGAGGACTGCGTCAACGCCGTGGGCGTGGATGTGAACACCGCCTCCCGGAGTCTGCTGCAGCAGGTTTCCGGCCTGAATGCCACCACCGCCAAAAATATCGTGGCCTACCGGGAGGAAAACGGCGCCTTCACCAGCCGCAGCCAGCTGAAAAAGGTGCCGAAGCTGGGCCCCAAGGCCTTCCAGCAGTGCGCCGGCTTTCTGCGGGTCCCCGAGAGCAAGGAGCTGCTGGACAACACCGGCATCCACCCTGAATCCTACGATGCCGCCAAGGCCCTGATTGCCCTGTTCGGGCTGAAAAAGGGTGACGATTTGAAGGATTTACCCGCAAAATTAGCCGAATACGGAACTTCCAGAGCCGCTGCCGAATGTGCCGTGGGCGAGCCCACCCTCATCGATATTGCAAAAGAGCTGGCAAAACCCGGCCGCGACCCCCGGGACGAGCTGCCCGCCCCAATCCTGCGCAAGGATGTGCTGGAGATGAAGGACCTGAAGCCCGGCATGGTGCTCACCGGCACGGTGCGAAATGTCATCGATTTCGGCGTGTTTGTGGACATCGGCGTCCATCAGGACGGCCTGGTCCACATCTCCCAGGTGACGAACCGCCGGCTGAAGCACCCCAGCGAGGCAGTCAAGGTGGGCGACATCGTAAAAGTCATGGTCCTGGAGGTGGACGAAGGCCGCCACCGCATCAGCCTGTCCATGAAGCAGGTGCCGAAGGAGTAGTAATATACTATATCAGCGTGTCAAAATAGTAGTCTGTCATTCCGAGGGAGCGAAGCGACCGTGGGAATCCGTTTTCTCAAAGTTGTGATTTATCCAATAAACTCGTTGATTTCGGAATCTTTTTGAGAACGGATTGCCACGTCGGCCTACGGCCTCCTCGCAATGACATCGTTTTTCGACAGTCTGACTATATATAATATCTCATTGCGAGGACGCCGTGGGACTCGGCAATCCATTTTCCTTTGTGCCGCTAACCAACCGCATCAACACACCTATGCCGGGGTTGTTTCCACGGCTAATTTTTTTTGCATTTTGACCGAAAACACCTAGCATATCTGGCAAATATATGCTATAATGACAGAGCGTAACAAAAATAAAACTGGAGGTAACCCAAATGAAGAAACTTTGCGCCCTTCTTTGCGTCCTGGCCATGGTCTGCGCCCTGTGCGTGCCCGTCATGGCTGCTCCCGAAGGCACCATCACCGTCCACGTGGACCCCTTCGACGACTGGACCAACATTTCCCTGTACGTATGGATCGATGCTTCCAACAACCTGGCCGCCTGGCCCGGCACTGCCATGACCGACGCCGATGGCGACGGCTGGTATGAGCTGGAGATTCCCGCCGGCTACCCCAACGTCATCGTGGCTGCCGACGGCGGCAACCAGACCGTTGACATGACCATGGACGG
>JAFTHT010000062.1 GCA_017457285.1 Oscillospiraceae bacterium | reverse complement strand
GATGAACGTACAATGTAGAATGGGATTATCCATAGATTTTGGTGCGAATTAGGACCAAAGTTGTACCAGGAGATTGCCACGGCCTACGGCCTCGCAATGACATGGTTGTTGTAGCTGGATGCGCCGTTTTAGGCCACTAAATAATCATTTACAGCTTTATCGACAAGGTTGGGGGGAGCATCGAGCCCCCTGCGCAGAGCGATTCATTCAGGAGGAAAATATGAAGGAAATTGATATTTCTGCTTTGCAAATGAATCCCATGACCCTCATCGCCAAGGAGTGGATGCTCCTGACGGCGGGGTGCGAAAGCCGGGGCTACAATACCATGACCGCCAGCTGGGGTCATCTGGGGGCCATCTGGGGCCAGGGCGGGGGACTGCCCACCTCGGTGTGCTATGTGCGGCCCCAGCGTTATACCAAAGAATTTATGGACCGGGAGGAACTGTACACCCTGTGCTTCTTCCCGGAGGAATATAAAAAGGCCCTGGGCTATCTGGGCAGCCACTCCGGCCGGGACGAGGATAAGGTGGCCAAAGTGGGCCTGACCCCGGTGTTCGGGGAGGGCTATACCTACTTCGCCGAGGCCAAATTGGTGTTGGTCTGCCGGAAGCTGTACCAGGCGCCGCTGGTGCCGGAGGGCTTCGTGGACAAATCCATCATCGACCAGTGCTACCCCGGCGGGGATTTCCACGATATGTATATCGGCCAAATCCTGAAGGTGCTGACCAAATAACAAACGAGCCGCTGCGTCAGCAGCGGCTCTGTTTTGTTGTACGATGTTACTTCTTAATAAATGCGGCGGCGTAGGCACCGGGGCCGGCGTGGGTGCCGATGACGCTGCCAATCTGGGCGCAGGGCAGGTCCTCGCCTGCGCTTGCCCAGAGTTCCGCATTTTCGGCCACATACTTGCCCAGCGCTTCGTTGGAGTTGCCGGTGTAGCCCAGCATGATGGGCTTGCTGAAATCCACACCGCCCATGGCTTCAATCTGCTTGCTCAGCATGGCGTTGCCCTGACGGGCACCACGGGCTTTGGCCAGAATCTGAATCTCTCCGTCCTGCACACCGATGACCGGCTTGATAGACAGCAGTTCCCCGGCGAAGGCCACGGTCTTGGAAATCCGGCCGCCCTTCTTCAGATACTCCAGGGTGTCCACCAACGCCACCAGCCGGACGTTGTCCCGCTCTGCGTTGATTTTTTTCACGATATCCTCGGCAGAGGCACCGGCCTCGGCCATGTTCACCGCCAGCTCTGCCAGGATGCCGGAGCCGATGGTCACGGTCTTGGTGTCCACCACATAGATGCTGCCGGGAAATTCAGCGGCGGCGATGGTGGCGCTCTGGTAGGTGCCGGAGAGCTTGGAGGCCACGGTCAGCACCACGGCCTTCTGGCCCGCGTCCACCACCTTCTGAAATTCCTGCATGAAGGCATCAGGGGTGGGCTGGCTGGTGGTGGGCAGGTCGGTGCCGGTCGCCAGCTTTTCGTAAAAATCGTGATGGCTGATGGTAACACCATCCACATATTCCGCTTCACCGAAGTGGACAGTCAGAGGAACGACGGCGCATTTGGCCCGGATGGCAGGGGTGGTGTCTACGGTAGAATCGATGATGATTTTGACGTTCATAGTACAATCTCCTTATTTTTTATCGGGGATACCTTTGTTGGACAGCGATTTGATGTTGGTGGAAATTCTGTCGAGAGTGGCGTAGAGGATAGCCCGTTCCTGGTCGGTCATATCCTTGCCTGCCAGCTCTGCGGCCAGGGATGCTTTTTGGTTTACAAAGTCCGCAGCCTGTTGACCGGCGGGGGTCAGGGCCAGCAGGGCCCGGTAGGCATTGTCGCCACCCACACGGGTCACCAGACCCTTGGCCTCCATTTCGCCCAGAATGCGGGAAACGGCGGCCTTATCCCGGTCGCAGACCTCGCAAAGACTGGCGGCGGTGATGCCCTCGGGATACCGGGACATGGCCAGCAGATACTGGGCAGCGGCCCCCTTCAGACCGTATTTCGCCATTTCATCCCGCTCGATTTTCTGGACGAACCGGTGAATCGAGGAAATGGCAGCGGTGAATTGTTCAAAACGATTGATCAATGGAAGGACCTCCAAACAATGAAGAGCATTCAATAGTATGCGTGACAAATAAATGATTAGCGGAATAATATACAACGCATTTCGCGGGGTGCTATCGAAAACAATCGGGGACCTCTAAAAACTGATTTTCGAGCGGGCGGTGGATATTTTGTCGCAAATTGAAGTCACGAAAACACCAGGAATACTGGATGTATTTCGGTGTTTTCGAGGCGAAGCGGCAAAAGATACGCCGCTTCGCCGAAAAGGAGTTTTTAGAGGTCCCCAATCATCTACCCACGAAACGGCGCAGAAAAGCGCACGTTGATTCATTCAACGTGCGCTATTATACAGAATAGTTGTTGATTTGTCAACATCCATCTTTTCTTTTCAATCCGTTTCGGAAGAAAGAACGAACCTTGACATCGGTTCCGGCTCGAGCCTTGTCAATGTTGCTCCAATGTTTGACGATAATGGTGGCGCTGGCGGCGGCGCAGAGCCCGGCACTGGCCCAGTCGCCGGTTTTCAGCCACACCAGAATCGGGAACAAAAACGCCGCGCTCATGGGCATGGCGATGCCGTAATTAAGGATAAACATCCCTATCAATCCAATGACCAGCAGGAGCAGGAAAATCACCGGGTCATAGGCCAGTACCATGCCGCCGAAGGTCGCCAGCCCCTTGCCGCCCCGGAAGCCCATATAGAAGGGAAACACATGGCCAATGACAGCGGAAAGCCCGGCAATCAGCCGCCCGAGAGCCAGCTTGGGGTAGAGGGCCCTGGCAATCAGCATGGCCACAGCACCCTTCAGAATGTCGAACAGCATCACGGCGATGCCCCATTTCCTGCCCACCACCAGCATGGTGTTGGTAGCACCCAGGTTCTGGGTGCCGGAGCTCCGCAAATCTTTCTTTTTCAGCGCGGCTACAAACGCGGCGGGACTCAGGCAGCCCAGCCCATAGCCGATCAAAATGCAAAACAGGATTTCCATAAACACAGTCCTTCCTTCGGTAAGGATTATATTATAGTATGATATTTGAATTTTGTCCAGCATTTTTCGCCGACTGTTGACAAAGTACCCGGTAAGATGCTATTCTATTTATAATGAGGAGGGATTGCTCATGATTGTGAAAAACTGGAGAAAAGCCACGTTGGCAGCGGCTCTTTGCCTGGGGCTGTTGGGCTGCGCTGCCCAGAAGCCGGAGCGTATCGCTCCGTCCCGCAGCGATGAGCCCATCCTGTCCATTGCCACCACGCCTACCGCTCAAGAGACGGTGTTCACCCCGATTTACGCCACCGCCTTCGAAAATACGATTTTCCTGGCCTCCTATCCCATCGAGGAATGGGAGGGGGAGGAGCCGGAGTGCCCCGCCCGTTCGGTTCATACCGGCGGCCGCATCAGCTGCGGCGGTCAGCACGAGGGTGAAACGCCTATCACCAAGGTGGTGATTTTGGAGGCTCTCAGCCCCCAAAGCACCCGGGATTGGTTCCGGGATATGGCTACGCTGGAGGCGGTCCAGGGCCTGGAGCTGCTGCGGATGGACAATGTGACCGACATGAGCCACATGTTTGCCGGCTGCGCGCTGTTGAGCAGCCTGGAGGCAGAGGCGTGGCAGGTTCCCGCCGCCGTGGATATGACCGGCATCTTCGATGGCTGCCATGCCCTGGCCCGAAAGCCCCAGTGGTATCCGAAAGCCAATGATTCGGCGCAATTGCCATAAATCAAGGATGAACTTTGTGTAAAATGTCAATTTCGGAAACGGGGAAATTCCTATATAATAGATATGGTATACCCCAAAATATTCTAAGGAGGAAAAACAATGAAGATCACCAACAAGCGCCTGGTCAGCATTCTGCTGTGCCTGGCAATGGTGCTGGCTATTCTGCCCATGGCAGTATTCGCCGCCGACACCACCACCGTCTACTACTACAACGCAAGCAATTGGTCTACTGTCTCCGTCTACTGGTGGGGCAGCGCTGGTTCCAACCCCGGCTGGCCTGGCAACACCATGACCGACCTGG
>JAFTHT010000011.1 GCA_017457285.1 Oscillospiraceae bacterium | reverse complement strand
TCCTTTTCGGCGAAGCGGCGTATCTTTTGCCGCAACTTTTCGCCCCGAAAACACCGAAATACATCCAGTATTCCTGGTGTTTTCGTGACTTCAATTTGCGACAAAATATCCACCGCCCGCTCGAAAATCAGTTTTTAGAGGGCCCCAAGAATTAGTATTAGAGGTCCCCAACAAACCACCGATGGATATCCATCGGTGGTTTGTTGCATCAATATTTTTGTAAAATTCATCAAAAATGGTATTGAAAAATTGTGCAACCTATGCTATGATTTGGAACTGGTGCCGGGAATACCGGCTCGATTTTTGTCGGTATCGACGAGAAAAGAGGAACCTATCATGGCGCGACATTCGGTAAATCCTCATCCTGGGGCCGGGGCGATTCCCGCGCTGTACCGCCTGCGGGAGCTGTCCGGGAAGCTGGTTTCCTTTGCCAAATCCCATGTGGTCATGATGGTGGCCCTTCTGGCTGCCGCGGTGACCAGCGTCATCGTTCCTGTGGATGGGGCGTATCTGGGCTATTTCGATTTCAAGACCCTAGCTTGCCTGTTTTCCGTGCTGGCGGTGGTCTGTGCCCTGAAAAATATACAGTTTTTTTATATTTTGGCTCAGAAAATCGTCCAATGTTTTTGCAATGCCCGGCTCAGCGTGCTGGCGCTGGTGTACATCACCTTCATCGGCTCTATGCTGATAGCCAACGATATGGCGCTGCTCACCTTCCTGCCCCTGGGCTGGTTTGTGCTGTCCAGCACCGGGAAGGAGAAGTATGCGGCCTTCACCTTCATTATGCAGAACATCGCCGCTAATTTGGGCGGAATGCTGACACCCTTTGGCAATCCTCAGAATCTCTACCTCTATACCAAATTCACCATTCCAAATGTTGAGTTCATGGGCATTATGCTGCTGCCCTTTGTGTTGTCGGTGGTACTGATTACGGTCTGCTGCCTGATTTTTGTGAAGCCGGAGCCTCTTGTGGTGACGGGGGAGCAGATATCTCTGCCTGTTGGCAGAACGGTGCTGTATCTTGTGCTTTTTGCCCTGTCCATCGCTATTGTGTTCCGGGGTATTCCTTATTGGCTTGGGCTGGTGATCATCCCGGCGGTGCTGTATTTTGCCGACCGGAAGTCTCTGAAAATGGTGGATTATCCCCTGCTTCTGACTTTCGTGTTTTTCTTTATCTTTTCCGGAAACATGGCAAGAATTCCTGTTGTGCGGAATCTGATTTCCACTTTTCTGGAGAAAAATACGCTGCTGTTCAGCGTTCTGTCCTGCCAGTTTATCAGTAATGTGCCCTCCGCCATCCTGCTGAGCCAGTTTACGGGCAATTATGCGGACTTACTGGTGGGCGTCAACATCGGCGGCACAGGCACCCTGATTGCATCGTTGGCCAGTCTGATTACCTTCACCGAATATACCAGACATTTCCCTGAAAAGACCGGCTATTATGTGAAGCTGTTTTCTCTGTTCAATTTTGGCTTTTTGGCCATTCTCACCGCAGTTATGCTGGTAGTATAAAAAAGGCGTGCCAACCGGCACGCCTTTTTGCTTGCAGATTAAGATTTTTTGCTTTGCAGTTGTTCCAATGCCCGGGTCACGGCTTTGGGCAGCGGCACGCCTGTCAGGCCCAGGTTTTCCACGATGGACAGAATCTCATTGACACAAAAGCCAATGCAGACGGTGTCCCGGACATAATCCGCCCCCAGCAGCCGGTCGGCCTGAACCGCCACCACCACAAACAGCAGCATCAGCCCCTTTTTGCACAGGCCCTTCAAACCATACCGGGAATCGAAGGCCCCGGAGGCGGTTTTGCGGCTTTTATGGAATACCAACGCCACCGTACAGCCGGAAATATAGTCCACCGCCATGCAAGTGACAAGACCGGCCAGCGCTGCATCCCAGCCGCCGAAAATCCAGGCGGCTGCGGCCCCCAGCATCCCGGCGGCGGTGCAAATCAGCTCCTTCATAGATTCACCCCCTTTCACCATTTTGTGGAGAAGGGGGTGAAGTTGCATTTATTTATGCTCCAACTTCCGCTTGGTGCCGTCGGGGCTGACGATATAGGTGTTTTCCAGGTGCCCCACCAGGCTGGCCTTCACGGAATCGATATAAATCCGCCGCAGCTTGTCCCGCTCGGCGATTTCCTCCTCCGTCAGGCCGGATTCCTTTGCTTTTTTTGCCAGCACATTGATTCTGGCGATGACTTCGTCCATATTCATAGCAAACCTCACACATACCGGTGGATGATCACCGAGATTCGACCCTTTTTCGTCTGGCCGTTGACGGATTCCAGTTTGATTTTGCCCAGACCACGGAGGGAGATTTTTGCTCCTTCCGCAACAGTCCTGTCCGGCTTTTCGCAAGGGAGGCCGTCGATGGCGGCTTTGCCCTGGGTGACATATTGCGCCGCCAGGCTCCGCCCAATGCGAAAACCTGCTGCTATCACTCCGTCCAGCCGCAGGGAGGCCAGGGTGTCCCGGATTTCCTTGATTTCAGGCTCCGGCACCACCACTTCGGATAGGGGAATTTGCCGCAACCGCACCTTCACCCGGCCAGCCCCGTTAAAGTTTTGCAGAATATAGGGGGCGATTTCCTCCGTGACGAAGAAATCGCAGCTACCCTTGCTGACGCAAATATCCCCGACGGTTTCCCGGCTGATGCCGGCCCCCATCAGCGCTCCGAGAAAATCCCGATGGCTGGGGCTGTCCCCTTCGTAGAATGTGGCGCGGAGGCAGGTCAGGGGGTATTCCTCTGCACCTTCCAAATATTCGGGAAAGAAGCACAGCATTTTCCGCTCCGCCTCCGGAAAACCGCCGAAAGCGGTCAAACCCGGCATATCCCCGAATAAAAAGCGGCACATTTCCAGCTCCCGGGGGGACAGAAAGGCAGTGTTCGCCGGGATATTGCGCCGAATACCGGCGTTGATTTTGTCCCATACCTTGGCAAGCAGCAGCCTGTCCTCCGGGGAATGGGCGATTTTGTCGATATTATCACGATTCATGGTATCACCGAAAGTATTATACCACAGCTTCCGCCGAATGCAAGGAAGTTTTTCTTGTGGAAAGAGGGGAGTTGGTGTATAATAGTGGTTAAACATTGCAGTACACAAAAGCAGGTGAAACTATGGTAATCGGTATCATCGGAGCCGGAGCCTCCGGCATGGCAGCGGCCCTGGCCGCGGCGGAGAATGAAAATGTGCAGGTGGTCCTGTTCGAGCGGCAGGCACGGGTTGGCCGGAAGCTGGCCGCCACCGGCAATGGTCGCTGCAATTTGTCCAATTTGCACGCCAACCAGGGCGGCTATCATGGCCAGCAACTGGATTTTGCGGATTTCGCCCTCCGGGCCTTCAATGTGGAGCAGACCCTCGGTTGGTTCCGGAAGCTGGGCCTGTTCACCGTGGCGGAGCCCTCCGGGCGGGTATATCCTTATTCGGACCAGGCTAATTCTGTGGTGGATGTGCTGCGTTTTGCCTTGAATTGCGGGAATATTCGGCAGGAATTAGGCGTTGAAGTCACAAAAATACGCCGCTGCGAGAATGGATTCCACATCGAAAGCGGTAATCGGACGGAATGTTGCGATAAGCTCATCATCGCCTGCGGCGGTCTGGCGGGAACAAAGTTGGGTGGCTCTATGGCTGGCTACCAGCTTTTGCGGAGCCTGGGCCATCGGATGACCAAGCTGCGCCCTGCCCTTGTCCAGCTTAAGTGCGACTGGAGTGGTGTGGCGGCCCTGAAGGGCGTCCGTGCCAACTGCCATGTCCGGATTCTGCGGGATGGGGTGCTCCATTCCGAAAGCGTGGGCGAGCTGCAGTTCACCGAATACGGCCTGTCCGGCCCGGTGATTTTTGAGGTCAGCCGGGATGCCTGTCAGGGAAAAGGGAAGTGGGCCTGCCGCCTGGATTTCCTGCCGGAGGTTTCGGCCCAGGAGCTGAAATCGGAGCTGCTGCGGCGAACCGAAACCTCCTTGCCTGCCGAAGAGCTTCTGACTGGCGTTCTTCATAATCGATTGGGAAAAACCCTCATAAAATTTGCCGGAATTTCTGGAAACCGACCGGCATCGTCGGTAAATTCTGAAGAAATCGATGCCGTTTGTGCGGTGGTGAAAACCTTCGAAATCTCTTTGACAGAGCCTCTGGGCATGGACAGTGCCCAGGTCACCGCCGGGGGCATCGTCACTTCCGAATTTAATCCGCAAACCATGGAAAGCAAGCTGGTGCCGGGGCTGTACGCCTGTGGCGAGGTGTTGGATATCGACGGAGATTGCGGCGGTTATAATCTGCAATGGGCCTGGAGCTCCGGCCGTTTGGCGGGGCTCAGCGCCGGAAAGGGGGAACCATGATTCGAATTCGAGATATTCAGCTCCCGCCGGAGCATAATGCACATCAGCTCACCTTTGAGGCGGCCCGGCTGTTGAAAATATCCCCTTCGAAAATTCGCAAGCTACGGCTGGTTCGCCGCTCCATCGATGCCCGGAAGAAGCCGGAGGTGAAGCTGGTTTATACCATCGATGTGGCGGTGGAGGGCGGCGAGGGGAAAATCCTGAAGCAAAGCGGCTGTAAGCGGGCAGCCCTGGCTCCTGTGGACTTCTATAAAGTGCCCCGGGCAAAGGCTGCGGAGCGTCCTCCGGTGGTGGTTGGTTTTGGCCCCGCCGGTATGTTTGCGGCGCTGGTTCTTGCCATGGCTGGGTTGAAGCCCATCGTGCTGGAACGGGGCGAGGACGCAGTTTCTCGCCATGAGAAGGTGGAGAAATTCTTCGCTACCGGTCAATTGGACCCCCGAAGCAATGTCCAGTTCGGAGAGGGGGGAGCCGGTACTTTTTCCGATGGCAAGCTCAACACCGGGGTCAATAACCCCCGGATTGGCTGGATTTTGGAGCAATTTGTGAAGGCTGGTGCCAGAGAAGAGATTCTCTTCGATGCCAAGCCCCATGTGGGCACCGATGTGCTGCTGACGGTGGTGCAAAATCTACGCCATCGCATCATCGAATTGGGCGGCCAGGTGCGTTTTCAAACAAAAGTTACAGGCCTTCGAACGCTGGAGGGCAGACTGACCGGGCTGGAAACGGAATCCGGTGAAGTCATAGAATGCGACAGTGCCATTTTCGCCATCGGCCATTCCGCCCGGGATACGTTTCAGATACTGCTGGAGCACCAGGTGCCTATGGAGCCGAAGCCCTTTTCCATGGGTGTCCGCATTGAGCATCCTCAGTCGCTCATCAACCGGGCCCAGTATGGTGCGGAAAATCCCGTGCTGCCTCCGGCGGATTATAAATTGGTCAAACATCTTGAAAATGAAACGGTGTATACCTTCTGTATGTGCCCCGGCGGCTATGTGGTGGCGGCGGCATCGGAGGAGGGGGGCGTGGTCACCAATGGCATGAGCTATGCGGACCGTGATGGTGAAAATGCCAATGCGGCCCTGCTGGTGACGTTGAATCCGGCGGATTTTCCCTACGAAGGGCCCCTTGGGGGCGTCCGCTGGCAGCGCCAGATTGAACAGGCGGCTTATCAGGTTGGCGGTTATCGGGCTCCCGCCCAGTTGGTGGGGGATTTCCTTGGGAATAGACCCAGCACCGGCCCTGGCTCCGTCCAGCCAACCTACCGTCCCGGTGTTACTTGGTGCGATTTGCGCGACGTGCTGCCGGAGAAAATCACTTCTGCATTGAGAAAAGCCATCCCGGAGCTGGAGCGGAATTTGAAAGGATTTTCCAATCCCGATGGGGTTCTTACCGCACCGGAAACCCGCAGCTCTTCTCCGGTTCGCATCCTCCGGGATGAAAGCCGCCAGTCGACTTTGCGGGGGCTGTATCCTGCCGGCGAGGGGGCTGGCTATGCCGGGGGCATCATGTCCGCGGCCATTGACGGAATGCAATCGGCTGAGGCCCTGATTGCCGCGCTGGAGGGATGATAATGGAGGAACAACTGCGTTACCGCTATATCCGCCACACCTGCAGTGTCCAGGGCTGGGCGCTGCTGGCCTATTTGGGCATTATGAACGGGGTCGTATTACTGTGGATGGTGTTTTGCGGGATTGGCGATATTCTTGTTGGCGATGATTCCTTTTCCGACAACATTGGCTGGGCCTATTTTTTTGTTATTGGCATCGGGGCGGTGTGCCTTTTTGCCTGGAAAAAGCGTGCCTTTTGCGTCGGAACCATTTGGACACCGGGCAAGCCTATGAAAGTCGGCCGATTTTTTGGAATTCTGTCTGTGTTTCTCAGCGTACAGATGGTATCCGCACTGCTGTCCATGCTGGTGCAGTGGATTCTGCTGAACATGGGCTACCAGGTGCTGGATGTATCCAGCGTTTCCCTGGAGGAGCTGGGGATGTTCCTGTATGTGGGCCTGGGGGCGCCGATTTCGGAGGAAATTCTCTTCCGGGGGCTGATTCTGCGCTCTCTGGAGCCCTTTGGGAAGAAATTTGCTATTTTTGCATCGGCGTTGCTGTTTGGGCTGTTTCATGGCAATTTGACGCAGGCTCCCTTCGCTTTTGGCGTGGGATTGATTCTGGGCTATGTGACCCTGGAGCATAACATTGGTTGGGCCATGCTGCTGCATATGATCAATAATTTGATTCTTTCCGACACACTTTACCGCCTGGTGTCGCTGATTCCGGGGGGATGGGGCGCGCTGGTGCTGTGGGGCACGATTGCGGCGTTCAGCGTGGCGGCTCTGGTTGTGCTGATTCGGCGGCGGGGCAAGATTCTGGCCTACCTTCGGCGGGAGTACGATGACCCCTTGTGCCGCAGAGCCTTTTTCAGAGCCCCCGGAATCATTACGCTGCTGGTGATTCTGCTGCTGGTCATTGCTGCTACTACCTGGGAATCGATTGTGCCCATCAGATAAATAGGATAAGGGTGCGTTCAGCTTATGAACGCACCCTTTTTGTGAATTGATTATACCAAACTGGTCTTTTTCAGAATCTGGTTGCTGATTGCGCCCAGTCCCAGGCCCAGAAGTAGACTTCCGGCCAGGCAACCCAGAATATGGACGGCGGTGGCATCCAGGGGAGTCAGCATGGGGATCATCATGAACAGGAACATACCGGTCATCATGGAACCTACCAAGCTGAGCCACAGCCGCTGCTTTGCAATGATGCTCCACATCAGGTACAGGGCTACAAACACGCCAACCAACAGCATTTTGGACAGGACACAGGCGGCGATGGTTGTCGCGCTGAAGCCCTCCATGGTATAGGGAAGTCCGGCGATGGATCCGCCCAGCATAGCGCCCCCAAAGAAGGCCAGAATCATCGCAGCACCGCCAACAAAGCAGACCGCGGTTTTGGAAATCACATAATCGCTTTTCTTCGCCCGGACGGTAAACAGATTCTTGGCATAGCCGCTGCGGAAATCCTGGGCGACGAAGACGCACACCAGAGCAGAAACGATGAAGTACAGCAGATTGATGTTGCACATAGCAGTCATGTCCATGGACATGGTGCTTTCGGCGGTGCTGGCGCTGCCGATGATTTGCCACACATTATCGAAGCCCTCCACCACGGTTTCCACTCCGGTCTGGGGATTGACGGATACGGTGCCGTCCATCATGGTTGTCATGACCAGAATCAAAATGGGCATCACCAGGCAGGCTCCCACCATGATGTAAAACAGGGGCATGGTGAACATTCTGCGAAAATCCACCTTCAGCATGGTTTTCAGCCGCTTGCCGAAGCGATTGTGGGGGAAATTCATGTTACCGTCCCTCCTTCATCAAGTCGATGTAGTATTCTTCCAGTCCAATCTTCGCGGTTTGGAGCTGGCTGACCAGAATCCCGTTGTCGTACAGATAAGTAACCACTTCTTCAGGTGTCGCCTGGTCGTAGACCCGCAGACAGCCGCTTTCGTCCTCTTCCACTCTGGAATATTTGCAGGAAAGCAGCGCCTTGGCCCGGCTCGTTTCTCTGGCCTGGAGGGCTACATAGGTGCGGCAGTCGGCTTCCAGCTCCGCGGCGGTCATTTCCCGAATCATTTTACCGCCCCGGATGATGCCGTAGTGGGTGGCCACCTTCTCCAGCTCCCCCAACACATGGGAGGACACCAGCACGGTGCAGCCGCGGTTTTGTGTAATATCCACCAGCACTTCCCGGATGATTCGCATACCATCCACATCCAGACCGTTGATGGGCTCATCCAGCACCAGCAGCTTGGGATCACCCAGCAGCGCCATGGCAATGCCAATCCGCTGCTTCATGCCCAGGCTGCAGTTTTTGTATTTGGTACCGGCAGCACCCTCCATGCGGACCAGCTTCAGCACCTTCCGCACCTCTTCCTCGGGATTTTTGATGCCCAGATTCGCCGCCTGCAGCAGCATATTGTTCCACACGGTATAGTTGGGGAAACAGCCGGGGGCCTCAATCAGCACACCCATTTTGGCCCGGACATCCGAGTCCGTGTGGGGCTTGCCGAAGAGGCGGATGCTGCCGCTGCTGGGGTGAATCAACCCGCAAATCAGCTTTTCTGTGGTGGATTTGCCGGAGCCGTTCTCACCGATGAAGCCATAGATGGCCCCCATGGGAACGGTCATCTCCAGACCGCAAAGGGCCTGCTTTTCTTTGAAGTTTTTGGTCAAACCTCTGATTTCGATTGCATTCATACCGGGCGCCTCCTTAATAAACATCGCTCTTGGAGAGAATCTTCGTGCCTGCGATATTATAAATCAGCGCCCAGGCCACGGAGCAGACAAGGCACACCACCAAAGTCAGGGGGGTGGCGCTGAGGCAGGCAAAAACGGAGCTGCCATAGAGGAAAATATTCAGCAGACTGTTGTTGCCCAGAATGGCCGCCGCGCCGATGATCAGGATACCGGTGCCGAAGAAGAAGGAGGAGGCAATGGAAACCCCGAAATACTTCCGGAAAATCACGTTCAGGAAGGTGTACAGGCTGGCCCAGCCCAGACTCATGACCATCTTGCCCAGCAGGGCGAAGAGGAGGGAGGTGACGTTCACCTGAAAGGAAATACCGGTCAGCAGTCCCGCTGCCACAGCGCCCAGCAGGTAGGTTACGCACATACAGGCCATAGCAAAGGCACAGGAGATGGTTTTGGACATCATGTAGTCCTGCTTTTTGGCGTGGGTGGTAAAGAGCTGCTTGACATAGCCACTTTTGTAATCGTGGCCGATGAAAATGGACACCATGATACCGCCGAAAATGAACACCATGTTCATATTGGCGTATTCCGCAATGCCGGATACCACATACAGCGGCTTGTCCGCAGCGATGATTTGCCACACATTGGTGTAAAGAGGTGCAGCCGCAGCACCGGTCTGGGGGTTCTCCATTCCCATGGTGCCCAGAATCATGGCGGGGATGATGGCGGCGATGGCCAGGAAAATATAATACATGGGGGTATGGAACAGGCGGTAAAAGTCCACGCCCAGCATACTTTTCAGCCGTTTTCCAAAGCTGGGGGATTCAAATTTCAGTTCCCGTGCCATTTATTCCGCCTCCTTTGCGCTCATCAGCTCGATATAGTACTCTTCCAGACCAATTTTGTTCTTTTGAATCTCGCTGACGGGGTGGCCTTGCTTCATCAGGGCGTCCACAATGGATTCTGTATCCTCCACATCGTAGACCCGCAGATACTCCCCTTCGGTGCGGACGTTTTGGAAGGTTTTCTTCAGAACGGCCTTTGCGCCCGACATATCCCTGGTTTTCAGGGAAACGAACACCCGGGCCCGGCCCTCCAGCTCTGCGGCGGTCAGCTCCATCATCATTTTGCCCTGACGGATGATGCCATAGTGGGTGGCGATTTTCTCCAGCTCACCCAGCAGATGGGAGGAAATCAGGACAGTGCAGTTGTAATTCTGGGTGATATCCACCAGGATTTCCCGCATGATTCGCATACCATCGGTATCCAGACCATTGATGGGCTCGTCCAGAATCAGCAATGCGGGATCCCCCAGCAGCGCCATGGCAATACCGATGCGTTGCTTCATGCCAAGGCTGCATTTTTTGAATTTCAGCGCAGCGTGTTCTTCCATCCGGACGATTTTCAGCACCCGCTGAATTTCCGCGTCGGGATTCTCCAGGTTCAGATTGATGGCCTGCATCCGAAGGTTTTGGTATACGCTGGAGCCGGGGAAGCAGCCGGCATTCTCAATCAGCGCACCCACCCGGACCCGCACGCCGGGGTCGGTGTAATCTCTGCCGAAGAGGGTAATCTGCCCCTGATCCGGCACCAGATGGCCACAAATCAGCTTTTCGGTGGTGGACTTGCCGGAGCCGTTTTCACCAATGAAGCCATAAATGGCCCCCACGGGAACGGTCATGTTCAGCCCATCCAGCGCATACAAGCCGCGAAAGCTCTTGGATAAGTTTCGGATTTCAATTGCGTTCATTGGATATCATCTCCTTATAAAGCCTATGGGGACCTCTAAAACTCCTTTTCGAATGGTTCACTACTTGCTCGAAAATCAGTTTTGAGAGGTCCCTGCGAATGTGAGGCGCATAACCGCGCTACGTTTAGGAATTACTTTTTCTTGGCGGCCTCGTAGCGCTGGTTTGCGGCCTCGGTGCGTGCCTTTGCGGCAGCGATTTGGCTTTCACGCTCCTGCTGCATCTTGGTGGAGCGCTGGGCGGGGCTCATGTGGGCATCGTCCCAGTTCTTTTTGGCATCAGCTTTGGCCTTGGCGAAGGTGTTGTGGCCACGGTTTTCCTCGAAATTGGCCTTGGCTTCCGCTTTGGCGGCCTGGAATTGGGCTTTGTCTACCTCGTGCTGCAGCTTGGTGCTTTCCTTCATATCAGAAAAAGCCTTCTTGTAAAAAATTCTTAATACCCATGATTCATTACCTCTTTCATTAAATTTCGCCGGTTAATTCGGCGGCCAGCTCCAGAATTCTAGGAGCGTATTTCTGTTTGTTCTTTTCGTAAAACTTTCGATTGATAGGGTAGGCGAAGCCCATGCCCACCGCGCCGATGGCACCCAGCAGGATTCCAAGCCACCGGATACTGCCGATGACCTCCATCGCCAGGCACAGGCCAAGACCGAAAACCAGGCAGCCCATTATGCCGATGCTCAGGGCTTCCATCACACCGGAGGTCTGCACAAGACCATCCAGCCGCTTCAGTTCCTCCAGCTTGGTTTCGGACTGAGGGAGGTATTTCTTTCGGATGTTCAGCACTTCCTGCTGCTCCGGGGCGCTGTAGGTGTAAGAGAAGGTGTTCTCGTTGTTCATCAGGATGACCTTACTCCTTATCCTTTCCGGACAGTCTGGCCTTGGCATCTTCCACGGATTCGCCCTTTTTGGCGAACAGGACTTCCACACACTTGTCGGTGACCTTGCCGAAGCCCTCCACAACACCGTTCTCAATTTTCTTATAGCCGCCGACCACGCCGTCCTCGATTTTCTTGTAGCCCTTCACAACGCCTTGGACGATTTTCTCGTTTGCTTCCACGAACTTAGACATGACTGATTTCTCCTTTGTGTTTGATTGATGGCCATATCATAAATCTGTCGGTTTTCCGAAATGATTATAAAATGTTTGCGAAATATTAAAATCACATCAGCGGCGCAAATACCTTTGCCACGCTGCGGATAAACCGCCGCATAAAATGCCAGTTCAGCTTGCTTTCGTCGATTCGGACGCATTTTGTGAAGGTCTGGGCGAAATCATCACGGATGGCCTCGATGCATTGGCACCGGTGCATCCATACGCCGTTTTCAAAATTGTGAACCAGACTGCGGTGGTCCATATTGATGGTGCCGACCATGGCGGTTTCATCGTCGGAAAGGTAGACCTTTGCATGGACGAAGCCCGGCTCGTACTCGTAGATTTCCACGCCGGCCTTCGTGAGCCGCTCATAATGGCTGCAGGCCAGCTCCTTAACGATCCATTTGTCGGGAATGCCCGGCAGAATCAGCTTGACCGTTACCCCCCGGAGTGCCGCATTTTCCACCGCCTGGCACAGGGCTTCGTCCAGAATCAGGTAAGGGGTCATGGCGTAAAAATAGCGGGTGGCATGGTTGAGCATATTTTCTATGACGGATTTGCCGACTCTGCGCTGATAAATGGGCATGGGGCCGTCGCCGAAGGGAATGAGATAGCCCTGGGCCGGGACGCTGTAGGCCGGGAAGTAGTCATGCTTGGGGGTGGGCAACTTCTTGACATTGATGCCGTAGTCCACCAGGAACAGCTTGGTCAGCTCCCGAACGGCTTCGCCCTCCAGTCGCAGACCTACGTCCTTCCAATGGCCGAAGATTACCTTCTCATTGATGTATTCATCGGCAATGTTCACGCCGCCGGTATAGCCGATGCGGCCATCGATGACGGTGATTTTCCGGTGACTGCGGTTGTTGAATTCCGAATCGGCGTTGCCCTTCAGCTTGGAGAAGGGGACGGCATCGATGCCGTAATTCCTCAGGATTTTGTCGTAATTGCCCGGCAGCGTCATCATGCAGCCGATATCGTCATAGATTACCCGCACTTCTACGCCGGAAGCGGCTTTTTCCTTCAAAATGTCCAGAATAGAGTTCCAGAATAGCCCTTCTTCAATGATAAAATAGTCCATGAAGATGAATTTTTCGGCGGTTTTCAGGTCGGTCAGCAGCTGCTTGTGCATATCTTCGCCCAGGGGAAAATAGGTTTGGGTGGTATTGGTAAACAGGTTGGTGTCGGCAATGGTGCAGAGCATCCGGGCATCGGTGCTGATGGCAGCATTTTCCCCGGCTAGCCGTGCGGTCAGCGTCTGGGTTTCGGCGGGGTAGCCCTGGCTGCGCATGGCCTCCAACCGGCGGATAAATTTGCGCTGGAGCTTTCGGCTGCCGAAGAGGAAATACAGCATAAATCCCGCCACCGGCACAATTAGTACTACCAGCAGCCAGGGAATTTTATAGTCCGGGGCCTCGTCGCAGGCGATGATGTGGATGACACAGCCAATTTCGGTAGCCCACATGGCCAGATAGAAGTAGGGGATGTACTTTCCAAACAGGAACAAAACCCCAATTACCGCCACCGTTTCCAGCACAGCCAACACCAGCGCCAAAATGTAGCGCAGGGGAATGTAGTTGACTTCCCGCTCTACAGTGATGTTTGCGTCATAATGGATATGATATTTTCGTTTCATTGGGTTCACCTCGGCACAATTTATTTAAGAATCATAACGAAAAATTGCTTATAAAAGTTTTCAAAAATATTTCCGAAATGTTTAAGCAAATAAATCCTGCCGCGGTTTGACCAATGCCATTGCATTAGGAAGCGCCCTGAAGATTCCCCCTTCGAAATAAGGCGGCCCGGAGGGGGCTGCCGTCTCTCTGGGATTGGCTGAGCGCTGTTTCCGACGTTTGATGCAATTGGGTATCCGTATGACAATTAAAGTTCAACGCCCTTGCCCTTTGCGATGCGCCGTGGTATATTCTTAAGTGTCCATCGCGTTCAATCCATTTGTGGTTTTTTGTGTACCTGTTATCGATTGGATGAAAAAGCGGGGATCTCTAAAAACTCCTTTTCGGCGAAGCGGCGTATCTTTTGCCGCAACTTTTCGCCCCGAAAACACCGAAATACATCCAGTATTCCTGGTGTTTTCGTGACTTCAAATTGCGACAAAATAACCACCGCCCCCTCGAAAATCAG
>JAFTHT010000073.1 GCA_017457285.1 Oscillospiraceae bacterium | reverse complement strand
CTGATCGTCGATTTTACCGGGAGATTGCCACGTCGCTTCGCTCCTCGCAATGACAGGTGGACGGACTGCCCCGCATCCGAAGGATGCTCGGCGGCCCATAGGCCGCCGCATTATTTATCCTCCGCTAAACAATCATTTACCATTTTATCGATACGCTGGAACGGGCTGCCACAAGGCAGCTCGTTTTTTGATGCAATGCTTCCTCCACGAAACAAGCCTTCATACTCCAAAGCAATTGTAAACTTTTCCGTCCGGTCTACCCGGATTGAATAATTTGTGCTATAATAATATAAAGGAGGGATACCCATGAAACTGACATTTTTAGGCGCTGTCCACGAGGTCACCGGCTCCTGCACCCTGCTGGAGGCCAATGGTAAGCATATTCTCATCGACTGCGGCATGGAGCAGGGGGCGGATATTTATGAAAACTGCGAGCTGCCCGTGGCTCCGGGGGATATCGATGCCATTTTCCTGACCCACGCCCATATCGACCACTCCGGCAAGCTCCCCGCTATGGTGGCCCAGGGCTTCAAGGGTCCCATTTACGCCACCGAGGCCACCCGCCGTCTGTGCGGCATCATGCTCCGGGACTCTGCCCACATTCAGGAATTTGAAGCCCAATGGCGCAACCGCAAGGCCCAGCGCTCCGGCCAGCCGCCCTATGTGCCCCTTTACACCATGGCCGATGCGGAGCAGACCCTGGCCCAGTTTATGGGCTATCCCTATAATGAGATGATCGAAGTCTTTCCTGGCATCAACCTTCGTTTTTATGACGCGGGCCATCTGCTGGGCTCCTCCAGTGTATATATAGAGGTGACGGAAGGGGAGGAGAAACGCTCCATCCTGTTCTCCGGCGACCTGGGCAACAAGAACCGCCCCCTGATCCGGGACCCCCAGACCCCGCCCCAGGCGGACTATGTGGTGGTCGAATCCACCTATGGCGACCGGCTCCATGGCCCCCGGCCGGATTATGTGGGCCAGCTGACGGCCATCCTGCGGGATACCTTCCAGCGGGGTGGCAATGTGGTGATTCCGTCCTTTGCCATCGGCCGTACCCAGGAGCTGCTGTATCTGATTCGTAACATCAAAGAGCAGGGCCTGCTGGGCCAGCACGGTGATTTTACCGTCTATGTGGACAGCCCCCTGGCGGTGGAGGCCACCCGGATTTATTCCGCCGGGCTGACGGATTACTATGACCAGGAGACGCTGGATTTGCTGGCCCGGGGCATTGACCCCATTTGTTTCCCGGGGCTACAGCTATCCGTCACCGCCGATCAGTCCAAGCTCATCAACGAGGACCGGACGCCGAAGGTCATCCTCTCGGCCTCCGGTATGTGCGAGGCAGGCCGAATCCGCCACCATTTGAAGCACAATCTGTGGCGCGCTGACAGCACGGTTCTTTTTGTGGGCTACCAGTCCGAGGGAACCATTGGCCGTAAGCTCATCGATGGGGCTGATTTTGTTCGGATTTTCGGGGAGGAAATCGCCGTCAAGGCCCGGATTGCCACCCTTTCCGGCATTAGCGGCCACGCCGACCGGGATATGCTGACGGATTGGCTGTCCCAAACCGCCGCACCCAAGCGGGTCTTTGTCAACCACGGCGATGATGAGGTCTGCGACAGCTTCGCCGCCCATGTGGAGCAGACCCTGGGCTACCCCGCCGTGGCACCCTTCAGCGGCGACGAATATGACCTGCTGACCAACGAATGCACCGCCAAGGGCGTTGTGGTGAAAATCACCAAGGTCTCCGACGGCCGCCGCCGGGCCAATGCCATCTTCGACAAGCTCCTGGCCGCCGGGAAACGGCTCCTGCAGGTTATCGAGGGGAGCCGGGGGCTTTCCAACAAAGAGCTGTCCCGGTTCACGGATCAAATCAATGCCCTTTGCGATAAATATTTGAGAAAGTAAGGCAATTACCATGATTTTTAAGGAATTTCAGGGAAAACAGCTTTCAAATCTTGGATTTGGAACCATGCGCCTGCCGCTGAAGGCGGATGGAACCATCGATCAAAGCCAGATGGATGCCATGGTGGACTATGCCATGGCCCACGGCGTGAACTACTTCGACACCGCCTGGCCCTATCACAGCGGCGCTTCGGAGATTGCCATCGGCAAATCTTTGTCCCGCTATCCCCGGGAGCGCTGGTTCCTGGCGGACAAATATCCGGGCCATCAAATCAGCGATTCCTATGACCCGGCAGCGATTTTTGAGGCCCAGCTGAAAAAATGCGGTGTGGAATATTTCGATTTTTACCTGCTCCATAACGTTTGCGAAACCTCGGTGGATACTTATTTGGACCCGAAGTGGGGGATTTTGGACTATTTCCGGGAGCAAAAACGGCTGGGCCGCATCCGGCACCTGGGCTTTTCCACCCATGGCCGGGTGGAGATGATTCGCCGTTTCCTGGATATTTGCGGCAAGGATATGGAATTTTGCCAGATTCAGCTGAATTACCTGGACTGGACCCTGCAAAATGCCGGGGAAAAGTACGAGCTGCTGACCCAACGGGGGATTCCGGTCTGGGTCATGGAGCCTGTCCGGGGCGGCAAGCTGGCAAAGCTCAGCGATGAAAATGAGGAAACATTGAAGGCCCTCCGGCCCGATGCCTCCATTGCCTCCTGGGGCTTCCGGTTTTTGCAGGGGCTGCCCAACGTGACGATGATTTTGAGCGGTATGTCCAACATGGAGCAGATGGTGGATAATGTCCGAACTTTTTCGGAGGAAAATCCAATCAATCAGTCTGAAACCGACCTATTATTCCGACTTGCGGAGGGGATGAAGAATCAAATCCCCTGTACCGCCTGCCGCTACTGCTGCGATGGCTGCCCGGTGGGGCTGGATATTCCGCTGATGATGTCCCTGTGCAGCGAGCTGCGCTATGCCCCCACCACTGTGGGCGCCATGCCCATCGACGCTCTGCCGGAGGAAAAGCGCCCCGCCGCCTGCCTGGCCTGCGGCAAATGCAAGCAAATCTGCCCCCAGGGCATCCCAATTCCGGAAATCATGGCAGAGCTGACCCAAATTCTCTCCGGCATCGTCAGCTGGACAGAGCTGTGCCGCCAGCGGGAAGAGGCCCAAAGAAAACTGCTGGCAAAAGAGTAGGGAATGATTGTTTAGCGCACAAACCTACCGTTCTGTCATCCTGAGCGAGCGTCAGCGAGTCGAAGGATCTACGCACTACATTACCCTGAAACATATCGATCGTGCGTAGATCCTTCGACTCCGCTTCGCTTCGCTCAGGATGACATACATCTTACATTTACT
>JAFTHT010000010.1 GCA_017457285.1 Oscillospiraceae bacterium | reverse complement strand
GCCTGGGCCACTACTGCAAGACCCAGGCCGCCAAGGAGACCTCCGCCATGAAGGACTTCGCCGCCGCCACCGGCGTCTACGGCTACTACGCCAAGCAGTATTTCGCATCCATCGCATAAAAACACCACGAGGGAGGGGCAATGCCCCTCCCTCACAACGTGTCAAAAAAGTAGTCTGTCATTCCGAGGGAGCGAAGCGACCGTGGGAATCCGTTTTCTCAAAGTTGGGTTTTATCCAACAAACTCGTTGATTTCGGAATCTTTTTAAGAACGGATTGCCACGTCGGCCTACGGCCTCCTCGCAATGACAGTTTGAAAAAAAGGCCGCTGCGAAAAACGCAGCGGCCTTTTTGGATATTGAATTACTTCTCATAAAGTATCCGGATTGCGTTCAGCACACACAGCATGGCAACACCGGAATCGGCAAACACGGCTGCCCACATGGAGGCCAGTCCCAGAAGCCCTAATATCATCACGATAGCCTTGATACCCAGGGCGAAAATCACGTTTTGCAATGCGATTTTCCAGGTGCGGCGGGCGATGGACAGCGCCTCCGGGATGGCGGCAGTCTGGCTACTTAAAAATACCACATCAGCCGCTTCGATGGCTGCGTCCGCACCGCTGCCCATTGCCGCGCCTACGTCCGCACCGGAAAGCACCGGTGCATCGTTGATGCCATCACCCACAAACATCACCGGGCCAAAACCAGCCCGAATCGACTGCAGCTGTGCCAGTTTTTCCTGGGGAAGAAGCTGGGCATGAACATCCTGAATCCCCACAGCGTCGGCGACATACCGGGCGCTTTCCTCCCGGTCGCCGGTGAGCATGGCGGTGTGGATTCCCATGGCCTTAACTTTGGCCACCGCATCAGCCGCATCAGCTTTAATGGTATCATTGATCAAAATGCAGCCCAGATATTCTCTGTTTTTTGCTACGATTACCTGGGTACCGCCGGGGGCACTTTGATGATTTGATAAATCGACACCGTACTTCGCCATGAGCTTTTCGTTGCCGCAGAGAATCTGAGCGCCGTCCAAAATCGCCACAATGCCATGTCCAGGCAACTCCTCCAGCTTTTCCGGTTTTTGAAGTGCCATGCCACTGGCGGCGACGATACTTTCCGCAATGGGGTGGGTGGAGAATTGCTCACAGCTGGCGCACAGAGCCAGTAGTGCCTGGTTAGGGTCTTGAACGGTGAAATCACCCTTGGTGACGGTGCCGGTTTTGTCCATGACTACCGCTTTGATTCCGGCCAGGGTTTCCAGCGCCGCGCCGCCCTTGAAAAGGATACCCTGTTTGCTTCCGATGCCGATGCCCGAGAAAAAGGCCAGTGGCACGCTAAGCACCAGGGCGCAGGGGCAGCTCATGACCAGAAACGACAGGGCGGTGTAGACCCAATAGTTCCAATTTCCGGTGATGAGGGAGGGGACAATGGCGGTAACGGCGGCAGTCAGCACCACGATGGGCGTGTAGACTTTCGCAAAGCGGGTGATGAAGCGGTCCAGCTTTGGTTTTCCGGCAGCGGCTTCCTCCACAATTTCCAGGATTTTTGTGACCATGGAACCGGAGAGGGGCTTATCGACCCGGAGAATCAGTTGCCCCACCGTGTTGACGCAACCGGAGGTGACGTTGTCCCCCGGGACCACCCGAATGGGCACTGGCTCGCCGGTGATGGGGGCGGTATCGATGCGGCTCTCGCCGGAAATCACGGTTCCGTCCAGAGGAATCCGGTCACCGGGCCGTACCAGCAGCAAGTCCCCGACCTGGGCCTCACCGGCAGGAATGACGGTGCCATCCTGAAGCGTTACTGTTTCCGGTCGCAGGTCAATGGCCTCCATAATCTGCCGCCGACTTTTCTCCACTGCCCGATGCTCAAAAAATTCACCGACCCGATAGAAAAGCATTACGCCCACGGCTTCCGGGAACTCATTGATGCAGAAGGCGCCGATGGTTGCAACAGACATGAGGAAGTTTTCATCAAAAACATGCCCACGAATGATTCCCCAAAGGGCATTTTTCAGAATCTCAAAGCCTAAAATCAGATAGGCCCCTATGAAAATCAACCGGGAAATCAGAGAGAAGGAGAGCCATTGAAACAGCAGTCCTGCCGCAAACAGGCCGGTGCCAAGTCCAATCAGCAGCCCTTCGCTATGTTCGCTGTGTTCGGTGTGATGGTCGTGTCCGCAATGGCAATGCTCCTGATGGCAGTGTTCCGGGGGGGTGTGGGATATTTGGGCCTCCGGCTCGATGCTGCTGATGATTTTTTGAATCTGAGGCAGAAGGGCCTCCGGTTCCGGAGCAGTCAATCGAAGCTGCTTGGTGGCAAAGACAATGGCGGCGGCTTCTACGGAGGGCAAAGCGCGAATTTTTGCCTCCATCTTGGCGGCACAGTTGGCGCAGTCCAGGTGAGCGATGGTATAAATTTTGGTAGCCATAGGGTACCTCCTAACATATGAACAACTGCTCATGTAATAAAATAAGTATAACGCAGGGACTCCCAGTTGTCAATAGGGTAGCGCATAGTTTTTTTAATTTTGCAGACCCTAAGGGCGGATAAGGAGGGTAGCATATGAAGCAGGACGAAAAAAAGCCCCTCTCCTGGGAGGTGGCTGACCCGAAGCCTCCGGTGGTTCAGTCCGGCCATCTGGAAGGGAAACGGCAATAAATAAGTGTCGGCGTAGACAGGATTTCCCTAACTATTCTTCCTGGTTGGTTTATAATGCATCTACTTGCTCGGAAGGATGGATGGCATGGGATATTGGTTGTACAGCCGGGATGGGGTAGGGGACCACAGCCGGGAGGATTGGATTCGGGGGACCTGCACACTGCTTCCCCAGGCGGATATCATTACCTCGAATCCGGAAGGAGATTTGCAAATCGGCCTTGGGTTGCTGGGGGGATTATTTCTGGATTACCGGAAATCGAAAGAGGATATTCTTCTGCTGCCGCGGCCTGTGAAGGGGATGCGAGGTATCCTTTGGGGCTGGCCGGTGGACACGCTCCATGGGAAATTAGACCGCTTTGAAAAAATCGTGGTACCCGACAGGCGGAGTCTGCTGCTGTTGCGGGATGCCGGAATAGAAAAAAAGATCCGGCTGGGGCCGGATCTTTCCTTTTTGGTACAGCGACAGATTCGCCCTCTGGCCGGGGCCTTTCGACGGGATACGGTGGGGCTGTGTCTGGGAAGACGGGATGTGCCTGATGGAGTATTTCAGGAACTAATTCGATATATTTTAATGGAAACTACTCTGGATATCCTGATAATTCCGTATCATTCAGGGGATGTTCCGATGCTGACGGGGTTAGCGCGGCCCTATCAGGACGGGGACAGAGTGCGACTTCGGACGGATGGGGATTCCCGGCAGCTGCGGGGAGATATCTCTCTGTGCCGGTGTGTGGTGGGGATGGAGGGGGCGGTAGCGGCCTGGAGCTGCGGCGTTCCGGCGCTATGCCTGGGTGTCAGCGGTCGGACGGTTGGGCTGGCTGTGGATTTGTTTGGTTCCTGGCAGGAAACAGTGGTGCCCCTTCGGGCGCTGTCCGCCGAAGGGGCACTGGTAGAACGTTTTCAACAATTTTTGCGCCGGGAGCATGGCCTTCGCCGAAAATTGGAGGCCGCCGTGCCCCAGCGAAGGGAATTTGCCCGGCAATGGAAATTTTGCTAGATTATACTGATATTCAATTAAAAACTTTAATTCGTGAGAATTGAAGTTTTTAATATGAAGATCATTATGAGACGGGATTTTGATATTTTCTATTTCGAAAATATCAAAATCGGCAACGCCTACAGGCGGTGCCTTTTTAATAAAAACAAAAGGTTTTTATTAAAAATTAGTATTAAAGCCCCAGCAGTGCGGACCAGGTGACACGGCCGCAAGAGCCATCGACGGCGAGATTGTTTTGGGCTTGATAATCCCGCAGCGCCCGGTCAGTAGCGCCGCCGAAAGAGCCGTCTATGGCAAGCTGATCGTAGCCGTGGCCCCGGAGCAACGCCTGAAGACCCTGGACGGCGCACCCCCTGCATCCTTTTTTCAGAACCGGAATCTGAAAATCCAGCAGTTTTGTACCGATTCCAAACCAATTGGCGATGGTTTCCGCCTCGCCGGATGCCAATTTATCCAGATTTTCATCTATCATCAGCCACCTTGTATTCTCTGTGTTGGTGTGGAATCCATGTTCTAAAATGACGCCGGGGGTGCCAACGCTGTGGGCACCCCGCAGGACACCGTAGTAATCGTCCAGGTGTCCGTTTCTGTCCCGGTCTTTGCTGGATTTTCGGGTGTAGGTTTGGTGTCCGACACCCATCAAGGATGCAACTTTTTTGGATAATATTTCTGCAATTTCCCTGCTTTGTTCATCGATTTTTCCACAATCATCATCTACAAAGTACATCCCCACAACCCAATTGGGGTACTGGGAGGCTGCAGCGTTGGAGTGGAGGGACAGGAAGAGGTCCGCCTCCACCGAAGCCTTTCCCCGGCTGGTCAGGGACCGGTCCGTGGCCTGGTTTTCCCGTGTGGTCACCACCCGGATGCCCCGCTTTTCAAGCTCTGATTTCAGCTTCAGATGAAGCTCCCAAACCATCTCCGCCTCATAGTACCCATCCACCACCGGGCTGGGATTGTATTTGCCGAAATGGCCTGCATCCAGGCAAACGGTGGGGGTGCTGTGGCCCAATTTCACGTTTTTCATAAGAATCCTCCTTGGCTGTATTCACCCAAGGCCTATAAAAAAGCGGCGGTTGCACACAAGAATGCAACCGCCGTATGTATGAGTGAAGAAGTAAAAACGACATCCTTCTTGCGAAGAATGTCGTTTTCTGGAGCAGGGTACGGGAATCGAACCCGCCTTCACGGCTTGGGAAGCCGTTGTATTACCGATATACGAACCCTGCGAACGAAATGTATTATAGCAGACTCGGATGGGAATTTCAAGTCCTTTTTGTCGATTGTTTCAGATTTACCTTGGCGGGCCGATGTGGGTACCGGGTGCTGTGAACATACATTGTTGATTCCCTTCCACAGGAGGGATTATTTGTCTTTGCACAAGATATTATCCCTGTTTTTGGTGAAAATGAGCCTTGCATTTAGGGGCTGTTTGTGGTACGATATCGTTGTATGGATATGGGGCGGAGTATGCCCTGTGTTGATATTACCCCAGCAAAGGAGAATCATTATGGCAACTCATACCATTGCGGTGGCCGGCAAGGGCGGCGTGGGCAAAACCACCACCTGCGGCATGATTATCGACTACCTGTGCAAGAAGGGCAATGGCCCGGTGCTGGTGGTGGATGCGGATGCCAATTCCAACCTCAACGAAGTCCTGGGCGTGGAGCTGGAGACCAGCCTCGGCCAGATTCGGGAGGAAATGGCCCAGGCTGAGCTGAAGGGCACCGTTCCCAAAAGCATGACCAAGGCGGATTACGCCGAAATGAAGTTTTCTCAGGCCCTGATTGAGGAAGATGACTTCGACATGCTGGTCATGGGCCGCACCCAGGGCGAGGGCTGCTACTGCTTCGTCAACGGGATGCTCAAGCGGCAGATGGATAAATATGTTCCCAACTATTCCTATGTGGTCATGGACAACGAGGCCGGGCTGGAGCATGTGGCCCGGGGGACGCTGCCCCATGTGGACACCATGCTGCTGATTTCCGACTGCTCCCGCCGGGGCATCCAGGCTGTGGGCCGGATTGCACAGATGATTGGCGAAATGGAGCTGAAACCCAGCAAGATGGGTCTGATCGTCAACCGTGCCCCGAACGGCGTGCTGGACGACGGCATCAAGGCGGAAATCGAGAAGCAGGGGCTGACCCTCTTCGGCGTGCTGCCCCATGATGACGGCGTTTATCGCTGCGACTGCGACGGCGAGCCTTCTGCAAAGCTGCCCGACAGCGCACCCATGAAAGCAGCCCTGAAAAACGTGATGCAAAGCATCGGGCTGTAAAAACGTAGATAATGATATGAGATACGAGATATGAGATACGAGTTATCTATATCTTATATCTCGTATCTCATATCTTAATATCTTAAAAAATCATTTATTTTTACCAAGGGGGAAATTTACAATGTCTTTCGTTCCCAAGACGGCGGCTTACAGCGGCAAGATCAATGCCGTGACCCTGGGCACCGGTGACAAGGCAATCGTCATCGGCGGCCAGAATGTGCTGCCCTTCTACACCTTCGACGCTCCCATCGAGAACGCGCCGAAGATCGGCGTCGAGATTTCCGACGCTGCCGACAGCTGGACCGCTCCCGGCCTGGTTGACTTCTATGCCGGTTGCACTACCATGGCCGACCGGGCCAAGAAGGCCGAGGCCATGCCCGGCGCCGACTTCATCTGCCTGAACTTCGAGTCCGCCGATCCCAACGGTGCCAACCGCTCCGTTGCTGACTGCGTGGCCGATGCCAAGGCTGTGGCCGATGCCGTGTCCATGCCCATCGTCATCATGGGCTGCAAGAACATGGAGAAGGACGGCGAGCTGTTTGCCAAGATCTCCGAGGCCCTGCAGGGCAAGAACATCGCTGTGATGTCCGCCCGCAACGAGGACTACAAGACCGTCGGCGCTTCCGTCGCTCTGGCTTACGGCCAGAAGGTCGGCGCTGAGACCGCTGACGACATCAACCTGGCCAAGCAGCTGAACATCATGCTGAAGGGCCTGTCCATCGCGCCCGAGAACATCGTCATGAACATCGGCACCGCTGCCGTTGGTTATGGTTATGAGTATGTGGCTTCTACCCTGGACCGCGTCCGTCTGGCCGCTCTGGCTCAGTCCGATGCCGACCTGCAGATGCCCATCATCGCTCCCGTGTCCATCGATACCTGGAGCGTTAAGGAATCCGTTGCTTCCGAAGAGGATGCTCCTGAGTGGGGCAATCAGGAAGAGCGCGCCATCGGTATGGAGGTTTCCACCGCTGCCGCTAACCTGACCGGCGGCGCCGACGCTGTCATCATGCGTCACCCTGTCGCCATCGCCACCATCAAGAAGTTCATCGACGAGCTTGTTTAATTCGGAAGGAGGATACATAAAATGGCTTTGAAAGGTCTTGACATTTTTAAGCTGTCTCCTAAGAAGAACTGCAAGGAGTGCGGCAGCCCCACCTGTATGGCTTTCTGCATGAAGGTGGCCCAGGGCGCAGTGTCCATCGACAAGTGCCCCTATTTCTCTGATGACGCAAAGGCGATGCTCAACGAGCAGACCGCTCCCCCCATGAAGACCATCACCGTGGGCGAGCACAAGCTGGGCGGCGAGACTGTCCTGTTCCGTCACGAGAAGACTCTGGTTAATAAGAACCTCTACGCCGTCTGCGTCTGCACCGAGTGCGAGGATGCCGACAAGAAGCTGGCCGACCTGCAGAAGGTTGACTACGAGCGTATCGGCGAGAGAATGTACGTCGAGTTCGTCTTTGTCCGCAACAAGGGCAACGATGCCGACAAGTATGTGGAGCTGGTGAAGAAGGCCGCTGCCACCGGCCGCAGCCTGGTTCTGGAGTGCTGGGACGTGGACTGCGCCAAGGCCGCTCTGGCCGTGGCCGGCAAGGACACCATCCTGGACGGCGCTACCCCCGACAACTGGGAGGCTATGAACGCGCTGGCTACCGAGGCCGGTGTTGCTCTGGGCGTCTGGGCCGAGAATATCTCCGACCTGTACGACACCGTCAAGAAGCTGGAGGCCGCCGGCAACAAGAACCTGGTTCTGGATGTCACCGGCAAGACCGCCAAGGAGACTCTGGCCAATGCCGTTCTGGTCCGCCGCACCGCCATTAAGGACGGCGACCGCTCCTTCGGTTACCCCTCCATCGTCAATGTGGCCAAGCTGGCTAAGGGCGATATGTACCTGCAGACCGCCTATGCTTCCATGTTCACCGAGAAGTACGCCTCCATCATTGTTATGGAGAACATGACCTACGCCCAGGCTCTGCCCCTGTACGGTCTGCGTCAGAACATCTACACCGATCCTCAGAAGCCCATGAAGGTGGAGGCCAAGATCTACCCCCTGAACGGCGCCGACGAGAACAGCCCCTGCGCCCTGACGGTTGACTTCGCTCTGACCTACTTCCTGGTTTCCGGCGAAATGGAGCGCTCCAACCAGCCCGTGAACCTGATTATCACCGATGCCTCCGGTATGTCCGTTCTGACTGCCTGGGCTGCCGGTAAGCTGTCCTCCTCCACCATCAAGAAGACCTTCGAGGAGCTGGACATCGAGAACAAGATCAAGAACCGCACCCTGATTATCCCCGGCAAGGTTGCCGTTATGAAGGGCGAGATTCAGGAGAAGCTGCCCAACTGGAACGTGGTTGTTGGCCCTGCCGAGGCTGTTCAGCTGCCTAAGTACCTGAAGGACAAGGAGTACGAGGCCGCCGCTAAGGCTGCCGCCGCCGAGAACGCCGCCAAGGCTGCCGCCGGTGCCGCCGTTGAGGTCAAGGAGCTGTCCTTCGAGGAGCTGCTGGAGACCAAGGTGCCCAAGATCGAGATTGTCGATATGGGCGTCAAGTACAAGGGCCACAACCCCGAGTCCAAGACCTTCGTCACCATCGGCGAGCGGATCCACTGCATCGCTCCCTCCATCCGCAAGGCTATGGACGAGCGGGATCCCAAGCCCATCCTGGAGCGTGCCGCTCAGCAGATCGCTGCCGGCGCTACTTACCTGGACGTTAACATCGGCCCCGCCGAGAAGGACGGCCCCGAGCGCATGATGTGGGCGGTCAAGCTGCTGCAGGAGAACTTCAACAATGTGCCTCTGGCTCTGGATACTGCCAACATGAAGGCCATCGAGGCCGGTATCAAGGTCTACAACCGTACCAACGGCAAGCCCATCGTCAACTCCGCTGACGCCGGCTCCCGTATCGGCTACATCGACCTGGCTGCCGCCAACGATGCCATCTGTATCGCTCTGTGCTCCGCCGACGGCATCGCAAAGGACAATGTGGAGCGCGAGATGCACTGCGACAACATGCTGGAGCGCGGCCTGTCCCTGGGCATGACCTCCGACGACCTGTGGTTCGACCCCCTGTTCCTGGTTGTCAAGGGTATGCAGGACAAGCAGATGGAAGTCCTGGAGGCTATCAAGATGTTCTCCGACAAGGGCCTGAAGTCCACCGGCGGTCTGTCCAACAACTCCAACGGCGCGCCCAAGCACGTCCGTCCCATCATGGACTCCGCTCTGGTGGCCATGTGCATGATGCAGGGTCTGACCTCCGCCATTGTCAACCCCAACGACCTGCGCCTGATGGAGACCATCAAGTCCTGCGACATCTTCAAGAACCACGTCCTGTACTCCGACAGCTACCTGGAGCTGTAAGATCGGACAAACCTATGAATACCCATGTCATTGCGAGGAGGGCGATGCCCGGCGTGGCAATCTCCTTAGATTTCGGAATGACAGGATGATATTTCCCGCAACACAAGCCGGGAGGGAGTTGCCTCCCTCCCGGTTTTTGCGTATTTTCTGGGTCGATGAATATGGATAGAAAGCATAACACTGCATTGACACCAAATGCGAGAGCGCTTCGCAAAAATATGACCAAAGAGGAACGACATCTTTGGTATGATTTTCTTCGAAGCTATCCGGTTCGCTTTTTGCGGCAGAAAGTCATTGATTATTATATTGTGGATTTTTATTGCCATGATGCGAGACTGATCATTGAATTGGACGGGTCCCAGCATTATGATCCTGCGGAGCGGGAAAAGGACAGAAAACGAACAGAATCATTAGAATCCAGAGGCTTATTGGTCGTTCGTATCCCCAATAACGAAGTAAATAAAAACTTTAGAGGTGTGTGCGAATACATCGATAGTTGCGTAAAAAGACGTTTACATATCGACGATGCATAAAAGCCTCCCTTGCCTAAAGGGAGGTGGCCCGGCGAAGCCGGGTCGGAGGGATTCGTCGCCCGAAGGGCGACATGCCGCTTCGCGGAAAAATCCCCCAGTCAGCTTCGCTGACAGCCCCCTTTAGGCAAGGGGGCCCAGGACGCGAATAATCAGATAAAGCCTCCCTTGTCTAAAGGGAGGTGGCCCGGCGAAGCCGGGTCGGAGGGATTCTGTCGCCCGAAGGGCGACATGCCGCTTCGCGGCAAAATCCCCCAGTCAGCTTCGCTGACAGCCCCCTTTAGGCAAGGGGGCCCAGGATGCGTATATTCAGCCACAATGGCTTGATATAAATTATCAATTACTATTTGGGAGGAATTATCATGAGTGTATTAACCGATTTGATCTATGGCGGCAGCAATGCGGTTGCCGGATTGACTGAGGGTGCTGTCAACGAGGCCATTGCCAAGTACGGTGCCGACCATCCCATTGCCTTCCCGGATACTGCTTACTTTTTTCCCACCATTTACGCTGCCACCGGCGTGAAGGTCAAGACCCTGGGGGATCTGCCTGCCTGCGTTGGGGTTCTGAAGAGCCTGATCACCAATCAGGAGGATTTGGGCCAGGCTCTGAATGCCGGTCTTGCTACCGCCGTTGGTGCGGAAATCATTGAGGGTCTGAAGTGGGCTGCCGGTGGCAATCCCTATGAAAACGATTCCGGTATCGGCTTTGTGCCGGACCCCATTATCCGCTCCCTGGGCGTGCCCCTGGTCACCGGCGATATCCCCGGCGTTGCCGTGGTGCTGGGCAAGGCTGAGGATGCCGCCAACGTGGTGAAGGTGGTCAAGGACTATCAGTCCAAGGGCATCCTGACCTTCCTGGTGGGCGATGTGATCGAGCAGTGCATCGAGGGCGGCGTGAAGGCCGGTCTGGAGTACCGGGTGGTGCCCCTGGGCCATGATGTGACCTCTGTGATCCATGTGGTCACCGTTGCTGTCCGTGCTGCGCTGATTTTCGGTAACGTCAAGCCCGGTGATTTGGCTGGTCTGCTGGATTACACCAAGAACCGCGTTCCTGCCTTCGTTAATACCTTCGGCGCTATTGATGCCGTGGTGGTTTCCGCCGGTGCCGGTGCCATTGCTCTGGGCTTCCCGGTGGTGGTGGACATTGACCTGGGCGAAAATCAGGTTCCCAGTGCGCTGGAATCCGTCTGTGACCATAACGACACGGTGAAGAAGTCCCTGGAGCTGCGGAATATCAAGATCAAAACCACCGAGCTGCCTATCCCTGTGGCCTTTGCCGCCGCCTTCGAGGGCGAGATCATCCGGAAGGCCGATATGCACAACGAGTGCTGGTCCTCCAAGAACCCCACCGCTGAGCTGGTGGTCATGAAGGATCTGGCTGAAGTTGAGGACCACAAGATCACCATCGTGGGCCCCGACCTGGATGAGGCCAAGGACCTGGCGCTGGTTACTTACGTGGAAGTCGCCGGCAAGAAGATGCAGGTGGACTTCGAGTCCGTCATTGAGCGGAAATTCCACGCCTGGTTCAACTATATGGAGGGCGTGATGCACACCGGTCAGCGGAACCAGGTTCGGGTCCGTGTTTCCAATGCCGCCTTCGAGGCTGGCCTGCGGCTGAAGGACTTCGCGGAAGTCCTGTATGTAATGGTCATGAACGAATTTGATGCCGTTGTGGATAAGTGCCAGGTTACCATCATCACCGATGCCGCCGAGGCTGCCAAGTTCCGGGATGAGGTCGCCATGCCCCGCTATGCCCAGCGGGATGACCGGCTGGCCTCCATGACCGATGAAAGCGTGGATCGCTACTACACCTGCATTCTGTGCCAGTCCTTCGCTCCCGCCCACTGCTGCGTGGTGACGCCCGAGCGGCTGGGTCTGTGCGGTGCGGTTTCCTGGCTGGATGCCAAGGCCACCAATGAGCTGGACCCCAACGGCCCCTGCCAGCCCATCTTCAAGGAGGGCTGCACCGACGAGCGGACCGGTCGCTTTGAAAGTGTTGACAAGATGGTCAAGGATGCCACCCATGGCGCGGTGGAGAGCGTGACCCTGTACTCCATTCTGGAGGACCCCATGACCTCCTGCGGCTGCTTCGAGTGCATTTGCGGCATCGAGCCCATGAGCAACGGCTTCATCGTGGTGAACCGGGAATTCAAGGGTATGACTCCCGCCGGTATGACCTTCGGCGAGTTGGCCAGCTGCACCGGCGGCGGTGTCCAGACTCCCGGCTATATGGGCCATGGCCGTCACTTCATTTCCTCCAAGAAGTTCATCAGCGCTGAGGGCGGTATCGAGCGGATCGTCTGGATGCCCAAGGAACTGAAGGATGACGTGGGCGAGCGGCTGAACAAGACCGCCATGGAGCTCTACGGCATCGAAAACTTCACCGACTACATCGCCGATGAGACCATCACCTCCGACTGCGAGGAGCTGCTGAACTGGCTCACCGAGAAGAATCACCCCGTTCTGGGCATGGAGCCGCTGATGTAACGATGTTACAATGACCCGGTGAGGCGGGGACTCCCCGCCTCACCTGAAAAGGAGACAAATATGGAGCCTTTGTTTGAAAATCGATACTATGGGAATTGGAAGGGATTGGCGGAATTCTATCAAAGATTTCGCACCGGACCTCGGCTGCGTGTGATGATTCCTAGTGTGCTGATTTATGTGGGTTTGATTATGTTCTCCCTTTGGAAAGGAATCTTTGATCGGATGGCCACACCTTTTTTGGTGTTAGGTATTGTTTATGCACTGCTTCCGTTGCTTCCGGTTTTTCTTGCGAAGACTACAATCAAAAATGAAAAAAACAGCATGATGGTGTCGTACCGGAAACAGTGGTTACCTTTGGGGAGAATATCGAGCTCCACGAGGGGATGGCGCACTATACCATCGAGTATCGCAAAGTAATTGCTGTACGCAGACTGCGTTTCAGCTATGCACTGATGACAGGAAAGAAAACTGCGGTTTTGATTCAGGAAAACAGCTTCACAAAAGGTACATTTGAAGAATTCAAGGCATTTTTGAGGGAGAAATACCCCGATATGTACGTACCTGAATAAAGCTCCGGGGCGGGCGGCGGTCCGCCCCATCCCTGGGATGTGAGATGCGAGATGTTTTGGGTTTCAGAATATCTCGTATCTCATATCTCGTAGTTCGTATCTGACTGGAAAGGGACATACAATGAAAGTAACCTTTATGATTGAGGGCGGGAGCCCTGTTGAGATTGAATGTAACGTTGGTGATAATCTGCTGGAGCTGGCACGCCGGGCCAATGTGGCCATTGATGCGCCCTGCTCCGGCAACGGCTCCTGTGGCAAGTGCCGCGTGAAACTGGTGGAGGGCGACCTGGACACCATCAAGAGCCGCCATATCACGGACGAGGAATATGAGGCCGGTTGGCGTTTGAGCTGCAATTCCAAGGTGGTGGGGGACTGCACCGTGTTTGTGCCGGATATCGCTTCGGCTTATCAGTCCCGGATGAAGACGGCGGATTTGTCCTCTCCCAAGGAAATCGCCATTTTTGAGGATTGCCAGAGGGCCCTTCTGGACAGCGGCATCCGGTTTGAAAACCGGTTTATGGCGCTGGATGTGGTGATGGACGAGCCCAGCCCCGATGACACCATGCCCGATGTGGAGCGGCTGATTTGGGGTGTGCAGTCCGTCAGCGGGGCCCAGAATGTCCGGGTTCCCTTCAATGTGATGAAAAAGCTTGCCGCCACCTTGCGCTTGCATGGGTTCCGTGTTTGCGTCAAGGGCCTGCTGGAGGGGGATACCTTCCGGTGTATGGAAATTTGCGACCCGGCGGACACTGCCATTGTGGGCTGCGCCATTGATATCGGCACCACCACGGTGACCATGGTCCTGACGGATTTGACCAGCGGCAAGCTCCTGGCCAAGGGCTCCTCCGGCAACGGCCAGATTCGCTATGGCGCGGATGTGATCAACCGTATCATCGAAAGCGGTCGCCCCGGGGGTAAGAAGAAGCTCCAGGATGCCATCATTAAGGAGACACTGACCCCCATTATTGCCAACCTGTGTAAGACGGCGGGGATTTCTGCCCACAGCATCCTGCGGCTGTCTGTGGGTGCCAACACCACCATGAATCATCTGCTCATCGGCGTGGATGCGGACCCCATTCGGATGGATCCTTACATCCCCAGCTTCTTCAGCTGGGAGGGGCTGCTGGCGGGGGACTTGAAGCTGCCTGCCAATCCGCTGGCCCCTGTGGTCATTGCGCCCAACATTGGCTCCTACGTGGGCGGCGATATCACCGCCGGTACCCTGGCCTCCGGGATTTGGGACAAGGACGAAATGAGCCTGTTCATCGACCTGGGCACCAATGGTGAGCTGGTATTCGGCAACCGGGATTTTCTGATGAGTTGCGCCTGCTCCGCCGGGCCTGCCTTTGAGGGCGGCGATATCTCCTGCGGTATGCGGGCCACCGATGGCGCCATTGAGGCCTGCGTCCTTGACAAGGATACCATGGAGCCCACTCTGACGATTGTGGGCGATGAGGGGCAAAAACCGGTGGGCATCTGCGGATCCGGTATTATTGATATCATTTCCGAGCTGTTCCGCTGTGGTATTATCAATGCCAAGGGCCTGTTCGTTCGGGAAGGGGACCGGGTGCAGCGGGATGCCCACGGTATGGGCCGGTTTGTGCTGGCGGCTGCCCAGGAAAGCGACACCGGCCGGGAGGTTTCCATCAACGAGGTGGATATCGACAATTTTATCCGGGCCAAGGGCGCAATTTTCTCCGCCATCGATACCTTGTTGCAGTCCGTGGATATGGCCCCGGAGTGCATCGACCATGTGTATGTGGCTGGCGGCATCGGATCCGGTATCAATATGAAGAACGCCGTGAATATCGGAATGCTGCCGGATGTGGAGCTGGAGAAGTACAGCTATATCGGCAATTCCTCCCTGACCGGGGCCTATGCCATGGTTATCAGCGATGAGGCCATCGAAAAATGCGCCGAGGTGGCGGCGAATATGACTTATCTGGAACTGTCCACCTATCCCGGCTACATGGATTCCTTTGTAGCCGCCTGCTTCCTGCCCCATACAGACCGCAGCCTGTTCCCAAATTCTGTGCAGGAAGTGTAAATGGTTGTTTAGCGGTGCGTTTGAATTGCGGCGGCCTACGGCCGCCGAGCGCCCCGAAGGGGCGCCATGGCTTCCCCCGGGGGGAAGCTGTCGCCGCCGCAAGGTGGTGACTGATGAGGAATGCGGGCGAAAATGTTCGATTTCGTAAAGATTTCAGGCCTAGTAATGGGTAAGATTTCAGCAGGCCTTTACGGATTCATCATCTTAGGTTATCGCCCGCATTCCTCATCCGACCCGGCTTCGCCGGGCCACCTTCCCCCCGGGGGAAGGCATGGGCGCTCCCGCGCCAGTTCGCTAAACAATCATTTAGAATGAAATCAACATACGAGGAGAACCAAATGCAGATCGAAAATCACAAGGAAGAAGTACCCTTTGCCCATTACGAGGAGCTGTTTCGAAAGCTGGATGCCGCCGAGGCGGCGGGTCGTACCGGTGCTAAGTGGGATGGAAAAGAGTTTTATGTAAACCTCTTGGGCCGGACGTATGCCATTTCCCACCCGGCGTATGCCCTGCGGCCGCTGGATGGTGGCGCCATGCCGCCACTGCCAGTGCAGACCTTTATGCTGCGCTACCTGCTGGAGAGCAAAAATGTCCCCTGGGCAGGGGCCTGGAAAACCTTCCGGGAGATGCCCTGGGGGGAGATGTATATCAAGCCCTATACCGGGCGGGTGCTGACCCGGGCGGCCTTTACCTTCGGCACCAGAGTTGCCTCGTTCAAGGCTGCCGCGGAAAAAATGGGGGCGACCCCTGTGAAGCATGGGGACGCGGGATACCAATTTGACCTGATTGGCGGCTACAAAATGCAAATCCTGGTTTGGGAGGGGGATGACGAATTTCCGCCCAATGCCCAGGTGCTGTATTCCGACAATTTCGCCGAGGGCTTCGCCGCCGAGGATCGGGTGGTAGCCGGAGATATCTTGATTTCTGCCATAAAAGCAAATATGTAATAGAATTGCCCCGGCGTTCCGCAGGATGGAATGCCGGGGCAAAAATTACATTTTTTCCGGAGCTTCGAAGCCCAGGAGGGTGATGCTTTGTTCCAGGATTTCCTTGGTCAGGCCCATCAGGGCGATGTAGCCGGCCTTCAGGTCTTCGTTTTCTTCTTTCAGGATGGGGGTTTCGTGGTAGAATTTGTTGGCGGCACCGGCCAGCTCGTAGATATAGGCGCAGATCAGGTTGGGGGCGGAGGCGCTCAGAGCCGACTCCATGGTGGGGCCGAATTTGGTGATGGCCAGCATCAGGTCCTTGGCGTAATTGTTGGCGGGGGCCTGGATGTGCAGGTGCTTCCAATCGCCGTAACGGGCCAGGATGCTCTTGATCCGCACGATGGTGTAGAGGATGTAGGGGCCGGTGTTGCCCTCGAAGGCGGCGAAGCGGTCCATGTCGAAGACGTAGTCCTTGGTGGGCTGGTTGCTCAGGTCGCCGTATTTCAGGGCGGCCATGGCGATCTTCTTGGTGGTGTCCTCCACCTCATTTTCGGCCACGATTTTGTTCTCGATAACCTTGGCCCGGACGAAATCGGTCATGTCGGCAATCAGATTCTCCAGCCGCATAACGCCGCCCTCCCGGGTCTTGAAGGGCTTGCCGTCCTTGCCGTTCATGGTGCCGAAGCCCAGATGCTCCAGCTCCGTTTCGGGCTTCACGATGCCTGCCTTCCGGGCGGCCCGGAACACCTGCTCGAAGTGGAGGCTCTGCCGCTTGTCGGTGACGTAGAAAAACTTCTCCGGCTTGAAATCCTGCATCCGCTGAACCATGGTGGCCAGGTCGGTGGTGGCATAGATGGCGGAGCCGTCGGATTTGACCAGAATGCAGGGGGGGACTTCCTTCTTGTCGCTGTCCTCGGCAACGGGGATGACCAGCGCGCCCTCGCTCATGACGGCGAGGCCCTTGGCCTTGATGTCCTCGATCATGGCGGGGATGTAGGGGTCGGCGTCGCTTTCGCCCAGCCAGGATTCGAAGTGGACATCCAGATTGTCGTAAATCTTGGTCATATCTGCCACGGACAGCTTCATAATGTGCTGCCAGATGGCCCGATAACCGGGGCGGCCCTGCTGCAGCTCAAAGGTGGCAGTGTGGGCCCGGTCGGCAAAGTCCGCGTCCTCCTTCTTCTTGGCGGAGGCGGCGGGGTAGATTTCCTCCAGCTCGGAGATGGTGAAGGGGGGCTCGGCGGGGTATTCGCCGGTGTAATCCGGGTCGAAATAGCACAAATCGGGCTGCCGCTCCTGAAGCTCCGTGATAATCAGGCCCATTTGCAGACCCCAGTCGCCCAGATGGATATCGCCGATGGCGTTCCAGCCGAAGAATTTGTACAGCCGCTTCAGGCTCTCGCCGATGATGGCGGAGCGGAGGTGGCCGATGTGCAGGGGCTTGGCCACATTGGGGCCGCCGTAGTCCACCACGATGGTCTTGCCGCTGCCGGATTTTTCGATGCCGAAGGCGTCCGCGGTCCGCATTTCCTCCAGATAATTCTGCAGAAATGCCCCGGAGAGCTTCAGATTGATGAAGCCGGGCATCACGGCCTCCACCATATCGTAGTCTTTGGCGTCCAGCTTTTCCACCACGGCCTTGGCGATGGCGATGGGGGCGCACTTGTACTGCTTGGCGGCGGCCAGGGCGCCGTTGCACTGATATTCGCACAAATCAGGCCGGTTGGAAACCGTCACCCGGCCAAAGGATGCCTCGTACCCGGCGTCAACAAAGGCCTGCTGCATCTTTTGGGTGATAATAGTAAGTATTTTTTCCATAACCTATTCCTCGAATTAAGATATGAGATATGAGATACGAGATACGAGATACGGGGAGGGGATAAGAATATCTCATATCTCGTATCTCATATCTTGTATCTTAGTCCACGGGTTATTTGTAGGCTTTGTTCTCTGCCATCCAGGCCAGGTAATCGTCGTAGGTGCCGTAGCGGTCGATGATGGTGCCGTCGGGCTGGAAGGCGATGACCCGGTTACAGGTGGAGGTCAGCATTTCGTGGTCGTGGGAGGCCAGCAGCACAACGCCCTGGAAGGCTTCCAGACCCTTGTTGACAGCCTGGATGGACTCCATGTCCAGGTGGTTGGTGGGCTGGTCCAGCAGCACCACGTTGGCGCCGGAGAGCATCATTTTGCTGAGCATACACCGGACCTTCTCGCCGCCGGAGAGCACATCCACGCTCTTAAATACATCCTCGTTGCTGAACAGCATCCGGCCCAGGAAGCCACGGAGGTACACATCGTCTTTCTTGGTGCTGTACTGCCGCAGCCAGTCCACCAGCTCCATCTTGTTGCCCTCGAAATATTCGGAGTTATCCTTGGGCAGGTAGCTGCGGATGGTGGAGATGCCCCACTTGATGGAGCCTTCGTCGGGCTCCAGCTCGCCCATGAGAATCTGGAACAGGGCGGTCTGAGCCAACTCATTTTCACCCACAAAGGCAATCTTATCGTTCTTGCCCACGGAGAAGTAGACCTTGTCCAGCAGTTTCACGCCGTCGACGGTGACGGAAACGTCCTTGACGGTGAGGATATCCTTACCCAGCTCCCGCTCCGGCATGAAGCCCACGAAGGGGTAGCGCCGGGTGGAGCAGGGCATTTCTTCGACAGTCAGCTTGTCCAGGAGCTTCCGGCGGGCGGTGGCCTGCTTGGCCTTGGACTTGTTGGCGGAGAACCGCTGGATGAACAGCTGTAATTCCTCAATCTTTTCCTGATTCTTCTTATTCTTGTTGCGAATCATGGCCTGCACCATCTGGGAAGATTCGTACCAGAAGTCGTAGTTACCCACATACATCTTAATCTTGCCGTAGTCGATGTCCACGGTGTGGGTGCAGACGGTGTTCAGGAAGTGGCGGTCGTGGGACACGGCGATGACCATGCCGGGGAAGTCCAGCAGGAAGTCCTCCAGCCAGTTGATGGCTTCGATGTCCAGGTTGTTGGTGGGCTCGTCCAGCATGATGATGTCGGGGTCACCGAAGAGCGCCTGAGCAAGCAAAACCTTCACCTTCAGCCGGGGGTCGGTGTCGCCCATGATGTCGTAGTGCATTTCGGTGCCGATGCCCAGGCCCTGGAGCAGGCGGGAGGCGTCGGATTCGGCTTCCCAGCCGCCCAGCTCGGCGAATTCCGCCTCCAGGTCGGCGGCCCGGAGGCCGTCCTCATCGGAGAAATCGGGCTTTTCGTAGATGGCATCCTTCTCCTTCATCACGTCATACAGGTGCTGGTTGCCCATGATGACGGTGTCCATGATGGAAAATTCGTCGTAGGCGTTCTGGTTCTGCTTCAGAACGGAGACGCGCTTGTCGGCTTCGATGGAAATATTGCCGGTGGTAGAATCCAGTTCCCCGGTGAGAATCCGCAGGAAGGTGGATTTGCCCGCGCCGTTGGCACCGATGATGCCATAGCAGTTGCCGGGCAGGAACTGCAGGTCAACGTGCTGGAACAGCCACTGACCGCCGAATTGCATACCAAGATTGCTAACTGTAATCATTTTGAACTCCTTCACTTGTTTTGGCACATAATTATACATTATAATAATATCACATTTTTCCGATAAATCAATGGCTGGGAGAGAAATTATTGTTTAGCGGAGGAATTATTGTCGGCTATGCCGACACGATGCTACGCATCGAGGGAAACGGATTGCCACGGGCTTCGCCCTCGCAATGACAGTATAATCTGACAGCGCCAAACCTTAATTTATGAACGAACCTAAAATTTTCTGTGTAGCCCCTTGCAATTTTTCGTATCTGCGCTATAATATTAGCACTCAAACACTTCGAGTGCTAATATCAACAAGGATGTGTTCAATTATGGAAAAAATGCAATTCAAGGCGGAGTCCCAGCGGTTGCTGGATTTGATGATTAACTCCATCTACACCCACCGGGAGATTTTCCTCCGGGAAATCATCTCCAACGCCAGCGATGCCATGGACAAGCTGGCCTATATCGCTCTGACCGATGACAAGGTGGGGATGTCTCGGGATGATTTGGCCATCACCATCACCCGGGACGAGAAAAACCGCACCATCACCGTTTCCGACAACGGCATCGGCATGAACCGGGCGGAGATGGAAGAGAACCTGGGCACCATCGCCAAGTCCGGCTCCCTGGGCTTCAAGCAGGCCATGGAAAAGACCGAGGACATCGACATCATCGGCCAGTTCGGCGTGGGCTTCTATTCCGCGTTCATGGTGGCCTCCTCCGTCACCGTCATCTCCAAAAAGTACGGCGAGGATACTGCCTGGAAGTGGGTCTCCGATGGGGCCGACGGCTATACGATTGAAGAAACCACCAAATCCGCCCCCGGCACTGACATTATCATGACCCTGAAAGAGGACACCGAGGACGACAAGTTCTCCGAATTTTTGCAGGAGTACCGGATTCGGGAGCTGGTTCGCAAATATTCCGACTATATCCGCTATCCCATCCGGATGGAAATCTCCAAGTCCCGGAAAAAAGAGGATTCCGACGATTACGAATCCTACATGGAAGAAGATACCCTCAACTCCATGGTTCCTCTGTGGCAGCGGGCGAAAAAGGACGTTTCCGAGGAGGAATACGCCGCTTTTTACCGGGAAAAGTTCTTTGATTTCGAAAAGCCCCTTCGGACCATCCACACCAGCGCCGAGGGCAGCGTCACGTTTAAGGCCCTGCTCTATATCCCCGGCAAAGCTCCTTACGATTTCTGGAGCAAGGATTTCAAGCGGGGCTTGCAGCTGTATTCCTCCGGCGTGATGATCATGGAGTCCTGCGAGGACCTGCTGCCGGAGCATTTCCGCTTCGTCCGGGGCATCGTGGACAGCCAGGATCTGTCTCTGAACATCAGCCGTGAGATGCTCCAGCACGACCGGCAGCTGACCATCATCGCCCGGAATATCGAGAAGAAGATCAAGTCCGAGCTGACTTCCATGCTGGAAAATGACCGGGAAAATTACGAAAAATTCTACGCCGCCTTTGGCCGCCAGCTGAAGTACGGCACCGTTGCCGACTACGGCGCCCACAAGGATGCAACCAAGGAACTGCTGCTGTTCCATTCCAATCAGGCGGGCAAGCTGATTTCCCTGAAGGAATATACTGATGCCATGGCCGAGGGTCAGGAGAAAATCTATTATGTGGCCGGCGAAAACAAGGACCGTCTATCCAAGCTCCCTCAGGTCCAGACCCTGAAAAGCAAGGGCTACGATGTGCTGCTCTTTACCGAGGATGTGGATGGTTTCATTCCCAATACTTTGATGACCTATGCTGAAAAGCAGTTCTGCAACGCCGCCACTGAGGACCTGGGCCTCCAGTCCGAGGAGGAGAAGAAGGAGCTGGAAAACAAGGCCGAGGAACTGAAAGGCTTCCTGACCTTCGTCAAGGAGACCCTGGGGGAGCAGGTGAAGGAGGTTCGTCTGTCCAGCGATCTGGGCAGCCATCCTGCCGCCATGGTGCCGGAGAGCGGCATGAGCTTCGAGATGGAGAAATATATGAAGCGGATGGAGCCGGAATTTGCCTATAACGTGGGCCGTATTCTGGAGCTGAACCCGGAGCATGATGCGGTGAAGGCTATGCAAAATGCCATGACCGCCGACCCCGTCAAGGCAAAGGACTATGCCCAGCTGCTATGCTGCCAGGCCCAGCTGATGGCAGAGCTGCCTCTGGAGGACCCTGCCGCTTATACGGAGCTGGTTTGTAAGCTGATGGTATAAAAAAGGTTGCAAAGTGGAAAAACCGATGGTATAATAACCAAAATAAGCTTGGAGTGGTACTATGAAGATAATTTATCAGTTTGCAGATGTGCTTTCTATTGCGTCCTATGTTCTGCTGGCACTTGGACTTTATACCATGGCTAAGCGCCGGGGGATTCGTAAGCCCTGGCTTGCCTGGATCCCGCTGGTAAACCTGTGGCTGGTAGGATGTCTGTCTGACCAGTTTCAGTATGTGGCACTGGGCCAGCAGAAGAACAGACGAAAGACGTTGCTGATACTGGAGCTGGTTTGTTTTGTGTTAGCGCTGGTTTTGGCGGTGGTGCTGGTCATCTTTTTGGTTGGCCTGATTGGCCTGATTGTTCCTGATTTCTCGGTGGAGATTCTTGAGGAACTCCTGCAGTTTTCCGAAACCGAGCTGGTGCAATGGCTGAAAGCCCGCTTGAATCAGGTGTCGGAAATCAATACCTATTTCCGGAATTCCATATGGCAGTTGTCGATTATGGCGTTGGTGGGATTGCTGCTGTCTGGCCTTGGAATATGGCTGGCGGTGGTTCAGTACATGGCTTATTATGATTTGTTCCGCTCTACGGATCCCAAAAACGCCGGTATGTATCTGACGCTGAGCATTGTGCTGAGCTTCTTTGGATTGGGCATTTTGCTTGCGGTTTTTGTGTATATTAACCGGGAAAAGGATTTGGGAATGCCCCCCCGGGGTGACGCGGTGGTTCCGCCGCCCCCCGTCTGGACGCCTCCCACGCCTCCCATTGACCCTTACGGATAAACAGTCGGGCACCTCTAAAGACGAAATTTCGTCTTTAGAGGTGCCCACTTGTATTTCGGCAGGAGAGATGGTAGAATAGAGAAAATAGTGAGGAGGAATACGATGAAATTGACGATTGTCCTTAGCTTTCCGTCCTACATCCTGCTGGCAGTGGGGCTATACACCATGGCAAAGCGCCGGGGGATTCGTAAGCCCTGGCTGGCCTGGGTTCCGCTGGCGAATTTATGGGTGCTGGGTTGCCTGTCGGACCAGTACCAGTATCTCATGCAGGGCAAACAGAAGAGTAGGCGCAGGCTGCTTCCGATTCTGAGTGTAATCGTGCATGTGATGCTTTGTTTTTTGTTGATTGCGGCTTTGATTCTGTTTGTCGATCTTTTGGGGGCGATTATTGACAGCGCGTTTAAGGAAGCGTTTGGACCTTGGGCGAGCGATGAACCTCGGGAACGCCTGGGAGAGTCAGTCCGGACTTTGCTGGTGGCGATGTTTTTGGCGCCGGTGTGGATGGTGCTGGCGATTTGGATGGTGGTGCTGCAATACATGGCCTATTATGATGTGTTCCGCTCTGCCGACCCCCGGAATGCCAGCCTGTACCTGACCCTGGGAATCGTGCTGAACTTCTTGGGAACGGGTCTTCTGTTGGCGATTTTTGTGTTTGTATGTCGAAATAAGGATTTTGGTATGCCACCCCGGAACGACGAATTTATCCCACCGCCCCCAGTCTGGGTACCCCCCGCCGCCCCCTACAGATAAAAATACTGGCGCTGTAAAGATTGTTTACGGCAGTAACCCCTACGAAATACATTGTCTATCTTTCCACTAAACAACCATTTACCAACAGACAAACATAAACGGAGCCTCGTGTTGAGGCTCCGTTATTTCTTTACAGCTTCCCCTGGAAAACCAGGAGTAGCAGGATGCAGGCAGGCAGCAAAATGGCGGCGAACAGGTAAAAACCGATTTTGGCGGAACCGCCGGACTGGGCCTGAATCAGCCCCGCACGCCGCAGGGCGGTGACCAGGGGCTTATACAAGCCCAGGATAAAGGCGCTGTTCAGCTCCGCTTTCAGTAAATTGAAGGGCAAAAATACCGGAATCAGCATACCCTGCACGGCCTCCCGGTTGACACCCATGTACAGCGGCGTAATCAGCCAGTTCCACAGTAGCATGGCCCCGACCATCGTCAGAGAGCCAATCATCAGACCGGTTATGGCCCCAGCGATGGTGCGTTTTCTCTTGTAAATCAGCGCGGCGGTGCAGGCAAAGCAGCAGGTGGACAGCAGATTCATCAGCGCCCCGATAGGGCCGGTTTCGCTGATGGTCACCATCTCCAGCAGGCTCACCACCAGCGACACGATGAAGGAAGCCATGGGCCCAAAGAGGAAGCCGCCGATGGTGATAATCACATCCTTCGGCTCATACTTCAAAAACAGCACCACCGGAATCCGAATCAGACATACGATGGCATAAGCCATGGCCGCCAGCATGGCCAGCAGCACTAAATTTTTTGTATTTTGGTTTTTCATCTCAAAAACCTCCGAAAAAAACGCCCTGAGAGTATACTCCCAGGGCGCAAAATGACAGATTGCGTCTTCTTTCATCCAGACTGTACTGTCGGTATCGGAATTGCACCGATTCAGCGAAAACCGCTCGCGGACTGTCACCGCCGGTGGGGAATTGCGCCCCGCCCTGAAGACCATTATAAACTTGCCTACAACATAGCACGGCGCAAGAGTGTTGTCAAGTGGCAGTTTTTGTGATACACTTAGGGCGAGAAATGATTGTTTACGATAGCACTACTTGCCCCCCTCATAAATGAGGGGGGTGCCCCGAAGGGGCGGGGGAGTATACAATTCACAATATTTCGAACTCCCCCCGACCTTTGCTTCGCTCGGCCACCCCCCTCATAAATGAGGGGGGCAAGGTGAGCTTCCTATTCTAAACAATCTCATTTGGGGACCTCTAAAAACTCCTTTTCGGCGAAGCGGCGTATCTTTTGCCGCAACTTTTCGCCCCGAAAACACCGAAATACATCCAGTATTCCTGGTGTTTTCGTGACTTCAATTTGCGACAAAATATCCACCGCCCCCTCGAAAATCAGTTTTTAGAGGTCCCCATTTACCTTACCATTTACTCCGCTGCGGGCATCTTAAATCCCCGGATGGCGCCCTTGGCGGCGGTATCGGTGATGTCGCCGCCGATGACCTGGTTCTTGCTGATCAGCACCGTGGCGTAGACCGGCTCCGTGGCGCCGGGATAGTTGTTTACTTTATAGACATAGCGCATGACGGTCTGTCCGGCGAAGGCGGACAGGTCGTAGCCCTGGCTCTTTTGTAGCGCATTGTACCGGTCGAAAATTTCGGAGCTTTTCTCCGGAATCCGCACCTGACTGGATTCCACCGGGGAATTGGTCACCTCCCAGCCGAAGCTGTTGAGAAATTTTACCCGGTCGTCGTTGTTGGCAACGGTGGTGGCGGCGGTGGCGGCCACATCCTCATCGCCGCCCAGCAGCATCACCAGTCCCACCACGGCCACCACGATCACCGCCAGTATGATGGCGATTTTCTTCTTATCGACTCTTGCGGTCATTACCAGCATCAGATATCCCTCCTTATATTCACGTTAGAATCTATGCGTGTCCGGGGCGGGGTAGAACGGAGGAATTATGGAACGTCTGGATAAATTTCTATGCGACAGCGGCGTGGGAACCCGTTCCCAGGTCAAGCCCATTTTGAAAGCGGGCCGGGTGACGGTGGATGGCACCGTTATCCGGGACGGCAGCGCCAAAATCGACCCCCAGCGGCAGGAAATTGCCCTGGATGGCAGCATTTTGGGCGGAAAACGGCGCATTGTGGTCATGCTGAATAAGCCCGCAGGCTATATCACCGCCACAGAGGACCCCAAGGAGCCCACGGTCATGGAGCTGCTGCCGCCCCAATACCGGGACTTGAAGCCCATCGGCCGCCTGGACAAGGCCACCGAGGGGCTACTGCTGTTTACCAATGACGGCGATTTGCTCCACCGGCTGATCTCACCTAAAAAAGAGGTGCCGAAAATATATTATGCCCGGCACGAGGGTGCCGCCACGGATGCCGATGTGGCGGCCTTTGCCGCAGGGCTGACCCTCCGGGACGGGACGGTTTGCCTGCCTGCCAGGCTGGAGCCTTTGGGGGCGGGGGAGAGCCTGATTACGGTCTGCGAGGGAAAATATCACCAGGTACGCCGGATGATGGCCTCCCGGGGGATGACCGTTTCCTACCTGGAACGGCGACAGGAGGGGGCTTTGCGCCTGGGGGACCTGCCCAGAGGCCAGATTCGGGAGCTGATGGCAGAGGAGATCGATGCGCTGGATTCCCAGCGTGGGTAAATACTGTCAATATGCTACAATTCCGTTCCCTGTCATTTTGGCGAAATGACTGCGGTCATTGGAATAATAGATAAAAAAGTGGCCTCACTTTGCAATAATTTGTCAAAAGGTACTTGCAAAATGTGCAAAAGTGATGTATAATACCCTCGTAATTTTGTGAAATGCGTATTTGTGCATTTTTCTGAAGGAGGACCCTAAAATGTCCAACAGTGTTTTTCAGAGCGTCATCGTCCAGCTTAGGGACGTGGCGGATCGTATGTTTGGCGTTATCGATTCCGATGGCAGTGTCGTCTCCTGCACCGATATGTCCCTTTTGGGTGAGCGCTGGACCGATGCGGCGCTGAAGATTGCCAATTCCGGCGAACCCACCGTCACCTTCGCCCAGAAAACCTTCAAGCCCATCATCAATACATCCAATATTATCGAGTATTCCGTGTTCTGCGCTGGCGATGATGAGCTGGCCCGGAGCTTCTGCTCCATGGCCTTCGTGGCGCTGAACGATGCCAAGGTGTTTTACGAGGAAAAGCACGACCGGGGCACCTTCGTGAAGAATATCATCATGGACAATATCCTCCCCGGCGATATCTACATCCGGGCCAAGGAGCTGCATTTCTCCACCGATGCCCCCCGGGCGGTGTTCCTGGTGCGGCAGGTGGGTCATACGGATGTGGCCACTGTGGACGTGCTGGCGGGGATGTTCCCTGATAAGCTGCAGGATTTTGTCCTGAGCATCAACGAATCCGATATCGCTGTGGTCAAGCAGATTACCCCTGCCACCACCGACGAGGATCTGGACAAAATCGCCCGGAATATCGAGGATACCCTCCGGAACGAGCTGTTCGTCAAGACTGTCATCGGCATCGGCACCGTGGCCGAGCATCTGCGGTCCCTGGCGGATTCCTACAAGGAAGCCCAGACCGCCATCGATGTGGGCAAGGTCTTCGACACCGAGAAGAGCATCATCAATTATGAGAACCTGGGTATCGGCCGCCTGATTTACCAGCTGCCCACCACCCTGTGCGAGATTTTCCTGTCCGAGGTATTCAAGAAGAATTCCATCGACAGCCTGGACCAGGAGACTCTGTTCACCATCAATAAGTTCTTCGAGAACAACCTGAACGTTTCCGAAACCTCCCGGAAGCTGTTCGTCCACCGCAATACCCTGGTCTACCGCCTGGAGAAGATTAAGAAGCTGACGGGCCTTGACCTGCGGCAGTTCGACCACGCCATCGTCTTCAAGGTGGCCCTGATGGTCCGCAAGTACCTGTCCAGCCGGGAAAGCCGCTAAGTGCATACATCCACCGGACGTGCAAACGCACGTCCGGTTTTTTGTGGGGGCAAGGGTTCTAAATGATTGTTTAGCGTATCAGATTAGTATGTCATTGCGAGGCCCGAAGGGCCGTGGCAATCTCCCGGTATCATCTACGATAAGGAAAAAGTTCGATGAACGTACAATGTAGAATGGGATTATCCATAGATTTTGGTGCG
>JAFTHT010000060.1 GCA_017457285.1 Oscillospiraceae bacterium | reverse complement strand
TAACCACGTCGGAGTACATCTGGATGAAACGGCGGTAGCAGTCGTAAGCCCAACGGGGGTTGCCGGACTTGGTAGCCAGGACTTCAACAACGTCTTCATTCAGGCCCAGGTTCAGAATGGTATCCATCATGCCGGGCATAGATGCGCGGGCGCCGGAGCGGACGGAGACCAGCAGGGGGTTCTCCTTGTCACCGAACTTCTTGCCGGTGATGGCTTCCAGCTTATCGACATATTCCATGATTTCAGCCTGGATATCGTCGTTGATCTTCCGGCCGTCCTCATAGTACTGGGTGCAAGCTTCGGTGGAGATGGTGAAGCCCTGGGGAACAGGCAGACCGATGTTGGTCATTTCGGCCAGATTGGCGCCCTTGCCGCCCAGCAGCTCCCGCATGGAGCCGTTGCCCTCAGTGAACAGGTAAACATACTTATGAGACATTTGTATACCCCTTTCATTCCTTACAGAGCGATTTTTCGCTCAAAATTTTTGCACTTCTGGATTATTTCCAATTTAGCGAAGATAGTATATCACGCCATCGGAGAAATTGCAAATAATTTTCGGATTTTTTGTATATTATTTTCTAAATGTGGAGATTGCTCCAATCTCAGCGCCCAAATGGGCGATCTGAGATTATTCAGATCAGGCCCCACCGCTTGGAAACGAAGGTCGGGGGCGTCCGTGCCAAGGATAAGAGCGGAGCCTTCTTTCGTAGGGGGACGATGCCTCCATCGCCCCATTCCCAATAAAAACGCCACCACCCAAACGGGTGGTGGCGCAGACGTTAATTGACGAACAGGTGCTTTCTCTTGCTGAAATAGGTCACATTGCAAATGATCATCGCAATATTGGTAAACATACTGCTGTAAACCGAGCTATAGTCGATTTTGATATAATTTGCCAGAATACTTTTGTCGATTGCTGCCTTGCTGGCAATCATGTAAAAAATCACGATACCAATTTGCGCTGCCAGCACCGCATAATACAGGCTGGGACCATCCTTATGGAACCCGCTCAGGCGGAACCGGACAATAATCGCAAACACAGCCGCAATGACCATCAGCGACGCATAAATCATATCCGCCGTCTTCAAGTCAGGAATCAAACGATAGGTCAGCTCCGTTTCCGACCCATAGATGGCGCCGGTAAAGAAGGGAATCGACAAAAGGAGATTCAGCACAGCGTTGGCAAACAGCTGGAAATAAATAATGAACTTGAACCACTTCATCGTCGGCGACGGGGCCACGGTCACCGGTGCCTGGGGAACCCCATCATAGAACTGGTTGCCGAAGGCCTGGTTGCCATAAGGCTGTGCGCCATTAGACTGACCACCATAGGGCTGACCACCATAGGGCTGACCACCATAGGGCTGGCCGCTCTGCGTCTGACGCTGCGTGCCACACATCGGGCAAAACACCTGCTGATCATCGCAGATATTACCGCATTTCGAGCAATAATAGGACATACTGTTTTCTCCTTTTCATAAATAACTATGGATAATCCACCCCACCATTGGGCGGATGGCAACGCCGCAAACGCCGGATTCCCTTGATAACACCCCGGCAAAACCCGTATTTATTCACCGCCAGAATCATATATTCTGAGCAGCTTGGTTCAAACACGCACTTGAGCCGGGTCCTGTCCGAGGCCTTGTTCTGGTACAGGTGAACCATCCAAATCAACGCCCGTTTCGCAATCACGGCAAAATAGAGCGCCGACCACCCAAGGCAGATCCACAGCCCCCACTTCGGAACTAGCACCGCCAGCAGCACCAGCACCACCATATACACCACCGCCGCCACAATTGGCCTGCGATAGCAAATCTGAGGCCGGTTCAGCGGATTATAGGGTGGCGGCTTCAGAGTCGTAAATATCACGGGAGCCCCTTCCACCCGAATCTCATATTCACTCACGCTGTTACCTCAAACCCACACGTTCCGGAATGGAATTATCTGCTGTACTTCTTCTCCCGAACCATAGCCTTGGCGGCCTGGATACTCTGCTCGATGGTCTCGGAATTTCTCAGAGAGAAGCTGTAGTTTGCGCCGGGGACAATGATTTCCAGGGTATCCACTACATAGTGGTTCTTCGTCACCTCTTCGGAACTCATGCAGCCCTTACCGGCAGTGACATCGATTTTCTCCTTAACAGCCCGGAGGGTGCTGAAACAGGTGATGTCGGTATAGAAGAAGTCCTTCGTAAATTCCCAGGTGTTGTCGCTGGTGGTGTCGAAAATGTACTTATAGGTGTACATCTGGGTGGCGCTGAAGTAAATCCAGGTGATGCTGTACTGGCTGGAAACGGCGATGTTGTTATCGACCCGAATCAGGCAGTCATCATCGTACACAAAGGAGCTGAGCATAACAGGCGGAATTTCCTGAACCTGGGACGGATCCAAACCGATTTTCTGCAAGGCTCTGGCCTGCAAATTCATGCTCTGGCATCTGCGCTGAACGATTGCGATATATTCCTGCATGGTCATAGTCGCCTTGGACCCCGTGCAGCCACAGCCGCCGGCACCGGAGCTAAACAAGAAATCGATAATTTTCTTCTGCTCCTCGGTTTTACCCTTTTTCATAGCCTCTCTTCTGGCGATATCGGCGGCAGCCTGCGCCGCAGTAGCGGATACGATTCCCATACTCTCTTCCTCCAAATATTGATATTATCAAAACATTCTTCAATGTTATGATTTGTTCAAAGCCCTGCAGGGCGGGGCGTTCCCAGCAATTCAAACAGCTGGCGAATCTCCGTTTCGCTCACATGGGCCCGACGGGCCTGCTCCAAATGCTGGCTGAAATTGGGGGTCACATTCAAATATTTCCGTCTGAAATAATCGTGCTTAATGTACGCCAGGAAATAATAGTAAATGCCTCGCTGTTCAATCATCAGGGCCGATTCCATGTAGGACAAAATCTTGTCGATGGTAGGCCGCAGGTGCAGGAAGGGCATCTTCCCCTGAAGCAGACATACCGCCCCGTAGAAAAACACCTCGGAATTATCAAAATTAAATTCCATCGCCTTTTCGAATGCCTTCAGCGCATGGTCGAATTGCTTCAGCTTCAGGAAGCACATGGCTGCGGAGGTATTCAGATTCTGGTTATCCGGGTCAGCCGCCAGCGCCTGTTGGCAAGACAACGCATGCTTGCGAGCCATCGGTGCGCTAACCTCAGAAACCGCTTGAAAACTGGTAATCATCACCGGATTACCGCAATATTCGCAGGCCGTCATCTCTGCAGTAACCGGACCACCACAACTGGGGCAGGACAATGTTGTAACCTTCAGTGCCATAAAGCTCTCCTTAATTCGAAATAAACAAATCGGCCAGCCGGAATCAATCTATAATTATGGATATTATACACATTCTGTCTATTTTTGTCAATACATGGCCACCCAAATTACTACCTCCACTCCCGACAATAATTTCCATCCGCAAGGTGAACGTTTCTTTCGCATTTGAATTTGAGCTGTCATTGTCATGAAAACCCCTCCCTCGACGTAATGGGATGAGCTATAAAAATCGGCGCGAAACCATACACAGCAGCCCAGCGACCAAAGGTTGAGTGAGGGTCAAGACCCTCCCCTACTGAGTGTTCTTTCATAACAACATACATTTTCTGTTGCTCAGCTCAACAATCATCCACTGAAAAACCGCATTTCATTGTTCAAATCCCCTCTGGGCCATCAAAAAAGCCACCGCCCTATGGGCGATGGCTTTTTGGTGACCCGCCGGGGTCCGTTTGCATTTTTCGTATTACAAAAAATCATTGAGCGAACGCCGTCCAGCCGGCGTTCGGCGACAGCCCACCGGACTGCCGCATTTGATCATTCGAATCCCCTCTGGGCCATCAAAAAAGCCACCGCCCTATGGGCGATGGCTTTTTGGTGACCCGCCGGGGATTCGAACCCCGGACCCACTGCTTAAAAGGCAGTTGCTCTGCCAACTGAGCTAGCGGATCATATGGCTGGGATGGCAGGATTCGAACCTACGCATGCCAGAGTCAAAGTCTGGTGCCTTACCGCTTGGCGACATCCCAATGTGCGACGCGTCCGGCATCGGACACGCATGATATTATAGCAGATTCTTTTCACTTTTGCAATAGTTTTTTTCACTTATAGGAATTTTATGCATAAAACCCATCCCCAAACTGCCGTGGATGGGGTAAATGATAGGGGACCTCTAAAAACTGATTTTCGAGCGGGCGGTGGATATTTTGTCGCAAATTGAAGTCACGAAAATGCCAGGAATACTGGATGTATTTCGGCATTTTCGGGGCGAAAAGTTGCGGCAAAAGATTCGCCGCTTCGCCGAAAAGGAGTTTTTAGAGGTCCCCGATACCTAAGACCCGCTCCTAATTGGGAGCGGGTCGGATTTTACAATTTGGATTCCTCCAGCTTCTCCGCAAAGGCCAGGGCCATGGAATAAAACAGCACCGGTCCCACATTGAAGAAGTGGCAATCGAACAAACTCAGCACCAGCAAAATGCAAATATATATCACAATATACTGTTTTTCCACCGAAGGCCGCTTCGTAAACAGCCGAATGGTCTGCAACCGGTGCAAACTATAGGCCGCCATACCCACCATGCCGCAGGAAGCCAACACCTGCACAACCGTATTATGCCACCTGGGCGGGAGGAAATCCCCTAGTCCGGAAGAAATCCAGGTCCAGGGCACATATTCCCCCTGAGGGAAGAAGCTTCCACCCAAAATCGGATGCTGGAAAAACTGCTTCATGCCATATTCAAACAAATTGTCCCGCTGGGAAATCTGGAACAGCTCGTCCAGGAACAGGTCAAACACATCCAACAGCTTCCGGAAAAATACCACCGCAAACACCAGAATGATTGCGCCAAAGATCTGGAACACCCGCAAATGCTGCTTTCTGCGCTGCTTGTCCCGCAACAACAGCCACACACAAACGGAATAAGTCATCGCCGCCACAATCATAGAAGTCCGGGAGCAGGACAGCACCGCGCCAACCAGCAGCAGCGTGGCCAGAACGGTATAAATCCACCCCCGCTCCTTCCGGCTAGCCAGATAAAAGGGGAACGGAATCATCATCGCCAGCATGCCGCCGATATTATTATGCATGCCCCAACCGGTAAACATCCGCTCCCGGTCGATGGTATGGGTCCCGGGCAGGAACACCCGGCCGCTGAGGTAATTCTCCAGCAACTGCGGCAAAACTACAAATCCAACAATAAGACCGACCCAGGCGATATAGTCCTTGGGAACCCGGTCCCACTTCACTCCGCCGGTGAGCAGATAATACAGCAGGAAAACAGAGGCAAACTGTGCCAACGCAAACACGGTATGGCCAACAAAAACATCTGCATACTCCGGGATACCGAAGCCGCCAATCAGGTATGCGGCACCCAAAAACAGCATCCCGCTGGTGAGACTCCGTTTCGTTCTTACAAACCGACGTCCGCCGATTTCAGGGTCACGAATCAGCCGGATAACCAGGCATGCCACAAAAATAGCAAGCAGCGTATAGATCACATACCCGCCGTTTCGGGGATAGAAAATGGACTCCGGATTCCACCGGCTGCCGGGATTATTATTATGGGAGGGTGCAATATAGCAAAACATGAAAAGTGGCACCAGCGGCAGCAAATCATCCCCAAAAACCGCCACATAAATAGCCACCAGGAGAAAGACGGTGTAGCTAATCAGGTCAATTTCATGAAGATAGCAAATCACCGTCAGCACCGCCAAAACAATCATATAAGCCGGTCGGCGCAGAAAATCATTCAGCGAGGCAACGGCCTGGGAATTGCGGATACGCTGTATCGGGCCCGGGACGCCCGTGGAGTTATGAAAACCAGAACTGCGCATAGGGTATCCCTCTCATTTCTGTGCAATGAAAATTAAGAAAAAAGGACTTGCGTTCGCAAGTCCTTTTCTCATGGCTCCCCTTGTTGGACTCGAACCAACGACCTGCGGATTAACAGTCCGTCGCTCTACCGACTGAGCTAAAGAGGAATGTGAGTGTTGGCATTACCTATCTTCCCGTGCAGTCACCCGCAAAGTATTGTCGGCGCAGATGTGCTTAACTTCTGTGTTCGGGATGGGAACAGGTGGACCCACATCGCAATCAATACCAACTCATGTGGATGGCTCATCACCATCTTTTATGTCAAAAGCCTTGCGACTTCTAACGCTAGGATTATAGCACCTTAACAGCGCTTTGTCAACTCTTTTTTATAAGAGTTGGTGACCCGTACCGGATTCGAACCGATGTTAACGGCGTGAGAGGCCGCTGTCTTAACCACTTGACCAACGGGCCATTGGTGCACCTTCACGGACTCGAACCGGGGACCCACTGATTAAGAGTCAGTTGCTCTACCAACTGAGCTAAAGGTGCAAATCTTTGGGTGCTTCTCTCGATACACCCTGAAAACTGAACATCGAAATCCTTCTGCTTTTTGAGCTTGGTCAACACTGAGCCTGCGCTTTGGTCAAGCTTTCGGCTTATTAGTATCAGTCAGCTTAATACATTACTGCACTTACACCTCTGACCTATCAACGACATAGTCTACGTCGAGCCTCAGTGGAGATCTTATCTTAGGGAGAGTTTCACGCTTAGATGCTTTCAGCGTTTATCTCGTCCATACGTAGCTACCCAGCCGTGCCCTTGGCAGGACAACTGGTACACCAGAGGT
>JAFTHT010000072.1 GCA_017457285.1 Oscillospiraceae bacterium | reverse complement strand
GAACATTTCCGCCCGCATTCCTCATCAGTCACCGCCTTGCGGCGGCGACAGCTTCCCCCCGGGGGAAGCCATGGCGCCCCTTCGGGGCGCTCGGTGGCCGGAGGCCACCGCAATTCAAATGCGCCACTAAACAATCATTTACCGCCTCAGCCGATTCCTTGGCTGATGACCTTGCTTTTCATGGAAAGTATGCCCGGTTCCCGGCAAAATATCCAAAAAATGATACAAAAAATTGTTACCTAAACCCATTGCAAGGGGCTTTCATTTATGGTATAGTATCGTTATCCAGGTGGATTGCGCCTACTCCACAAAAATAGGCGCCGTTCATCAAAAAAGGAGGAAAATTAACCCCGTCTGACTCACGGTGCGGCAGTGTGGAGACCTGTCGTAATGCATCCGCTGTTTTGCTCGGCGGTTCGCGAGAGCATACGCGAAAGGCTCGGTATGCTTAGAGTCGTAAGTATGGCAAGTTTGTCCCTGAAGAACGTCAAGAAAATCTACCCCCACAACGGCGACGACGCCAAGAAGAAGAAAAAGAAGAAGGGCGAGCCCGAGAAGAAGACCAACCTGCAGGTCACTGACAAGGGTGTCGTTGCGGTTCAGGAGTTCAACCTGGACATCGCCGACAAGGAATTCATCGTTCTGGTCGGTCCTTCCGGCTGCGGTAAGTCCACCACTCTGCGTATGATCGCCGGCCTGGAAGACATTTCCGAGGGCGAGCTGTGGATTGGCGACCGCATCGTCAACGATGTGCCTCCGAAGGACCGCGACATCGCCATGGTTTTCCAGAACTACGCGCTGTACCCCCACATGACCGTGTACGACAATATGGCTTTCGCTCTGAAGCTGCGCAAGACCCCCAAGGATCAGATTGACAAGGCCGTTAAGGAAGCTGCCGAGATTCTGGACATCACCCAGTACCTGGGCCGTAAGCCCAAGGCTCTGTCCGGTGGTCAGCGTCAGCGTGTTGCCATCGGCCGTGCTATCGTCCGCGCTCCTCAGGTCATGCTGATGGACGAGCCCCTGTCCAACCTGGACGCCAAGCTGCGTAACCAGATGCGTGCTGAGATCATCAAGCTGCGCGAGAAGATCCAGACCACCTTTATTTACGTTACCCACGACCAGACCGAGGCTATGACCCTGGGTGACCGTATCGTCATCATGAAGGACGGCTTCATCCAGCAGATTGGCACTCCTCAGGAGGTCTTCAACCATCCCTACAACCTGTTCGTCGCTGGCTTCATCGGCACTCCCCAGATGAACTTCTTCGACGCCAAGCTGGTTAAGGCCAACGGCAAGTACGCTGTCAAGCTGGCCAACCTGACCGTCGAGCTGTCCGAGGAGAAGCAGAAGGCCCTGACCGCCAACAAGGTTGCTGAGCAGGAGATCGTTCTGGGCGTCCGTCCCGAGCACATCACCCTGGAGCAGACCGGTATCGATTCCAAGGTCGACGTTTCCGAAATGATGGGTTCCTCCGTGCACCTGCACGTCACCGCCATGGGCCGCGACGTTGTCGTTGTGGTTTCCACCATGAACATGACCGGCGCTGAGGTTTCCGCTCTGATCGGCGGCGCTGCTGTGAAGTTCAACTTCGGCGGCCACGTCTGCCACGTCTTCAACAAGGAGACCGGCATCAACCTGGAGGCTTAATTCTTCCATATTCAAAATCCCCCCTGCGAAGGCAGGGGGGATATTTCTGTCTGTCATTCATTCTTTCACAAAGAAGGGCCTTGTGCCGACAAGGCTGTAAATGCTTGGGGACCTCTAAAAACTGATTTTCGAGGGGGCGGTGGATATTTTGTCCCAATTTGAAGTCACGAAAACACCAGGAATACTGGATGTATTTCGGTGTTTTCGGGGCGAAAAGTTGCGGCAAAAGATACGCCGCTTCGCCG
>JAFTHT010000071.1 GCA_017457285.1 Oscillospiraceae bacterium | reverse complement strand
GGTGGACGATGTTACCTACAGCACCGGCGTCCGGGCCTACAGCCTGGCAGCCTACTGCAAGAACATCGCCGCCAAGGAAGATTCCGCCATGCAGGCCCTGGCTCAGGCCACGGCAATCTATGGCAGCTATGCCAAGGCATACTTCGCATAAGGGGGAGAAGTATGAAAAAGACATATTCAAAACCGGATATTGCTTTTGAAAGCTTCTCCCTTGCAACGAACATCGCTGTTGGTGGTTGCACGAATGTTGCCGGGAACTTTGCGCCTGGCGACTGTGCCATCAATTTCGCCGGAAGATTTGTATTTTTGGATGGCGTGGCAGGCTGTATGACTGAAGGGGCCAAAGTCGTGGAGGACGGCAGCCCCATCGCCAACTACCTGTGCTATCACGTTCCTACCGAGCGTACGTCGGTGTTCAATTCCTAATCAAAAAACCGCACCTCTTCGGAGGTGCGGTTTTGATGCTATTTGAGGGATTTTTCGATGGAAAAGTGTTGAAAAATTGGACTATATCTGCTAATATGTATGATATCTTTTGAATAGGGGTATGATATGGAAACTTGTTTTCTAATCACCAGCGGGGAGCTGAAGGTGGCCTGCCGGCTGTCGGAGCCGGCCCAGGTAAATCGGGTGGTGCTGGGGGTTCATGGGTTTGCCGGCAGCGCCCAGGATCAGATTCAGTCCGGCATTGCTGAGGAAATGGTCCTGTTCCGCTCCGCCGTTTTGCGGTTCGATTTTCCCGGCCATGGCCAAAGTCCCGAGGAGAAGCTGACCCTGAAGGGCTGCGTGGATTCCTTGCTGGCGGTGGCCCGGTTCGCCCGGGAAAAATATCCCCTGGTGGAGGATCTGTGCATTTTCGCCACCGGCATGGGTGCCTATGTGACGATGCTGGCGCTGGATGCGCTGGTGGCTATGCCCGGCCGGGTGAAGTTGGTGGTTCAGACCCCCTCGGTGCAGATGAGCGATACGGTGTCCGCAATGCTGCGCGTCACCCCGGAGCAGCTGAAAGCGGTGGGGAAGGTGACCATTCCCGTGGCACGGCCTCTGGATGTGACCTACGAATTTTATCAGGAGTTGGCGGCGCGCACGGGGTTGGCGGTCAGCCAGATTCCGTTCCTGATTCTGCATGGGGAGGATGACGACTATATTCCCATGGCGGATATTCAGCACCTTCGGCACATCAACGACCGGGCGAAATTGGTGATTATTCCCGGCACCAGCCACCGGTTCCTGGAGGATGGGGCTTGGGATATGGTGCTGGATTTGACCCGGGATTGGTTTGAATTTGAGCAGGTTTTGCTTGCGGATTGGGAATAAAAAATATCAACCGGCACGCTGCGGCGTGCCGGTTGTTGTTTGTAAAAGGGTAAATGATTGTTTAGCGCACCAACGCGCCTCTTGGCCCCCTCATTTATGAGGGGGGGTGGCCGAGCGAAGCGAAGGTCGGGGGGGTCCGTAAGATGTTACGAATTCGCCGAAAATGTACACAAAATCATAACATTCTAACGCATGCTCCCCCAGTCACGGCTTGCGCCGTGCCAGCCCCCTCATAAATGAGGGGGCCAAGGTGCTGGTGCATAGCCAGGATGCTAAACAATCATTTACGCTGCGCAGATATTTCCTCGATTTTTTGGGCGATGGGGCAGGATTGGGTGTGGGGGCAGGTTTCGTATTGGCAGTCGGCTTCCAGCAGGCGGCCGTCTTCGGTGATGACAGCTACCATGCGGCTCTGGTCGATGCTCCGGCAGTAGCCGGTGATAAAATCTTCCCGCTCCATGTTACCAGTCCATGGTGACGCAGAAGCCCTTGGGGCCAAGGGTCATCTGATCCGGGGCGATGGTCTTCATGTTGTGGCCCAGCAGGATTTTGCCGGGGGAGATCTCCCAATCGTCGCCGCTGCGGTTCAGGTAGACCCGGATGGTCTGGTCCTCATAGGTCCGGCTGAAGCCAATCATCTGGTGGTCGGCCTTGAAGAACTGGATGTCACCCAGCCGCAGGGCGGGGCAGAGGCTCCGGAGCTTGCCCAGCCGCTTGAAGTGGGCCAGCAGCTCGTGGTCCTCCCGGCCCCAGGGGTAGGGGCGGCGGTTGAAGGGGTCCTTGTGGCCCTCCATGCCCGCTTCGTCGGCGTAGTACAGGCTGGGGCTGCCGGGGAGGGTGTACTGCAGGAAGGAGGCCAGAATCAGCCGCTCCTGAGCCTGGAGATACTGGCTCCGGGACAGGAACCGCTTGGCCTGCTCCTCCCGGTTGCCGTCGAAATTGTCAACCAGGGCAGTCAGAATCCGCTGGGTATCGTGGGTGCCAAGCAGATTCATGTTGGCGTTGAAGACCTGGGGCGGATAGTTCTCTGCAATGGCCATGATGGCGTTTTTCAGGCCGGGGCCACCGTCCCAACCCCGGATGAAGTTGATGATGGCGGTGCGGAAGGGGTAGTTCATCACGGAATCCAGCTCTCCGTCGATGAAATACCGGCGGCGGCAGCCGTAGGCGCATTTGTTGGAGGCATCCTCCCAGACTTCGCCGATGAGCAGGGAGTCGGGCTTGATTTCCCGCATCCGGTTTTTCAGCAGCAGCACAAATTCGTCCGGCAGCTCGTCCACCACGTCCAGCCGGAAGCCGTCGGCACCGGCTTTCAGCCAGTGGGCAATGACGGAGTCCTCGTCCCGGATGATGTAGTCCAGGAAGGCGGGGTCCAGCTTGTTCACCGTGGGCAGGGTGTCGAAATTCCACCAGGAGCTGTAATTATCCGGGTACTGGTGGAAGGTGTACCAGGAGTAGAAGGGGGATTCCTTGGAATTGTAGGCACCGACGGTGTCGAAATGCTTGAATTTGTTGAAATAGATGCTGTCGGAGCCGGTGTGGGAGTAGACACCGTCCAGAATCACCCGGATGCCCCGCTTGTGGGCGGCGTCGCACAGGGCGGTGAACTCCGCCTCGGTGCCCAGCATGGGGTCGGGGGTTTTGTAGTCGGCGGTGTCGTAGCGGTGGCTGGAGAAGGCTTTGCTGATGGGGTTCAGGTAGAGAATCGTCACGCCCAGAGAGGCGATGTAGTCCAGCTTTTCTATGATGCCCCGGAAATTGCCGCCGTAGAAATCGTTGTTGAGGATGAGCCCGTCGTCGTTGGGCCGCCAGTCCACCTCTTCGTTCCATTCGTTGTGGAGGGTGTAGGGCTCCAGCTTGCCGGTGAGGGGGCATTTGCCGGATTTATAGAACCGGTCGGGGAAAATCTGGTAAATCAGAGCGCCCTTGGCCCAGTCCGGGGTGGTGAAGTCCGCCGGGACGCAGCTGACCTGCCACCAGTCGCCGGCTTCCATGTTGGTATCGTCCCCCTGTTTGAACAGGCGGAAGGTGCCGAAGCGATTGGTGATGCGGAAATAGTAGAAGTAAAGGCCCCGCTCCGGGAAGCTGAATTTGCCGGTGAAGATGTCGTAAGCGTTTTGCTTCATCCGGTAGTCCATGGCGATGGTCTGGTTGGGGGTACCGTTTTCGTTGAGGAGCAGGATTTCCACCAGGGTGGCGCCGACGGAGGCGGGGATATGGATGTTCAGGGTGCAGATTTCGTTGGGGGTCAGGGTGCCGAAGGGGGTTTTGTATTGGGTCTGCTTGCTGTCGAACAGGATTCGCATAACGGTCTCCTTGGTGTGTAATGTCAACGGATATTATAACCGATTTTGGTGGAAAAGGGAAGAGGTATTTTGAAACGTTTTAGTGGGGATTGGTAAATGATTGTTTAGCGGTGTAGTTAATTTGCGGCGGCCTACGGCCGCCGAGCGCCCCGAAGGGGCGCCATGGCTTCCCCCGGGGGGAAGCTGTCGCCGCCGCAAGGCGGTGACTGATGAGGAATGCGGGCGGAAATGTTCGATTTCGTAAAGATTTCAGGCCTAATAATGGGTAAGATTTCAGCAAG
>JAFTHT010000009.1 GCA_017457285.1 Oscillospiraceae bacterium | reverse complement strand
CGCACCAAAATCTATGGATAATCCCATTCTACATTGTACGTTCATCGAACTTTTTCCTTATCGTAGATGATACCGGGAGATTGCCACGGCCCTTCGGGCCTCGCAATGACAGTGTTATCTTACACCGCTAAACAATCATTTCCCTTCTCAATCTGCGGAAACTGTGATATGATGGGGGAAAGGACGTGATAATGTGGATTATGTAAACTGCAAACTGTGCCCCCGAATGTGTGGGGTGGACCGGACGGCTGGGGAAGTGGGGTTCTGCGGCTGCGGCGCCGGAGCTTTGGTGGCGAAAACCATGCTTCACAAATGGGAGGAGCCTGCCCTGGCGGGAAACGGTGGCAGCGGAGCCATTTTCTTCGGGGGCTGCACCCTGGGCTGCCGGTATTGCCAGAACCGGGCCATCAGCGCATCGCCGGTGGGGAAAAGGGTGGACAGCGGCGAACTGCGGAAAATGATGGAGGATTTGATTCGCCAGGGGGCGGAAAATATCGATCTGGTGACCCCCACCCACTTTTTGCCCACCATTTTGCCAGCCCTGGCGCCCAAATTGCCGGTGCCGGTGGTGTACAACTGCGGCGGCTATGAGCGGCCGGAAACCATCCGGGCTTTGGATGGCAAGGTGGATATTTACCTGCCGGATTTGAAGTACGCCCACAACGCCCTTGCCCGGAGCCTTTCCGGGGCCGGGGATTATGTTCAGGTGGCCACCGCCGCCATTTTGGAGATGTTCGCCCAGGTGGGCCCCGTCCGGTGGGAGGGGGAGAAGGTGACGCGGGGCGTCATCGTCCGGCACCTGATTCTGCCGGGTCAGGTGGAAAATTCCCTGAAGGTGCTGGACTGGCTGGGGGAGCATTTCGCCCCCGGGGATATTCTGGTGAGCCTGATGCGGCAGTACACCCCCATGCCCGGGATGCGTCCCCCCTTCGACCGACCCATCACCGATGAAGAATACGACGCGGTGCTGAGCTGGATGCTTCTGAATGACCTGGAAGGCTTCACCCAGGAGGATACCGCCGCCGATATGGGGTTTATTCCGGATTTTTGAAAAAACGCTGTCATTGCGAGGCCGAAGGCCGTGGCAATCCCCTGTGGCGGGGCAGAAACCTTGGGAGATTGCCACGCCAGTGTGCGCACTGGCTCGCAATGACAGGGGGCGGATTGCCACGCCAGTGTGCGCACTGGCTCGCAATGACAGGGGGCGGATTGCCACGCCAGTTTGCGCACTGGCTCGCAATGACAGGGGAGACGGATTGCCACGTCGCTTCGCTCCTCGCAATGACAGGGGGATTTCCGGGGCGGTTTATACGTTTTGCATAGAAAAATGTTGAAAAAACTTCGGAAATTCTTTGAAAAACCCCTTGCAAAACTGGGGTAAGGGTGCTATAATACTGGTAATCTAGCGTAGACTATACGAAAGAGAGGGGTTCAGCCCCTCTCTTTTTGCGAAAAAAGGGGAGATTTTTTTGAAGATCACCGAGCAAGTCGCGTCCTTCGCCCGGCCCATCGTGGAGCAGCATGGCTGTTCTTTGTGGGATGTGGAGTACGTCCGGGAGGGCTCCGAGCGGTTCCTGCGGCTCTACATTGAAAAAGAGGGCGGCGTGGACATCACCGATTGCGAGGCCATTTCCCGGGCCGTTGACCCGATTCTGGACGAGAAGGACCCCATCGCCGAATCCTACCATTTCGAGGTCTGCTCCGCAGGTCTGGAGCGGGCGCTGAAGCGGCCTTCCGATTTTGAGCGGTTCATGGACAGCCCCATCATGGTCAAGCTCTACCGGCCCCACAACGGCCTGAAGGAGTTCCCCGGCATCCTCCGGGGCTATGAGGAAGGCCGGGTCACCGTGGAGGCCGGCAAGGAAACCATTACTTTTGAAAAATCCCAGGTGGCTCTGGTCCGCCTGCGGGTAGAATTCTGACAGGAGGAACGATCATGGCAAGAAATACAAGAGCCAAGAAGCAGCCCGAGGCCCACAAGATCGACGGCGTGGAGATTTTCGCCGCCCTGCGTGAGCTGGAGAAGACCCAGGGCATCCCTGTGGACTATATGCTGGAGCGGCTGAAGCAGGCTCTGGCCAACGCCTACCGGAAGGACCGGGAGGACCGGCGGGATGTGCCCGCTGAAAATGTGGTGGTGGACGTGTCCGAGAAGGGCATTTCCATGTTCCAGGTCAAAACCGTGGTGGAGGAGCTGGAGGATACCGCTCTGGAGATTCATATCGACACCGCCCGGAATATGAACCCCAATATTCAGGTGGGCGACACCATGACCATCCCCGTGGATGTGGAGAAATTCGGCCGCATCGCCGCCCAGACCGCCAAGCAGGTGGTCATTCAGGGCATCCGGGAGGCCCAGCGGGGCATGGTTTACGAAAGCTATTCCAACAAGGCCCAGGAGCTGCTCACCGGCACCGTCCTGCGCATTGATCCCAGCGGCGATATGATCGTCACCGTGGGTCAGGGCAGCGAGCAGCACAATGCCGTCCTGCGGACCAGCGAGCAGATCCCCGGCGAGAGCTACAAAGAGGGCGACAAGATTCGGGTCTACGTTCTGGAGGCCCGGCAGTCCGCCCGCAGCACCAATGTTTATGTGTCCCGGACCCATCCCAATCTGGTTCGCCGCCTGTTCGAGCTGGAGACCCCCGAAATCGCCGAGGGTCAGGTGGAGATCCGCAACATCGCCCGGGAAGCCGGTTCCCGCTCCAAGATGGCGGTCCGCGCCGCCATGGAGGGCATCGATCCCGTGGGTGCCTGCGTCGGTCCCCGTGGCGGCCGTGTGGGTGCCGTGGTGGAAGAGCTCCGGGGCGAGAAGATCGACATCGTGGTCTGGAGCGAGGACCCCTGCGAGTATGTCAAGGCAGCCCTCAGCCCCGCCGATGTCATCAGCGTGGAGCCCGTCCCCGGCCAGAAGGCCTGCCGTGTGGTGGTTCCCGACGACCAGCTGAGTCTGGCCATCGGCAAGGAGGGCCAGAACGCCCGCCTGGCTGCCCGGCTCACCGGCTATAAGATCGATATCAAGCCCGCTTCTCAGGCAGAGCCTGCAGAGGGCGAGGAATAAGATACGAGATACAAGATACGAGATATGAGATATCTCCTATCGGTACGCAATATCTCGTATCTCATATCTCATATCTATGTATCTTTGAAGAAGGGGTGGTCGATGACCATGCAAAAAAAGATTCCCCAGCGGCAGTGTATGGGCTGCCGGGAACGGAAGAATAAGCGGGATATGATTCGTGTGGTCCGCCAGACCGATGGCACCGTATCCCTGGATTTCAGCGGCAAGCTCAATGGCCGGGGGGCCTACATCTGCCCCGACCCGGAGTGCCTGAAGAAGGCCCGGAAGGCCAAATCTCTGGACCGGAGCCTGGAAGTGACCATCCCCGAGGAGGTCTACGACCGGCTGGACAAGGAGATGGAGGGCGGCCGTGGATAAATCTCTTAATTACCTTGCCCTGGCCCGGAAGGGCGGCAGGGTGGAGCTGGGCGAGGAGCCTGTGGGCGCCGTCGCCCGGGCCGGGAAGGCCTACCTGATCATCGTGGCATCGGATGCCGGTGATCATACCTGGCGCAGAGCCAAAAGCTACGTCGCCGGGACGGATCAGCAGTGCCTGAAAATCGCCGCCACCAAGGATGAGCTGGGCCTCGCCATCGGCCGGACCAGCCTGGCCATCGCCGCCTTTACGGATGCGGCCCTGGCCCTGGCCTTCGTCAAGGCAACGGAAACCCCCGACCCTAAGGCTCTGGAGGTGCTGGAAAATAAGGTGAAGCGCCTCAAGACCCGCCAGCAGGAGGCCAAAGCCCACAAGCGGAACGTCCGCTTTGGGAAGAAGTAAGTAATTGATGCCATTGCGAACCAGTCCGTAGACTGGTGTGGCAATCTCCTTCGATTTTTAGACTGTCTCTAAAACCATGGGGGATTCCCACGCCAGTGTGCGCACTGGCTCGGAATGACACTGTATTCGTTCGTTACATTTTGGAGGTGCGTATATGAGTTTAGTGAAATATCGTATTCGGGATGTGGCCACGGATTTTGGTGTGGCCCCCAAGGAGATCGTTGAGATCATCTCCAAGTTTTTTGAAAAACCCAAGTCCAATACCCAGGTCATGACCGAGGATGAGCTGAACGTGGTCTTTGACTACATGACCCAGACCCATCAGATCGCTTCCCTGGAGCAGGTTTTCGCCGTCCAGCCCAAGGCAGAAGCCCCCAAGGCCGAAGCTCCCAAGCAGGAGGCTCCCAAGGCGGCCCAGCCTCAGCAGACCAATAAGCCTGCGGCCCAGCCCAATAACAACAATAAGCCCGCTGCCCAGCAGCAGCCCAAGGCCGATAAGCCCAAGGAGCCGGAACGGAAGCGGGAGCGCCGGGTGGTGGATACCTCCGCCGTCCAGGTCAACGCCAACCGGTTTGCCGATGTGGATAATCTGGTTTCCGAGCGGGTCCAGAATTATCAGGGCGGCAAGCAGCGTATCGGCGGCGGCAAGGGCAAGCAGCAGCAGAAGCAGCAGAAGGGCGGCTTCAAGGGCAGCAAGTCCCGCAACGAGGAGCAGGAGAAGATGCGCCGCCTCCAGATGGAGGTGGCCCGGAAGGCTCCTGTCACCGTCAAGATTCCCGACGAAATCACTGTGGGCGAGCTGGCTTCCCGGATGAAAAAGACCGCTGCCGAAGTCATTAAGTGCCTGATGAAGAACGGCGTCATCGCCGCCATCAACCAGACCATCGATTTCGACACCGCCGAATTTGTGGCCACCGAGCTGGGCTGCAAGGTGGAGAAGGAAGTCACCGTCACCATCGAGGAGCGGATTATCGACGACCATGTGGACTCCGCCGAAGAGCTCCAGACCCGTGCCCCTGTGGTGGTGGTCATGGGCCACGTTGACCATGGTAAGACCTCCACTCTGGACGCCATCCGCAAGACCTCCGTCACCTCCGGCGAGGCCGGCGGCATCACCCAGCACATCGGCGCTTATACCGTCGATGTGAACGGCAATATGGTCACCTTCCTGGATACCCCCGGCCATGCGGCTTTTACCTCCATGCGTGCCCGTGGCGCCAAGTCCACCGACATCGCCATTCTGGTGGTGGCCGCCGACGACGGCATCATGCCCCAGACCGTGGAGTCCATCAACCACGCCAAGGCGGCGGAGGTGCCCATCATCGTTGCCATCAACAAGATGGATAAGCCCACCGCCAACCCCGACAAAATCAAGGAACAGCTGACCAAGTACGACCTGATCCCCGAGGAATGGGGCGGCGATACGGTCATCGTGCCCATTTCCGCCAAGACCGGCATGGGCCTGGAGGATCTGCTGGAGATGGTCATCCTGACCGCCGAGGTCCAGGAGCTGAAGGCCAACCCCAACCGCCGTGCCAAGGGCACCGTCATCGAGGCCCGGCTGGACAAGACCCGTGGCCCCGTGGCCACGCTGCTGGTCCAGAACGGCACCCTGAATCAGGGCGATATCGTCATCGCCGGTACTGCCGTGGGCCGTGTCCGCGTCATGACCAATGACAAGGGCCGCACCGTCAAGACCGCCGGCCCCTCCGTGCCTGTGGAGATCACCGGCCTGGCCGAAGTCCCCGCCCCCGGCGATGAGTTCAACGCCGTCACCGACGAGCGGATGGCCCGTGAGCTGGTGGAGCAGCGGAAGCAGGCTCAGAAGGATGCCATTGCCAACGCTATGCAGAAGGTCACCCTGGACAACCTCTTCGCCCGGATGCAGGAGGGCCAGATGAAGGAACTGCCCCTGATCGTCAAGGCCGACGTCCAGGGCTCCGCCGAGGCGGTGAAGGCTTCTCTGGAGAAGATCTCCAACGAGGAGGTCCGGGTCCGTGTAATCCACGCCGGTGTCGGCGCCATCAACGAGAGCGATATCCTGCTGGCTTCCACCTCCGGTGCCATCATCGTGGGCTTCAACGTCCGTCCCGATGCCGGCGCCCAGGCCAGCGCCCACCGGACCAACGTGGATATGCGGTTCTACCGGGTCATCTACGATGCCATCGACGAGATCGAGGCCGCCATGAAGGGCATGCTGGCCCCCACCTACGAAGAGGTGGTCATTGGCCACGCCGAGGTTCGCATGACCTACAAGGTCAGCGCCATCGGCACCATTGCCGGTTGTATGGTCAAGGACGGCAAGATCACCCGGGATGCCAAGGTGCGGGTCCTGCGGGATCACATCGTCATCCACGAGGGCGAGGTTGGCTCCCTGCAGCGGTTCAAGGACGCGGTCAAGGAAGTCACCGCCGGCTACGAGTGCGGCATGAGCATCCTGAAATTCAACGACATCAAAGAAGGCGACACCTTCGAGTGCTTTGAAATGCAGGAAGTGAAGAGATAAAACCCAAAAGCCAGCCGCCGCGGTTGCGGCAGGCTGGCTTTCTTGCCCCAGAACAGGGGATGTCATTGCGAGGAGCGAAGCGACGTGGCAATCTCCCGGAGCTTCAGAAAACCTTGGGAGATTGCCACGTCGGCCTTCGGCCTCCTCGCAATGACAGTATTTTTTGGAATGGAGGATGAACAATGGCATCCAATCGTATCAATCGCATCAACGAGGAGATTCAGAAGGAGCTGAGCAATCTGATCCGGAATCTGAAGGACCCTCGCATTCAGAATACCATGATCTCCATCACCCGGGTGGAGACCACCCCCGACCTGCGTTATACCAAGGTCTACGTCAGCTTCCTCCAGGAGGACAAGGCTGCCGATGCCCTGAAGGGGCTCCAGTCCGCCGCGGGCTACCTGCGCCGGGAGCTGGGCCAGGGCCTGAAGCTGCGCTATACCCCCCAGATCGTCTGGGCCCTGGACGACAGCATCACCTACGGCGCCAAAATGCTGGCCCTGATTAACTCCCTGGGTGTGGAGCATGATGACGAGGCGTGAGGCGGCGGCCTGGCTGGCAGGCCATGACAATTTCTGCATCCTCTCCCACTGCCGCCCGGATGGCGACACTGTGGGCTCCACGGCGGCTCTGTGTTTGGGCCTTCGAAAAATGGGGAAAACTGCCCATATTATGGAGAATACCGAACTTTCCGGGAAATTAGCCTTTCTCCATGAAGGGCTGACCAAGGCCGCCCCCGATGAGGGGGATACCATCGTCTGCGTGGACGTGGCCTCCCGGAGCCGCCTGTGCCAGGGGGCCGGGGCGCTGGAGATTTCCCTCCGCATCGACCACCACTGCCTGGCGGAGAGCTTTACGGCGCTGGAGCTGGTGGATGGGGATGCCGCCGCCTGCGGCGAGATCATCTATGATGTGCTGACGGAAATGGGCCTGACGCTGGATCAGGATATCGCCAAGGCGCTGTATGTGGCGGTGTCCAGCGATACCGGGTGCTTCCGGTTTGCCAATACCACCGCCAACAGCTTCGCCGTGGCCGCCGCCTGCGCCGCCACGGGGGCGGAGCTGTTTCCCATCAACCAGAGCCTTTTCGACACAAATTCCTTGACAAAGCTCAAGATTCAGGGCTGGATCGTGGAAAATACCCGATTTTTCCGGGATGGACAGATTGCCCTGTGCGCCATGCCCTACGCCGTGGAGGCGGAGGCTACGCCGGACGATATGGACAATCTGTCCGGCTTCCTGCGGTCCGTGGAGGGCGTGAAGCTCTGCGCCCTGCTCCGGGAGAGCGGCGATGGGGTGAAGCTGTCGGTCCGTGCCGTCCCCGGCTGGGATGCCACGGCGGTCTGCGCCCCCTTCGGCGGCGGCGGCCACAAAGGCGCCTCCGGCGCCACCATCCATATGCCCCTGGCAGAAGCAGAAATGGCAGTAGAAAAAATCTTGGCGGAAATGTAAGAAATTTGGTGTCATTGCCACGGCCCTACGGGCCTCGCAATGACATGGAAATTGAGAGTGTGAACACAATGAACGGAATTGTGATAATCGACAAGCCCCAGGGGTGGACGAGCCAGGATGTGACCGCCCGGCTGCGGCGGGTGTTCAATACCCGTCGCATCGGCCACGGCGGCACCCTGGACCCTATGGCCACCGGCGTGCTGCCGGTGTTCGTGGGCCGGGCCACCCGGGGGGTGGAGTTTTTTGAACACGCGGAAAAAATCTACGAAGCCACCCTGAAGCTGGGCCTCACCACCGACACCGAGGATGTGACCGGCCAGGTGCTGGAGCAGAAGGAAGTTTGTATTTCTAAACAGGAATTTTTGGATATTCTCCCCAAATTCCGGGGGAAAATACAACAAATCCCACCAATGTACTCGGCGCTGAAGGTCAACGGTCAGAAGCTCTGCGACCTGGCCCGGAAGGGCAGGGAAGTGGAGCGGCAGCCCAGGGAAATCGAAATTTTTGAGCTGGAGTGCCTGGATTTTTCCGGCGATACTGCCCGGCTCCGGGTCCGCTGCTCCAAGGGCACCTATATCCGGACCCTGTGCAAGGACATCGGTGCCGCCCTGGGCTGCGGCGGCTGCATGGCGGCCCTGCGCCGGGTTGCCGCCGGGGAGTATACCATCGGCGAGGCGGTGCCCCTGCAGACGCTGCTGGAGTCGGAAAACCCGGAACCCCACCTTCGCCCGGTGGATACCATGTTCCGCAATTTCCCCGCCGTGACCCTGACGGCCAATCAGGAAAAACGCTGCCGCAACGGCAACAGCTTCACCCTGAACACCCCCGACGGCACCTACCGTGCCTACAGCCAAAACGGAGAATTTCTCATGCTGGCCAAGGTAGAAGGCGGCATTATGTCAACCATTAAGAGCTTTTTTGAGGTATAAGGTGTTCGGTAAAGGATTGTTTAGCGGAGCAACAAAAACGCAATGACAATCAAATTTGATACGTGAAACAATCCTTTCCCACACCAACCTGGAGAACTATGGAACAAAAAACAATTTACGCCCTGGGTTTTTTTGACGGGGTGCATTTGGGGCATCAGGCACTTTTGAAAGCCTGTCGTTCCATGGCGGACAAAACCGGCTGTAAGGCCGGGGTGGTGACCTTTTTGGGGCATCCCGACGAGCTGGTTTCCGGCACGCCCACGCCCCTGATCAACACCCCCGCGGACCGGGCCCGGCTGCTGCGGCGGTTCGGCATGGATGCCGTGGTGGAGCTGCCCTTTGACAAACAGCTGATGAATATGCCGTATTTGACCTTTTTTCGGCTGCTTTTAACCAAATATGGGGCCGCCGGATTGGTCTGCGGCCATGACTTCCGGTTCGGCTTCCGGGGGGAGGGCAACGCCGAAAAGCTCAGCGCCGCCTGCCGGGAGGCCGGGATTCCCTGCACCGTCGTGCCGGAGCAAAAATTGGACGGCGTCACCGTGTCCTCCACCCACATACGTTCCCTTGTGGAAATGGGCGAAATGGAGCAGGCCGGGGCCTTTTTGGGCCACCGGCATATGCTCACCGGCACCGTGGTTCCCGGGCGGCATCTGGGCCGGACCCTGGGCATCCCTACCGCCAATCTGGTGCTACCAAGGCATCTGCTGATTCCGAAATTCGGGGTCTACATCTGCCGGGCCACGGTGGATGGGGCTTCCTACCCTGCCGTGACCAATGTGGGCACCCGGCCCACCGTGGGCGGGCAGAATGTGACGGTGGAGCCCTGGATTCTGGATTTCGAGGGCGACCTCTACGGCCGGGAGCTGACCCTGGAATTTTGCAAATTCCTCCGTCCGGAAATCAAATTTCCAACACTCAAGGATTTGCAGGCGGAAATTCAGAAAAACGCGCAGGAAACCCGGCAATATTTTCTGGACGGTAACGAATAATGCTGTAGGGGCACCCGGGGACGGGTGTCCCTACGTCCGTAACTTTACTGGGGTAACGGAAACGGATTGTCACGGGCTTCGCCCCCGCAATGACAGAGGGTTTTAGAAAAACCTAAGAAAAAGTTGAAAATTTTCCTTTACTTTTGGGAAAACTTATGATATCATAGGCAAGCTGGCTATGACCAGACAAATCCCATTGCTCAGTTCCGGGACATCACCGACCCTCTACTTGGCTATGGGGAAATTTATGTAAAGGTGGATTTAACCATGATTCAGAAGGAAAAGAAGACCCAGGTTATCCTGGAGAACGCTACTCACGAGGGCGATACCGGCTCCCCCGAGGTTCAGGTCGCTATCCTGACCGCCCGGATCAACGAGCTGACCGATCACCTGCGTACCCACAAGCACGACAACCACTCCCGTCGTGGTCTGCTGATGATGGTCGGTAAGCGCCGCAGCCTGCTGGACTATCTGGCTCGCAAGGACATCAACCGTTACCGCGCTCTGATCGCCAAGCTGGGTATCCGTAAGTAAAACTTCGAAAGGGCGACGGATACCGTCGCCCTTTCTTGTTTAATTCAACCGTCGGGAGCCGCTTTAGCAGTTGAAAGTGATATCGAAGGTCGATGTCAGTTTCAAGTGCTAAACCTCCCGAACACTACGTCATTCCGAGCCAGTGGGCACACAGCTTCGCGCTAAGAGCCGCCTACGGCGGTTGCGCTACGCATAGTCTGCGGACTTATGGCGTGGGAATCTCCCAGAGGTTCCGGGAACCTTTGGAGATTGCCACGTCGGGCTTCGCCCTCCTCGCAATGACAGCATTATTTTAAGGAGGTTTTTACCAATGATTACTCGCAAACAGTATCCCAACCATCATGTTTATGAGATGGAAATTGGCGGCCGTCCCTTTACCGTGGAGACCGGTAAGGTGGCCGAGCTGGCCAACGCCGAGTGCATCTGCCGCTACGGCGACACCGTGGTGCTGGTCACCTGCACCTGCAACCCCATCCCCAAGGCCGGCATCGACTACTTCCCCCTGACCATCGAGTTCGAGGAGCGGATGTACAGCGTGGGCCGGATTCCCGGCTCCTTCAACCGCCGCGAGGGCAAGCCCTCCGAGCGGGGCATCCTGAACAGCCGGATCATCGACCGGCCCATGCGCCCCCTGTTCGACGAGGAGCTGCGTAACGATACCGTCGTCACCTGCACCGTCCTGGCCACCGACCACAATAACCCTGTGGAGATCGTGGCTTCCCTGGGCGCTTCCATCGCCATCGCTTCCTCCGATGTGCCCTGGAACGGCCCCGTGGCTACCACCAACGTTGCCTACCTGAACGGCAAGTATATTGTCAACCCCACCGCCGACGAGCGGGAGGCCTGCGAGTGCTTCGTGTGCATCTCCTCCACCTTCGAGAAGGTGGTCATGATCGAGACCGAGGCCAACGAGGCTCCCGAGGCCATCGTGTATGAGGCCATCCGTGTGGCTCACGAGACCAATATGGAGATCGTGAAGTTCATCAACGGCATCGTGGCCGAAATCGGCAAGCCCAAGTTCACCTTCGAGAAGGCCGCCGTCAACCACGACCTGCTGGACGACCTGATGGCCTACGGCCTGAACCAGATCGAGTACGCCCTGGACACCGACGACAAGAACATCCGGGAGGAGCGGCTGACTGCCGCCCGGCTGGACTTTGCCGATAAGTTCGCTGAGAAGTACGAGGATTTCGAGACCCATATCGAGGTCTGCCTCTACAAGATGCAGAAGAAGGTGGTCAAGAAGTGGCTGCTGGCCGGCAAGCGTGTGGACGGCCGTGGCATGGACGATATCCGTCCCCTGGATGCCGAGGTCGGCATTCTGCCCCGGGTTCACGGCAGCGGTCTGTTCGCCCGTGGTCAGACGCAGGTTCTGTCCATCTGCACCCTGAACACCCTGTCCGCCGCTCAGAAGCTGGATACCATCTATCCCGAGGAGACCAAGCGGTATATCCACCACTATAATTTCCCCTCCTTCTCCACCGGCGAGGCCCGTGCCGCCCGGTCTACCAGCCGTCGTGAGATCGGTCACGGCGCTCTGGCTGAGAAGGCCCTGCTGCCCGTGATTCCCTCCGTGGAGGAGTTCCCCTACGCCATCCGTGTGGTGAGCGAGGTGCTGTCCTCCAACGGTTCTACTTCCCAGGGCTCCATCTGCGGCTCCACCCTGGCTCTGATGGATGCCGGCGTGCCCATCAAGCGGCCCGTTGCGGGTATTTCCTGCGGCCTGATCTCCGACCAGGAGACCGGCGAGTGGAGAACCTTCACCGATATTCAGGGTGTCGAGGACTTCCACGGCGAGATGGACTTCAAGGTGGCCGGTACCTCCGAGGGTATCACCGCCATCCAGATGGACCTGAAGAACAAGGGTCTGACCATGGAAATCATCGCCGACGCCCTGGAGCGCTGCCGTGTGGCCCGTATGGAGATCCTGAACGAGGTCATGCTGCCCTGCATCTCCGAGCCCCGTGCTGAGGTTTCCGAGTATGCCCCCAAGATGATTTCCCTGAAGGTCCCCGTGGACAAGATCCGTGAAATCATCGGCTCCGGCGGCAAGACCATCCAGAAGATCTGTGCCGATACCGGTGCCAAGGTGGACATCGAGGACGATGGCTCCGTGTTCATCTCCGCGGTGGACAGCGCCTGCGCCTATGCGGCCAAGAAGATGATCGATGACATCTGCTTCGTCCCCGAGGTGGGCAAGCTGTACTACGGCAAGGTGGTCCGCATCCTGCCCATCGGCGCTTTCGTTGAGATTGCCCCCGGCCACGACGGCATGGTTCACATCTCCAAGCTGGAGAACCGCCGTGTGGAGAAGGTTGAGGACGTGCTGAACCTGGGCGATATGACCTGGGTGAAGTTCATGGGCTTCGACGAGAAGGGCCGCGCCAACTTCAGCCGCCGTGATGCCCTGAAGGAAATGGCTGAGAACCAGTAATACAATATCCAAAGGCCGCTGCGAAAAACGCAGCGGCCTTTGTCAGACTGTCGAAAAAACAATGTCATTGCGAGGAGGCCGTAGGCCGACGTGGCAATCCGTTCTTAAAAAGATTCCGAAATCAACGT
>JAFTHT010000008.1 GCA_017457285.1 Oscillospiraceae bacterium | reverse complement strand
GACGCGGGCTTTGAAGAATACCGAGAGGGTGAGCAGTGGGCTGTCAAGAACGCTACTCACAACATCCAGATGAATGGTTTCGTAAACGGTATTGCCTACATCTATATAGGTCTTGAAGGTTAAGAGAAAATAAGGAAATCTTGCTTACAGTTATGATGTAGAAACAGGACAGTACCATGGTGCTGGTTTATTTCACAGATGTGGAGCTGCTCAATAGCAAAACTGTGTGTCGTTTGGTTTTTCCGCTGCTGCCGGATGCCCGAACGGATATCTACGCCGTTGGCGTTCTGCTGAATGTCATGCTCACAGGCAAGCACCCCACGGAAATTTTCGCAAGAGGGCATGCCGGATGCGTGGTCAAAAAATGCACATCCCTGAACCCCGATGACCGCTACCAATCTGCAGAAATATTGAAAAAAGCCCTATAAAAATGAATTTACAAAAAGTTTACATTTGTGTTCGGTAAAATAGCCAAAACCCTGCTGCGATTTACAAGGATTTGCGGCAGGGTTTTGTGCATTTTGAGCCGAGTTATGTCCGTGAGCGAAATTGCTTGGAGGGTGTGGTATAATAGGGGTAGAAATACTCAAAGGAGGGCTATTTATGAAGGGTGTTATTTATGCGAGATACTCGTCTGATAATCAGCGCGAAGAAAGCATTGAGGGACAGATTAGAGAAAACATGGCCTATGCAGAGCGGAACGGAATTGAAATTGTAGGTACTTACATCGACCGGGCATATTCTGCCAGAACGGACAGGCGACCGGATTTCCAGAGGATGATTAAGGACAGCGCAAAGAAAAATTTTGATGTGGTCATTGTTTGGAAGCTGGATCGATTTGCAAGGAACCGTTTTGACTCAGCCAAGTACAAGGCTGCTCTGAAAAAAACGATGTGAGGGTGATTTCAGCCACAGAACCCATTTCTGAGGATCCGACTGGCATTTTGGTCGAAGGTATACTGGAAGCTAACGCAGAGTATTATTCCGCAGACTTGGCGGAAAAGGTCAATCGTGGCCTGACCGAAAATGCACTGAAATGCATTTTTAATGGCGGTACCATTCCCTGCGGCTACTGTATTGACGAGGAACAGCACTATCAAATCGATCCCGTGCAGGCGCCGGTGGTGCAGGAAATGTTCCTCCGGTACGCCGGCGGTGAGACCATGACGGAAATCGTTGAGGATCTAAACGCCAGATGTCTTCGCACCGCCGCCGGAAACCGTTTCAACAAGAATTCCCTGACCCGCATTTTTTCTAATCGGAAGTACATCGGCGAATATCGCTACAAGGACATCGTGTTTTCTGACGCAATGCCGGCCATTGTGACCAAAGAACTTTTCGAACGGGTGTCTGCTCGTCTGAAATCAAACAAGCACGCCATGGGCAAGAGCAAGGCTCCTGAACGGTATTTATTGACTACCAAACTGTTCTGCGGCACCTGCAAATGTATGCTCGTGGGCGACAGTGCCAACAAGCCCAACGGCGTGATTTACCGCTACTATAAATGCGCAGGTGCCAAGCGGCACGAATGTGACCGGAAGGCTGTGCGAAAGGATTGGATAGAGGACAAGGTCGTAGAATTGGTCACCTCCATCATTCACAATGAAGAAAACCTGTGCCATATCGCCGACGAGCTGATGGTGTTGCTTTCCAAAGGCAGTGAACTGATCCCGGTCCTTGAAGCGCAATTGAAGGAAGTGCGGAAGTCTATTAGAAATATGATGCGTGCCATTGAGCAGGGCATCATTACCCGCAACACAAAAGATCACTTGCTGGAACTGGAGGCAGAGGAAGATCGGCTGGTAGCAAATATTCAAGCGGAGGAAGAAAAGCTTCCTAAAATCAGCCGGGAGATGATTCTGTTCGCATTGCACCGATTCAGTAATTTGAATCTTAGTATTGCGAAAAATAAGGAGCAACTGATCGACGGAATGGTAAAGGCCATTCTTCTGTATGATGACCGCATTGTGGTCTATTTAACTTTCAAAGATGAACCCCTCACCATCCCCACTGCCGATGAGCTTCGGGATATGGAAAACAGTTCGGATATTGACGCAGCCGTGTCACCATGATAAAAAGGGATACCTCAACGAGGTATCCCTTTTTGTCATAATGGACCACGTGGGAATCGAAGAGGCCGGCCTTGCGTAAGCAAGGCAAAAAACAGTCCGGTGGACTGTTTTTTAGGCCGGGGGAGATTCCCGTACGGGTTACCATGATGAAAAAGGACGTCTCATTGAGACGTCCTTTTTTGTTATATGCGTAATGAATAACGTTCATTGTAGGGGAGAGCCTGGTTTTTTGAGGGAGCTGTCGGATGATGCATCATCACCAGCCCATTTCCAGGAGCCAGTCGTTCAGGGCCTGCTCCCGGTTCCGGGGGGAGGCATCCGGGGTGGGGTGGTGTTCGCCTTTGATGCTGCCGTCCACCAGGTAGAGGATTTTGGTGCATTTGGCGGCCACCTTGGGGTCGTGGGTCACCAGCATCAGGGTGGCGCCCTCCCGGTTGAGCTTGGTCAGCTCCTCCATCACCTCGTCGGAGGCGGCGCGGTTCAGGGCGCCGGTGGGCTCGTCGGCGAAGAGCATTTTCGGCTGGTTGATGAGGCTGCGGCAGATGCAGGCGCGCTGGAGCTGTCCGCCGGAGACGGCGGTGATATCGCTGTCGGCGATGTCGGCAATGCCCAGCTTCTCCATCAGGGCCTGGCCCCGGGCCAGAATCTCCTTTTTCGGGAGCTTGCCCGCCTGCCGGGCCGGGAGCAGGATGTTATCCAGCACCGTCAGATTTTTCAACATATACATCTGCTGGAAAATGAAGCCCATTTCCTCCAGCCGCAGCTGGGCCAGGTCTTTCTGGCTCAGGCCGGTGATGCTTTTGCCGCAGAAGCGGACATCGCCGCTCTGGAAGCTGTCCATGCCGGAGACGGCATAAAGCAGGGTGGACTTGCCGGAGCCCGAGGGGCCCATGACGGCCACCATTTCCCCTTCGGAAACGGTGAAATCGACACCGCGCAGCACATGGTTTTGATGCTTGTTGACGGTGTAGGTCTTGCTGAGGTTCTGAACCTCCAGAATGATGGACATTTGGATCACCAAACCTTTCTCAGTCAATGCCGGCGCATTCCCGCCCACCGATGGAGCGGACGCGCAGGGCGGTCAGCAGGGCGGCGGCCATGGTAACCGCCAGGATCAGGCCGGGGTACAGCAGGTACACTTCCAGGGCCGGAATATCATAATTGATTCCGAAATCCGCACCCATCATGGCAAAAATCGGAGAAATCAGAAGTTTTGTCAAAGGAATCAGGGTAGCCAGGGATACCGCTGCCGCCAGCAGCGCCACCAGGGCGAACCGGACCCCATGCCACAGCAGCAGGCTGCCGTTGGGAACGCCCAGGGCCTTCAGCAGGGCGATCTGGCTCCGCTCCTGGGTCAGGAAGGACTGCTCCATCAGCACCGTAACCATGGCAATGATGGCCAGCGCCACCCACAGCACCAGCTGCCGCAGGCCGTCCAGGGTCTGGGCGACCCCCGCCATTTCTTCCACATATTCTTCGGCAGTGAAAATATCCCGGGTGCCCAGAATACGCTCCACTTCGGATATCCGCTCCTCCACCTCCTGGTCGGAGGGGTTGTCGTGGAAATCAATCTGGTAGCACAGCAGGCCTGTCAGCTCGGTGTAGCTCAGATCCAGCGACTCGTGGAGCCGGAGGCCCTCGCCGCCTTGCATCATGGACTGGAACAGGCCGGTGACGGTGACTTCCCAATCCCCCTCCGGCAGCCGGAGGGTCACGGTATCGCCGATGTTCACCCCCAGCTGCTTTGCGGTGATGGCAGTGACGGCAATCTGGTGCTGATTTTCGGGGGCTTTGCCCTCATAATAATCGTAGTCCCCGGCCCGGGTGCCCAGGCCCTGGAGGGCCACGGTTTTCAGCTCCGTATCTCCATGGACCGCCTTCACGGCCAGCATGGTTTCCATGGCGCAGTCTCCGGGGAGGCCCCCCTGGGCCAGCTGGCTCTCCATTTCCGCCAGAGATTCCTCCGCCCGCTGCCGGCCATCCTCCGTGAAGAAGGACAGCAGCTGCTGGGTATCCCGGATCAGGTACAAATCCGAGCTGACCAGTCCGAAGGCCGGCATCAGCTTCTTGCTTTTCAGGGTATTCACCGAGGTCACCAGCAGCAGCACCAGGGACAGGCACAGAGCGAAGGTGATGATGACGATGCCGAACTGCCGGGGGCTGCTAAGTACATCATTCAGCGCCAGGAACACACTGGGCCGCCCGGGGGTCTTGTTCAGCCGCAGGAGGCCCTTTTTCTGGAACCGTTCTCCGGCGCTGCCGCTGCGGATGGCATCCATGGGGGTGAATTTCTTGATTTTTCCGGTGCAGCCGAAGCAGAACAGCACCGTCACCGCCACCACCGCCAGGCTGCACACAATATTGGCGGTGATGCCGCCCCGGACCTCCATGACCATGGTCTTGGAAACGCTGCGCAGCAGCATTTTCCCGAAGGGGACGCTGCCCACCAGGCCAATGGCCGCACCCAGCGCCGCCAGGAAGGCATACTTGGTCAGGTACAGTCCCCGAATCTTCCGGTTGGGGATGCCGATTGCCTTCATCACGCCGATCTGGCGGAATTCCTCGGTGAGGGTGAAGCGGATGGTAAAGCGGAGCATCACAAAGGCCACCAGAATCAGACACACGCTGACCACCAGCAAAATTCCGGCGATGATCATGTCCATGATGAAATTGGCTTCCATCTCATCGGGGGTGGCGGTGCCGGAGACGGTGTCGATTTTCAGCAGGGTCTCCCGGAGGGCGGCGGGGTCGTCGGTGGTCACATAGCCCAGGTCGCTCCAGATCATCCCCGGGGTATCGGACGCAGTCCGGAAATAGTCCAGGTCGGCTTTGGCGATCATCACGTCGCCGAGCCGGGAGGCATCCTTAAATTCACCGACAATGGTGAAGCTACGGCGTATATCCCCGAACCGAAGCTCCAGGGTCTGGCCCTGTTCCAGGCCCAGGGCCTCCAGGCTCCCGGCGGCGAACAGCATGGTCCCCGGCGCCACCTGACGGATGGGCTGATTTTCCTCATCGAACAGGGTCAGGGGCACATTTTCGAAGCCGTAAATGACACCGCTGCCGTTCATCTCCTTCAGGGATTGGCCATCCCGGAGCAGACTGTCCTTGGTTACATAGAGGATGGGCTGAGTCCGGTAGGCAACGACGCCTCCGGCATCCGAAAGGATGTCCTCCAGCGCGGGGTCGCCCTCCCTCTGGGAGGCCGACACCAGCAAATCCGGCATCCCGGCCTTTTGGAAATAGCCATCAATGGCCCCGGTGACCGCCAGAATATTGCTGACGCTGCTGGATACAAACAGCGACGCCAGCACGATAAACAGCAGCAGGAGCAAATTCATGGCCTTCTGCCGCCGCAGGTCCCGTTTCAGGATACGCAGATACATATTCCCAACTCCTTTTGCCTGATTATACCGCATTGGAGGGGAAAAATCAACCTTCGGCCGGAAGGAACTGGAATCCGCCGGACAAAACCCTTGCAATTTGCCAGCGCAGGGGTTATACTGATATATTATAGTATCAAGGGAGTGGTTCGTATGAATACGAATGGATCCTCAGTCGCCGCCGTGGCTCAGCAGATTATTGCGCAGCTGCGCCGGGTGGTGGTGGGCAAGGACCAGGTGCTGATTTGGGTGCTGGGCACCATCCTGGCCAAGGGCCACATCCTGCTGGAGGATATCCCCGGCGTGGGTAAGACCACCATGGCGCTGGCCTTCTCCAAAATCCTGGGTCTGGACTGTAACCGCGTCCAGTTTACCCCCGATGTGCTGCCCTCCGATGTCACCGGCTACTCCGTGCTGCAGCAGTCCACCGGCAAGATGATTTATCAGCCCGGCGCGGTGCTGTGCAATATGTTCCTGGCCGACGAGCTGAACCGGGCTACCTCCCGGACCCAGTCCGCCCTGCTGGAGGCCATGGAAGAGGGGCAGGTCACCGTGGACGGCGTCAGCCATCCCATCCCCAAGCCCTTTGTGGTTCTGGCCACTCAGAACCCCACCGGTGCCGCCGGCACCCAGCTGCTCCCCGACAGCCAGATGGACCGCTTCTCCGTCCGGCTCTCCATGGGCTATCCTTCCGCCGAGGATGAGCTGGCCATGGTCCAGAACCGGCAGGCCGGCAATCCGCTGGATGCGCTGCGCCCCATGTTCACCGCGGAGGACCTGGTTGCCATGCAGGAGGCGGTGGCCCAGACCTATATGAAGGAATCCGTTGTTCGCTACATCGTGGATTTGATTGGTGCAACCCGGAACCATCCGGATATCCTCCGGGGTGCCAGTCCCCGGGCCACCCTGGCCATGACGGCTATGGCAAAGTCCATCGCTCAGCTACAGGGCCGGGAGTATGTGACTCCCACGGATGTACAAACCGTCTTTATTCCCACCATTGCCCACCGCATCCTGCTGTCCCCCGGGGCAGAGGGCCGCTCCATGACCGCGGAGCAGGTGCTGCGGAATATCCTTGCCTCCGTGAAGGCACCGCTGCTGGGCTGATATGGCGGGACGCAGGATTACATATTTGCTGTCGCTGGGGGCCTGTATTGTCTTTTTCGCGGCCTACCAGCAGTGGTTCAGTTGGTTTGCGCTGCTGGCGGTGGCGCTGCTGCCGGTGTTCTCGTTGGTGGCCAGCCTGCCGGCTATGATCACCGCCCGGCTGGCCCTGGATAATCCCCGGGTGCTGTACCTGGGTGACAGGCAGGAACTGGTGCTGTTTTATGGCAGCTGGCTGATGCCCACGCCTCCCTGGCGGTGTAAAATCACCATCGAACAACCCCTGACCCTTCGCCGCTGGACCATGAAAGAAGTGGAGCTTTTGCCCACGGACCATTGCGGCGAGCTGGTCTGCCGGATCCGCAGGGCTTGGGTCTATGATTATCTGGGGCTGATTGGCATCCCCATGCGCCGGGGCGGGGAATGCCGTACCCTGGTGCGGCCCAATGCGGTGCATCCCGGTCCGGTGCCCGATCCGGATGCCCAGCGGATTACCGTTTGGCGGCCCAAGCCCGGCGGCGGCTTTGCGGAGAACCATGAGCTGCGGCTCTACCGCCCTGGCGACAGTATCCAGCAGATTCACTGGAAGCTCTCCGCCAAGACCGGCCAGCTGATTCTTCGGGAGCCTATGGAGCCCCTTCGGGGGCGGCTGCTGCTGCGAATGGATTTGAGCGGCCACCCCGGGGAGCTGGATGCCAAGCTGGGCAAGCTCCGGTGGATTGGCGGAATGCTGCTGGATAAGGAACTGTCGTTCCAAATCCAGTGCCTCACCGGCAACGGCGTGGAGAGCTGGTCGGTATCCGACCGGAAAGAGCTGCAGCAGGCCATCGATGGGCTGCTGCACTGCCCCCGGGCCATGACCGGCACCCTGCAGGACCGGCCGGAGCGGGCCGCGTGGCAGTTCTTCATCGGAGGTGGTCCGGATGGAGCGTAAGAGCGTGCTTTCCTTTTTTACCGCCATGGTGCTGGCTTTTTGTGTCAGCTTTGGCGGTGCGGCCGCCATGGTCACGGGGCTGGCCCTGAACGCGGAGTTCGTCCCTCTGGCCCTGGGCTGCCTGCTGGTGGCGGCGGCCTGCGCTTTTTGCAGCTCCCTTCGCCGGGGCGGCTGGATTGCTCTGGGCATCTGGAGCCTGGCGCTGCTGGTGTCGGTGGTTTTTGATGATTTGCGGCAGCATTGGCTGAGCCTGCTGGGTTCCGCCTTCGATTATTACGACCGGGCCTATTATATCGGCATTCCCAAGCTGTTTGATGTATCCCGGGCGCTGGACCATGGGCTGCCGCTGATGCTGATTTCCGGCCTGGTGTCCATGGTGATGTGCCAGACGGTGATTCGCCGCTGGCCGGTGGCGCTGTCCGTGTTTCTGGCGATTTTGCCTTTGGCCGCCTGCTTCGTAGTGACGGATACGCCCCCGGCGCTGTGGTGCCTTCTGCTGTGGCTCTTTGGCATGTTGATGCTGCTGCTGAGCCACCCGGTGCGGCAGCGGGACCGGCTCCAGGGCGATAAGCTCACGGCCATGCTGGCACTGCCGGTGGCTCTGGGCCTTTGGCTGCTGACTCTGGCCGCGCCCCAGGAGGGGTATCAGCCCCCCATCAAAATCGACAGCTTCGAGGATTTTGTGGGCTGGGTGTCCAGCAAGCTGCCCTATGTGGGCCAGACCTCCGATGGGGAACTGGTGTTCAACCTTGGCGGCGGCGTGCCGGACAGAGTGAAATTGGACAAATTGGGCAGGCGAAAGCTGCCGAATACCCCTGTTATGGAGGTAAACGCGAACTTTTTCGGCAAGGTCTATCTGCGTGGCATCGATATGGACAGCTACGACGGCCTGAGCTGGAGTGCCAGCGACCAGCGGGAGGAATCGGACTTCTTCCTGCCGGAGGCATGGGCTGAGGACCGTGGTCGGCTGGAGATTCGGGTGCTGGGCAGCCGGGGCTACCGATATGTGCCCTACTGGCCCGGCGAGCAGACGTATTTCCAGGGTGGTCAGATGGCCAACGACGGCTACAGCCGGGAGTACGGCTTCGATGTGACCGTGCTGGCGGAGGATTGGGAACTGCAATACGAGCTGGATGGCGCCGATGGCCCGGCGGCGGACCGAATCTACCTGGCGCTGCCCGGTGATACCGCCAAAGAGGCGAAAAAAATCCTCCGGGCCGCCGGCATCTCGGATTTGACGGACCCGGTGGCCATCGCCAAAGCGGTGGAGAATTATGTGCGCCGCACGGCGGAATATGATTTGGACCCGGATGTGATGCCGGGGTCCGAGGAAGATTTGGCCATTTGGTTCCTGCGGGAGGCAGAGCGGGGCTACTGCGTCCATTTCGCCACCTCTGCGGCGGTGCTGCTGCGGGCAGCGGGGGTCCCGGCCCGGTATGTGGAGGGCTATACTGCCGAGGCTGTTCCCAATCGTGTGACGGTGGTCCGGGCCAACAAGGCCCATGCCTGGGTGGAGTACTATGTGCCCGGCATCGGCTGGATGGTCATTGACCCCACCCCCGGGGAAGAGGGGGCGACTGTGACAGACCCCACGGAAACGGAGCCTACAATCACGGAGCCTACGGAAACGGAACCCACCATTACGGAGCCCACGGAAACGGAGCCTCCTACAGACCCCACCAGCCCCACGGAAACAGATCCTACCGAGTCCCTGACCATCGTCCTCCCCACTGCCACGGCACCGGTGCAGACAACCACCGCCCCTCCGGCTACGACGGAGGCTGTGGATAAGCCGGAGGAATGGGAGCCGGAGAGCTTCCTGCCGGATTGGTTCTGGTGGATTCTGAGTGTATTTTGCACCATGTTTGTGTTCGTGGTGGCGGCCATTGGCCAGTGGCTGATTCGTCGCCGTTGGAAGCTGGCACGGATGTATGGCGGCCGGGTGAATGCCCAGGCTCTGGCCCGCTATCGGGAAGCCAAACGCATGGCAAAGCTGCGGAACGTGCCGCTGCCTGACAAGATGACGGAGCTGGCGGAGAAAGCCTGCTACAGCCGCCAGGGCATCACGACCGAGGAGCTGGCCCGATTCGAGCCCTTCCTCCGGGAATCCACCGACGCCCTGAGCCGGGAGGGCTTGCTAAAAAGTCTGTACTATCGCCTGATTCTGGCAGTTATCTAAACGAAATCACCCCCGATGCGGTAATGCATCGGGGGTGAAACCGTTATGCAGACTTTTGCGCTGTAAATGATTGTTTTGCGGAGTAAATGTAAGATGTATGTCATCCTGAGCGAAGCGAAGCGGAGTCGAAGGATCTACGCAGGATCGATATGTTTCAGGGTTATGTAGTGCGTAGATCCTTCGACTCGCTGACGCTCGCTCAGGATGACAGATCTGTAGGTTCGTACGCGAAACAATCATTTACAAGCATACGATGTGAATAACTTCCTTAAATCAATTCTCCGAACACTGGCAGGCTTTTTACGATTTGCTCATAGCTGACGCAGTAGCAGACCCGGAAATAGCCGGGGCAGCCGAAGCCGTCGCCGGGGACCACCAGCAAATCCTTCTGCTTGGCCTTCTCGGAAAACGCCACCGCGTCGCCGCCGGGAGCCTTCACGAAGAGGTAAAAAGCGCCGTCGGGCTTCGCCACCTCGTAGCCCAAATCCACCAGACCATCATAGAGGGTCTTGCGGTTCCGGTCGTAGGCCTCCAGATCGGGCCGCAGCTTGGCGCACCGGGCGATGACTTTCTGCCACAGGCTGGGAGCGCAGACATGGCCCGCCCCCCGGGAGGCGCCTGCCACTGCCGCATAGAGGGCAGCACTGTCCGTGGCTTTCTCCGGCACATAAACATAGCCAATCCGTTCGCCAGGCAGGGACAGGGACTTGGAATAGGAGTAGCAGACGATGGTATCCCGGTAAATGGTGGGGATGAAGGGCACCTCAACCCCGTAGGCCAGCTCCCGGTAGGGCTCGTCGGCCACGATGTAGATGGGATGGCCGAACTGGGCAGCCTTCCGCTCCAGCAGGGCGGCCAGCTCCTCCAGGGTCTGCCGGGTGTAGACCGTACCGGCGGGGTTATTGGGGGAATTGAGGATGATGGCCACGGTATGTTCGCCGATTATCTCCTCCACGGCGGAGAGCCGGATCTGGAACCCGGGCACATCCGGAGGCACCACCTTGAAGGTTGCGCCGGTGCCCTCCACAAAGGGCTTGTACTCCGGGAAGTAGGGGGCCACCGCCAGAATCTCCGCCCCGGGCACCGCCAGAGCCTTGAACACCGCCACCAGCTCCGGCGCCGCGCCACAGCCGATAAACAGGTCCTGGGGCCGGACACCGGCGGCGTACCGCTCATTCAGGTCGTCGGCAATGGCCTGCCGGGTGGCAAGATCGCCGATGGCGGAAGTATAGCCGTGAACCGCCAGGGAAGGGGTATCCGCCAGGATATCCCGAATGGCCTGATTCACCGCCTCCGGCGCGGGGATGGAGGGATTGCCCAGGCTGTAGTCGTAGACATTTTCGTTGCCCACAATGGCAGCCCGGCCCCGGCCATATTCAAACAGTTCCCGGATGCAGGAACGGTTGGAGCCCAGTTCATAGGCAGTTTGGTTAATCATGATAGTTTCCTCCTTATACATTGCTGTCATTGCGAGGGCGAAGCCCGTGGCAATGCCATGGTAATTATAGGTACAACGGCAGCTTCGGGTCGAAGCCCTGGGGCTTGTAGGTGACAGAGCCGATAGGCTTGCCCTCGATGCCGTATTTGGCGTTGTAGCCGAACAGATTTACATAATTCAGAAGGTCATCCTTCTCCCGTTCCATGGCCTCCATCACCGCCACAGTGGCGATCACATCGTCGATGGCCCGGTGGGAATTGACCACCTGACCGGAAAGCCCGTAGGCCTCAATGGCGCTGCTCAGTCGGTGGGGGAAGCTCCGCCGGTCCCGGTAGACGGTGAGCAGATCCAGCTTGTCCTTGCCCTTCAGAATCATGGGGTCCCCGTCCCGCAGCAGCATATAGTAAAGAAAACTCAGGTCAAAATGGGCATTATAGGCCAAAATCAGGGTGTTTCCCTGAATCATTTCCCCAATATCCCGGCAGACCCGGGCCTTGGGCAGGCCCCGCTCCCGGATGTCCTGCTCGGTGATGCCCGTTAGCTGCTGGATTTTCGCCGGGATGAAGCCCCCGGGGCTCAGGGTCACCAGCTCGTCGTATTGCCGGGCGATGCCGCCGGGCTCCACCACCACCGCCGAAAATTCGATGATCTCATCCCGGCGGTAGTCCAGGCCGGTGGTTTCCGTGTCCAGCAGCACCAGCCGGTCATATTTCTCAAAAAACTTCTCAAATGCCATGGATTTCTCCCTTTGCCAGGGCCAAAGCCCGGCGGAATTTGCTCTTATTCTCGGTTTCCAGGCCGAAATCCCGGACAAGGCTCCGGCCGAAGGCCACTGCCGCCTCCGCATCACCGGATTTCAGCTCCACTTCCACCTCGCACAGTGGAATTTCCCGACCGCCGCCGGTGAGGATGCCTGCGTCCAGGGCAATCTCCAGGGTGGCACCCTGGTATTCCGTCAGGCCGGCCAGCCGGGTGAATTTGGCCCCGCAGATGGGCTTTACGCCGGAAACCGTCAGCACCAGCAGCTCCTTGGGGGCGCCGAGTTTACATAACTCCAAAATCCCCACTTCAATATCCTCGCACCGGCACTCCCATTCCCCCCGGCCCAGGCCGGCGGTGGGGGTCTTGACGGTGCAGACGGCCTCGCCGTTCTCCATCCGCCGCCGCAGGGTGATATGCCGGTCGGACAGGGCGAAATCGGCGGTATCGAAATAAGTCGTTTCCATCTCAAAGGGCCGATAATCCAGCGGATAAGCCCCCCGGATCCGCGCCTGCACCTCCGCCGTGGCACGGAATTTCAATTCAAACTCAAAGCCCATAACATCCTCCTTAACAAGATAAATGATTGTTTAGTGGCCTAAAACGGCGCATCCAGCTACAACAACCATGTCATTGCGAGGCCGTAGGCCGTGGCAATCTCCTGGTACAACTTTGGTCCTAATTCGCACCAAAATCTATGGATAATCCCATTCTACATTG
>JAFTHT010000070.1 GCA_017457285.1 Oscillospiraceae bacterium | reverse complement strand
TACGATAGCACTTCTTGCCCCCCTCATTTATGAGGGGGGTGCCCCGAAGGGGCGGGGGGAGTATACAATTCACGATATTTCGAACTCCCCCCGACCTTCGCTTCGCTCGGCCACCCCCCTCATAAATGAGGGGGGCAAGGGGTGCTTCCTATTCTAAACAATCGGGGACCTCTAAAAACTCCTTTTCGGCGAAGCGGCGTATCTTTTGCCGCAACTTTTCGCCCCGAAAACACCGAAATACATCCAGGATTCCTGGTGTTTTCGTGACTTCAATTTGCGACAAAATATCCACCGCCCGCTCGAAAATCAGTTTTTAGAGGTCCCCAATCATTTACAGCTTTATCGACAATCCAGGGGAGGACCTGCGGTCCTCCCCTGGGTTGAATCTTAAATTACCAGGAACGTGCAGCTCTGGGGTGCCAGGCGCAGGGTTCCGGCGGATTGGTAGGAACCCTCCAGCTCCGGCAGAATGTCGTCGGGGCCCAGCTTCAGCTCCCGGCCGTTGAGCAGCATGGTGCGGCTGCGGAGCTTACCCTTGCCGGTGAGACTGTAGCGCATTGCGTCGCAGGGCAGATCCACCACGGTGCATTCCCGGGCGTTGTTGATAATCAGATAAACGTAGCCCTCCTTGCCGTCCTTCCGGGAGTGGCAGTAGACGTGGGCACCTTCGCGAATTTCCTCGCCGGTGGCGTAAACGGTGGGGCCCATGAGCCGGTTCCACAGCAGCACGGCGAAATAGTTGGGCCGGGGCTCAAAGGTGCCGTGCTTCAGGAAGCCGTAGTCGCTGGATGCCAGGGTGTTGTGGAAGATGACACCGTCGGTAATGGTGCAAAATTCACCCAATTCGTTCAGGGTCCGGGGCACATCCACGAAGGTGGAGGCCCAGGTGTTGCCGCCGCAGCCGGCATCGCCGGATTCGGTGACCCACATCTGGCCCCCGGGGACGTACTTGTCCCGGCGGCCGGTGTACTGCCGGGCGCATTGACCGGCGGTGGCCAGGTATTTTTCAGACAGCGCCGCCGAATAGGGCCAATGGCCGCCCATGGCCTGCCCCCGCTCGGAAACGCCGTTGTAGTAATGGTAGCTGAACACGTCCATTTTGGACTTGTAGTCACCCAGCAGAGCCTCGGTGGTGACGATCTCGTAGCCTGCGGCCATGCCGCCGCCGGCGCCCTCCATCATGCCGAACATATCGATGTCGCCCACGGTGCAGGGGCCCACGAACAGGCATTCGGGGTAGTTTTCCTTCAGCCAGGCACCGAAAAGGTCGTGATCCCGGGCATGATCGGCGGCGGTGTAGCCCTGGGGCAGACCGCTCAGGGCGATGAGATTTGGCTCGTTGGTGAATTCCGCGGCGGAAATCGGGACACCATATTCCTTGGAGGTCTTAAACAGCAAATCGGCCTGCTCAAAGGGCATGGGCTCGTCGGCCCTGTGGATGCCGGGGCAGTTGGCGATGGAAACCAGCAGTTTGCCGTCCACGGCTTTGACAAAGTCCAGCAGATTCAGCCACTGCTCTTTGGTCAGAAGGTTCTGGAAGCCTTCCGGAACAACGCCATTGCAATGCCCGTCGAAATCGTAGTAGGTCTTGTTGGCCCAGGTGCCGGAAACCCGCACCCAGGCGGGGCCCAGATCTTTGGCCAGCTTGATGAGCCGGGGGTTTTTGGTGTCGATGGGGTCGTACCACTGTTGCAGGTTGCCCATGTCCTGCCAGTTGGAGATGAGGGGGAATTCCTCGGTGCCGTCCACCTGGGCTTCGGTGTAGGCTTTCCAGAAGGTGCCTCCGGTGACCTCGGTCATCTCCACGTTGTAGGATACCAGACGTTCGTCAATCTGGCGCAGGGGGGAAAGCTTGGCGGGATCCAGTCGAATGAATTCAGCCATGGGAATCATCGCTCCTTTTATATAATGAATATTTATTACAAAATCATAGGGTGCCGGCAATCCGTTCCGGTTCGTAGGGGCAATCATCTTCGGAATATCCAGGAGATTTCCACGCCACTCGAGCGCATCGGCTTGCAATGACAGATGTTTTTTAACCGTGAAACAATGATTTACAGCTTTATCGACCCGCGGAAGCGAATGTTAGAAATCCAGGTGCGGAAATTTCTGAATTTTAACGGGCGGATTCGATGGTTTTCACCCTAAAAACATTATAATATGGAACATCCATTAAAAACAAGACCCAAAATGTCACAACTGTGACACTACCCAACAAAAGGCACAATACCATTTTGTGCAATTAGCTGATAAACATTTATTTGGCTCAAAGCAGGTTTTGCGCCTCGGGATACAGGGGCTTGCTCAGGAGCCGGACGGCCAGCCGGGCCATGTGGGAGGCGGGCTGGCGATAGCCGCCGTGGTGCCACTCGATGACCATGGTCATCAGGCCGCAGATGGTGAACAGGATGACTCCCTCCAGGGTATCCTTGCTCTCGAGTCGGAGGAACCGCCGGGGGATGATCTGCCCGGCCATGGCACCGCTGATGCACCGCTGCATCAGCACGGGGCTCATGCTGTTGCGCTCCAGGGCATCCAGCAGCTGCCGGTGGTGGAGCCAGAACAGGAAAAATCGCTCAAGGTCTTTTTCCAGCGTCCGGGGCTGACCTTCCTGGTAGGGCCCGGAGAAGGTTTCGTATTCCATCAGGGTGTGATCCAGCAGTGCTTGGAGGGCGCCGTCCTTGCTGGAGAAATACCGGTAGAAGGACTTCCGGGGAATCTGCAACTCGTCGCACAAATCGCTGACAGTGATTTCCTCGTAGCGTTTTGTGAGCATGATACCCAGCAGTCCGGCCTCCAGCTCTCTCTGCCGCGCGGCGGAGCTTTCGGATTTGCACAGCTTATACATGGCGATTCCTCCTTATGGGGCAGCACCGCCGTTACGCAGGGCGTGATTCCCCGATGACAGTGGGATGTGTATGCAATTAGTATAGCACGATTTATAAATAAATCAATAATTTTGTATAAAATAAACAAATAATTTCGTGTAAAATCAGCGAGGTGTGTCACAGAAAACGAATTTTGGTCCTACTATCGTGATTGTACATCCTGTATAATAATTCTGTGAACAATAGACGGATTTTTGTGCCGTCTGACAAATAAGGAGGAAATAAAATGGCAAAGAAACCCGTCCAATTGGATGCCAAGGGCTACCGCAAATTCGGTATGCGCGACAAGGTTGCCTACGCTGCCGGTGACTTTGGCTGCAACATGAGCTTCGCCCTGAAGGGCACCGTTCAGACATTCTGGCTCGTCTTTATGATGATGGAGACCGGTCTGCTGTCCGGACTTCTGCTGCTGGTTCAGATTTGGGATGCCGTCAACGATCCCCTGATCGGCGCACTGATCGACTCCGACAGAAGAAAGTATAAGATGGGCAAGTTCAAGACCTATATTTTCATCGGCGCTTGCGGCCTGCTGGTGGCCGGTGCGGCGGTGTTCCTGCCCTTCCCCAATGCCCCCACTGTTGTGAAGGCCATTCTGTTCATCCTGGGCTACATCGTTTGGGATGCCTGCTACACTGTGGCCAACGTTCCCTATGGCTCTATGCTGTCCCTGGTCACCGAAGATCCCGGTGAGCGTGCGCAGCTGTCCACCTGGCGTTCCGTGGGCTCCATGGTCGGCGGTATGATCCCCGGCATGATCCTGCCCATGCTGATCTGGCGGAAGGAAGTTGATGCCAATGGCAAGCCCGTTCTGAACCCCGAGACCGGCGTTCAGGTAGAGACTTTGCTGGGCGAGCGGGTGTTCTGGGTTGCTCTGCTGATGGGCGTCCTGGGCTTCATCGCGTTCCTGTTCATGATCAAGACCATCACCATCCGTGTGGACGAAAATTCCGTTAAGACCAACGAAGCCGGTGAGAAGTTCAATGTTTTCTCGGCTTTCGGCAACTTCCTGAAGAACCGTCCTGCAGTTGGCGCCACCATCGCCGCCATGGGTATGTTCCTGGGCATGCAGTCCGCCACCACCGCCAATACCATTATGTTCGCCACCTACTTCGGCAAGGCTTCTCTGTCCGGTGTTGTGATGATGATCGGCTTCCTGCCCATGTTCCTGTTCATGCCCTTCATTAAGAATATCGTCAGCAAGTACGGCAAGAAGGAAGCTTCCGTTGCCGGTACGCTGGTCTCCCTGGTGGGCGGCCTGGTGATGCTGGTGTTCCCCATGGTTCCCAAGAGCATTGCGCTGATTGTTTACATGGCCGGCCTGGTGATCTTTGGTCTGGGCATGGGCGTGTACACCTGTGTTTCCTGGGCTCTGATGGCGGATGCCATTGACTACAACGAGTGGAAGACCGGCAAGCGGGAAGAGGGCACCGTGTATTCTCTGCACTCCTTCTTCCGTAAGCTGGCGCAGGGCGTTGGCCCCTCCGCTGTTCTGCTGCTGATGGGCGCCCTGGGCTATGTTTCCAAGCTGGGCACCGAGGGTCAGAGCGCACAGACCGCCTACAATATGTGCTGGCTGGTTGCCGGTCTGTACCTGTTCAGCGCTGTGCTGCAGTTCATCGGCATCGCCCTGGTCTACAACCTGGATAAGAAGACCATGGAGAAGATGAACGCCGAACTGGCGGCCCGCAAGAAGTAAGAACTGAAATACAAAACCGCCGGGGAACCTCCCTGGCGGTTTTTGCGGATAGAAAAGTCTGGAAATAAGGTAAATGATTGTTTAGCGGAGGATAAATAATGCGGCGGCCTATGGGCCGCCGAGCATCCTTCGGATGCGGGGCAGTCCGTCCACCTGTCATTGCGAGGAGCGAAGCGACGTGGCAATCTCCCGGTAAAATCGACGATCAG
>JAFTHT010000069.1 GCA_017457285.1 Oscillospiraceae bacterium | reverse complement strand
CCAGCTACAACAACCATGTCATTGCGAGGCCGTAGGCCGTGGCAATCTCCTGGTACAACTTTGGTCCTAATTCGCACCAAAATCTATGGATAATCCCATTCTACATTGTACGTTCATCGAACTTTTTCCTTATCGTAGATGATACCGGGAGATTGCCACGGCCTACGGCCTCGCAATGACATCCTAATCTGATACGCTAAACACTCATTTACCATAACAACAATCTCCCAAAACAAGCCGCCCGGTGGGGCGGCTTGTCTGTTTTTGCTTACAATCCTAGAATCTCTTTACGCTTCTGGTCGTATTCCTCAGCGGTCATATAGCCAGCCTCATGGAGGCTCTTGTACCGCTCAAGCTGTTCCATCACAGGGTCCGAGGCAGCGGGGGTGGGGGGAACAACGGGGATGCTTCTGGGTGCGGTGGTTTGCTGCGGAGCAGCGGACCGGTAGACGGGTGCCGCCTGGGCCGGAGCCGTTGCCTTCTTGCGGGGCGTCCGGTCCGCAAGAATCACCCCAAAGACCAGAAGCGCCACTGCTCCCAGAATCGACAGGATGCCCATCACCAGGGTGATGGGGTTCTTGGCTGCGGAGTCGGCGAAGGGGTCACCTTCGGGGCCGCAGACGTATACCATCCGGAAATTCGTTCGAACCATCAAATCGAAAGTTTGCGCCTGATAATTCTCCAATGCTTCATTGAAGAAATTGAAGAGCTTACCGTCTTCGTCCACATCCTTCTCCAGCTTGACGTAGCCCTCCAGGACCAAATCTCCCGGTTTCTTGGTGCTATCGTTGATGTAGGCCTCCAGCTCATCCCGGATGGGGCTGGCTTTGCCCACCGGCATTGTCATGGGAATCGTCAAACCGTTGGCATCTTTGAACAGGATAAAATAGTAATCCATGTCTGTGTTGAGTGCCTCAGCGAAACAGTCAACCACGACCAACTCATCAGCCAGATAAACGGTTCCGGCTTCCAGGTCGCTCCGGGAAACCTCAGACAGCTTTTCGGGAGTCGGATTTTCCTTGGTGCCCAGGTACGACGACAGCAGAATAATGCCGAAAATTGCGATGGCCACAGCCAGAATCCACGTTGCGGCTTTCTTACTCATAGGGTTACCTCCTATCAGACTTCCTTGCTCTTGGAAGCGATTTCAAGCAGGCACTTGGCGGTGAATGCATCGGGGGTCATGGCGCCCAGGTCTTCGCCCTTGCGGGTCCGGACGGACACGGTGCCGTTCTCCATATCCCGGTCGCCCACGACCAGCATATAGGGGATCTTCTGCACCTGAGCCTCCCGAATCTTGTAGCCCAGCTTCTCGCTGCGGCAGTCGCATTCGGCCCGGATACCCACATCCTTCAGCTGCTGGGTCAGACCCTTGGCATACTCGTGAGCCCGGTCGGTGATGGGCATGACCTTCACCTGCGTGCCCATGAGCCACAGGGGCAGGGCGCCGGCGTACTTTTCAATCAGCAGCGCCAGAGTCCGCTCGTAGCAGCCCATGGAGGTCCGGTGAATGATATAGGGGGTCTTCTTCTGGCCGTCGGAATCGGTGTATTCCATGCCGAACTTCTTGGCCAGCAGCATATCGATCTGGATGGTAATCAGGGTGTCCTCCTTGCCGAAGACGTTCTTGATCTGAATATCCAGCTTGGGGCCGTAGAAGGCGGCCTCATCGATGCCGATTTCGTAATCGATGCCGATGTTGTCCAGAATGGTCTTCATGGTGGACTGGGCCAGATCCCACTGCTCGGCGGTGCCCTCATACTTGATGCCGGCCTTGGCGGGGTCCCACTGGCTGAACCGGAAGGAGCAGTCCTCCTTCAGACCCAGAGTCTCCAGACAGTAGTTGGCCAGATCCAGACAGCCCCGGAACTCCTCCTCCAGCTGGTCGGGCCGCAGCACCAGATGGCCCTCGGAAATGGTAAACTGCCGGACACGGATCAGACCGTGCATCTCGCCGGAATCCTCGTTGCGGAACAGGGTAGAGGTCTCGCCATAGCGCAGGGGCAGGTCGCGGTAGGACCGAGCCTTGCTCAGGTAGACCTGGTACTGGAAGGGGCAGGTCATGGGCCGCAGGGCGAAGCACTCTTTTTCCTCATCATAGGGGTCACCCAGGATGAACATACCGTCCAGATAGTGATCCCAGTGGCCGGAAATCCGGTACAGGTCCCGCTTAGCCATCAGGGGGGTCTTGGTCAGAATATAGCCGCGTTTCTGCTCCTCATCCTCAATCCAGCGCTGCATCAGCTGAATCGCCCGGGAGCCATTGGGCAGCAGGATGGGCAGACCCTGGCCGATGGCCTCCACGGTGGTGAAGTAGTCCAGCTCCCGGCCCAGCTTGTTGTGGTCCCGCTTCAGGGCCTCTTCCTGCTTTTTCAGGTATTCGTCCAGCTCATCCTTGCTGGGGAAGCCGATGCCGTAGATCCGCTGGAGCATCTTGCGGTTGCTGTCGCCCCGCCAATAGGCGCCGCAGGCCTTGGTCAGCTTGAAGCCGTTGTGCTTGACCCGGCCGGTGTGGTCCAGATGGGGACCGGCGCACAGGTCGGTGAAATCACCCTGGGTGTAGAAGGAGATGACGGCATCCTCCGGCAGGTCCTGAATCAGTTCCACCTTGTAGGGCTCGTTCTTTTCTTCCATGTAGGCGATGGCCTCCGCCCGGGGCTTCTCGCTGCGCTCCAGACGGATGCGCTCCTTGCAGATCTTCTTCATCTCCGCCTCAATCTGGCTCAGATGGTCGGGGGTGAAGGAGAAGGGGGCGTCAAAATCGTAGTACCAGCCCTCGTCAATGGCGGGGCCGATGGCCAGCTGCACCTCCGGCCACAGCCGCTTCACAGCCTGGGCCATGATATGGGAGCTGGTGTGCCAGTAGGTCTTGCGGTACTCGGGGTTTTCGAACGTGTACAGATTTTCTTCCATGATGTTACCTCCAATCGGATGATAGATACGAGATACGAGATACAAGATACGAGATATGCCCAAGACAAGAGATATCTCGTATCTGGCACTCAGCCTCCGTATCTGGGCTGCGGGGAGGGCAAAAAAAGCCCACCCCTGAACGGATCAGGGGTGGGATACATTAATAATAACATATTCCACGGTTCCACCCTGGTTGCGGTTGACATAACAATCCGCCACTCGTTGACGCTTTAACGGGCGCACCCGGCATGGCATTTCCGCGCATACGGCTCAGAAGTGGTATCACAGCGGGCAGTGTTATGGGCTTCTTTCACCAAAATCGAAGTCCTCTCTGAAAATCTTTCCCACCATGCGTGTCTTCGTCTTTGCCTTTTGATAGGGTGAATTTATCACAAAAATGGGGATTTGTCAATGGTTCCCGCCGGTTTTGGATGGGAAAATTTCAAAAATAACGGCAAAAAAAGAAAAAGCCGTCTTGGTTGCGAAATTATGGCGTTATGTAAACTAAACGGGATAAAAACACAATGGATTGTGGTCAAAATGCACAACAGATGGCATATTTTGATTTGCTATTTACATAGAATAAATGAAAGAAAAGAAATAAAAGTTGTGTTAACTGGCTTGTTTGAGGAAAATACTTGACTTTTTCGAAAAAAATGTTATAATGCATTCGTACATATGTGGTTGTACAAATTTGTAACCCGAATGTAACAGTTGTAACCGCCGGGTAATCCGGCATCATTTCTGTCATCACACGATCGGAAGGAGATCCCCTGTCATGCGAAATTTCAAAGCGATCCTGCAGCGAAATTCCCTGCTGCTCCGGATCGGCGTATTTGCGCTGGCCATGGTTGCCACCGCGATTCTGCTCACCCAGACCGTTTTTGCGAAAAATTTCTTTGCTGATGAGCCTCAGGAAACGGTACATAGCACCGAAGCCCCCACGGATGAACCCACCGAGCCCTCCATTGAGGAGCCTACTGAGGAACCCACTGAGGCGCCCAACCTGACGCTTCCTCAGCCCACCCCTGTGGAAGAGGTGTTTGTGGATTTGTTCGGCAATCGGGTGGCGTTCCCTGCCGCGGAGGATGAAACCGTGGGCCAGTTCCTGGAGCGCAACGGCATTGTTCTGACCGGCTCCGTTACTGCGGATATCCCCCTGGAGTATGCGGTGTTCGGCGGAATGGTCATTACCGTCAATGATATCATTGTTTCCGATGATAAGTGCGCCATTACCATCCCCTTCGAAACCATCTATCAGGAGAGCGATGCCTTGAAGGCCGGCACCGAGGTGATCCTCACCGCCGGCGTGGCAGGTGAGAAGCTCATCACCGAGCAGGTCACCTATGTCAACGGCAAGGAAGCGGATCGGGTGCTGCTGTCCGAGGAAGTCATCGCCGAGCCTGTGACCCAGGTCATCGCCGTTGGCACCGGCACCGGTTCCGGCAGCAAAAACAATAAGCCGGTCATCGGCGACGGCGTCATCATCACCGCCGACGGTGATGTGCTGACCTTTACCCACCGCCAGACCTTCAAGGCCACCTCCTACTGCCGCACCGACGTGGGCGGCGAAATCACCGCCATCGGCACCCCCACCCGTGTTGGCGTTGTGGCTGTTGACCCCAGGGTCATCCCCTATGGCACCCGGATGTTCATCGTCACCAAAGACGGTCAGTATATCTACGGCGTGGCCACTGCCGAGGACTGCGGCGGCTCCATCAAGGGCAACCGCCTGGACCTGTTCTATGAAACCCGTGAAGAGGCCCTCCAGTTCGGCATCCGCGACTGCGACGTTTATTTCCTGGGATAATGATTGCAAAACCGCCTGTTTTCTGCTATGATAGCAAAAAACAGGCGGTTTTATGTGCGCCATCCGCAGGGGAGGGTCAAGCCCCTCTCACAGACTGTCGAAAAAAGGTTCATATGCGTGTAAATGATTGTTTAGCGCCCTAAAACGGCGCACCCAGCTACAACAACCATGTCATTGCGAGGCCGTAGGCCGTGGCAATCTCCTGGTACAACTTTGGTCCTAATTCGCACCAAAATCTATGGATAATCCCATTCTACATT
>JAFTHT010000059.1 GCA_017457285.1 Oscillospiraceae bacterium | reverse complement strand
TCCATAGATTTTGGTGCGAATTAGGACCAAAGTTGTACCAGGAGATTGCCACGGCCTGCGGCCTCGCAATGACACGGTTGTTGAGATCGGCGCGTCGTTTTAGGCCGCTAAACAATCATTTACCACTTTATCGACACGCTGTGCAGGGGAGGGTCAAGCCCCCCTGCAGAATGCCTCGTTTGGAAAACCGTTCTTTCTTCTCCAACAAACAGTTGACAAATGGGGATGTTTCGGGCTATAATGTCCGTGTATAATGGAAAAAGCTGTGAAGAGAAGAGTACGTCGGGATATCCGGTCAGAGAGCCCCGGTTGGTGGGATGGGGTGCGGTAAGACGGCGGAACATGGTCTCGGAGCTGGGGCGTCGATAGGTAGGCTCCCCCGGGTGCGCCCGTTATGGCGTCTTTGAGGCAGTGTGCATTTTAGAAGATTGCTGCGCCGGTGTACGCACCGGCCCGCAAGGACAGGCACCTGCAAAGCAAGGTGGTACCGCGTCAATTTTTGTCGCCCTTGGATTTTCCGGGGGCGATTTTTCATTTTCAGGAGGATTTTTTATGTGTAAAGGCAACTATTACATCACAACACCCATCTACTACCCGTCCGCCAATCTGCATATCGGCCATGCCTACTGCACCGTGGCCACCGATGCTATGGCCCGGTACAAGCGGCTCCAGGGCTACAACGTCAAGTTCCTCACCGGCACCGACGAGCACGGCCAGAAGATCGAGGACAAGGCCAAGGAGGCCGGCGTCACTCCCCAGCAGTTCGTGGACAACATCGTCCTGGGCGAGAAGGGGGTGCTGGACCTGTGGAAGCTGATGAACATTTCCTACGACCGGTTCATCCGCACCACCGACGATTACCATGTGGCCGCCATCCAGAAAATTTTCAAGAAGATGTACGACAACGGCGACATCTACAAGGGCAAGTACACCGGCAAATACTGCAAGCCCTGCGAATCCTTCTGGACCGAGAGCCAGCTGGTGGACGGCAAGTGCCCCGACTGCGGCCGGGAAGTCCAGGACGCCGAGGAAGAGGCCTACTTCTTCCGTCTGTCCAAGTACGCCGACCGGATCCAGGACCTGCTGGAGAACACCGATTTCCTGGAGCCCCGGAGCCGGGTCAACGAAATGGTCAACAACTTCATCAAGCCCGGCCTGGAGGACCTGTGCGTTTCCCGCACCAGCTTCACCTGGGGCGTGCCGGTGGATTTCGACGAGGGCCATGTGGTTTACGTCTGGATCGATGCCCTGTTCAACTACATGACCGCCCTGGGCTTCGAGAATGACAGGTACAACGACCTGAATGATTTCTGGCCCGCCGATGTGCATTTTGTGGGCAAGGAGATCGTCCGGTTTCATTCCATCATCTGGCCCGCCATGCTCATGAGCCTGGATCTGCCCCTGCCCAAGAAGGTCTACGGCCACGGCTGGCTGAACTTTAACGGCGAAAAAATGTCCAAATCCCGGGGAAATGTGGTGGACCCCTATATTTTGTCCGAACGTTTTGGCGTGGATGCCCTGCGGTTCTTCCTGCTGCGGACCTTCCCCTTCGGCTCCGACGGCAACTTCACCAATGAGCTGCTGATGGGCACCATCAACACCGACCTTGCCAACACCCTGGGCAATCTGGTTTCCCGCACCGTGGCCATGAACCAGAAGTATTTCGGCGGCAGCCTGACTGCCGGCGGTGAGGACGCACCTCTGGATGAGGAGCTGAAGGCCCTTGCCGCGGATGTCATGGAAAAATATGAGAAGCAGATGGATAAATTCCAGTTCTCTGCGGCGCTGAACGAGGTGTTCCGGCTGCTGGACCGGGCCAATAAGTATATTGACGAGACCACCCCCTGGATCCTGGCCAAGAGCGAGGAAACCAAGGCCCGTCTGCTCACCGTTATGAAGAACCTGTGCGAGTGCATCCGCATCAGCGCCATCCTCATCACGCCCTTTATGCCCGAATCTGCCGAGAAGATTCTGAATATGCTGAATGTGGCCGCCGAGGCCCGGGGCTGGGATGCCCGGTGCTACTGTGCGGACGAAGCCGCGGTGTGGAATACCACCGTTGGCCCCGTTCTGTTCCCCCGGCTGGACGTGGAGAAGGAGCTGGCCGCCCTGGAGGAGCTGAGCAAGCCCGCCAAGCCCGCGCTGGAAATCGAGCCCTATGCCCAGGAAAATGTGGATTTCGACACCTTCTGCAAGAGTGATTTCCGGGCCGTGAAGGTCATCGACTGCAAAAATGTGAAGAAATCGGACAAGCTGCTCCAGTTCACCCTGGACGACGGCACCGGCACCGACCGGCAGATTCTCAGCGGCATTGCCAAATTCTATAAGCCCGAGGACCTGATCGGCAAGACCCTGGTGGCCATCGTGAACCTGCCCCCCCGGAAGATGATGGGCCGGGAGAGCTGCGGTATGCTTCTGTCCGCCATCCACACGGTGGAGGGCGAGGAGAAGCTGAATCTGATTATGATCGACGACGCCATCCCCGCCGGCGCCAAGCTGTGCTGATAAACCCCCGTCACTGCGAGGAGTAATCCGTAGGGGAGGGTCTTGACCCTCCCTCAACGTAACGGGATTGCGTAGTAGAAATCAGTGCAAAAACGTAGCAACTCACACAGGACCAACACCCCAATCATCGAAGGGTGAGGGAGGGTCAAGACCCTCCCCTACAGAGTGTTTCCGATTATTTGCCACTTTATCGACACGCTGGGCGGCGTGGATAAATCCACGCCCCAGCGTGTCAAAAAAAGTAGTCTGTCATTCCGAGGGAGCGAAGCGACCGCGGGGGTCCGTTTTCTAATAAGAAGACATCGCCTGATGGCGCTGTCGATTTTGATATTTTCGTAATAGAACATATCAAAATCCCGTCTCATTATGATCTTCATATAAAAAGCTTCCATTCTACGAATGAAACCTTTTTATTGAATATCAGTATAATACGTTAGGGGACCTTGAAAATCAGTTTTTGAGGTCCCCAATCATTTTCCGCCGAACCTTGGGAAAAAGTTCTTGCTAATCCGGCGAAAGTGTCGTATAATGGAACAAATCTGCATTGAGGAGGATGGGAAATGAGGCGGTTGGCTTGCTTGCTGCTGATTTTGGCGCTGGTTTGGGCCTGCCCGGTGTCGGCGCTGGAGTATTCCGGGTCTGAGCGGTATATGGCCGGCAAATATTATCAGGCCCTGACGGAAGTGAAGCTCACCGGCGACCAGCGGACGGATATCGTCAACGTGGCCCTGTCCCAGCTGGGCTATCAGGAGGGCGGCTCCGGCAATCAGCTCTCCGGCGAGGTTTTCGGTGGTGTCAACCATACCGAGTTCGGCAATTGGTTCGGTATGCAGGATATGTGGTGCGCCATGTTCGTGTCCTGGTGCGCCGAGAGAGCCGGAATTTCCGAAAACATCGTGCCTAAGCACGCCTATACCCCCTACGGCCTCCAGTTCTTCCGGGAGCGGGACCTGAACCATGACCAGCCGGAGTTGGCTGCCGGGGAATATATCCCCCAGCCCGGTGACCTGATTTACTTCCGCTCCAGCCGCACCAATAAGCGCACCAACCATGTGGGCCTGGTGACGGGCTACGCCGATGGCATCATCTACACCATCGAGGGCAATATCAGCTCCCTCTATACTTACACCAACGGCGGCATGGTCACCGCCATGAGCTACCCCGTGACCAACACCTTCATTGTGTCGGTGTGCAGCCCCAGGTACATCACCGGCGGCACCAGCGCCGCAGCCGCCAGCCCCCTGGATTTGCTGGGGCAGTCCCTGTGTAATGTGGCCACCACGGTGGATTTGGTCAGCGCCCAACTGGATATGTGTAACCGGGAGCCGTCAGTCTGACGGCTCCTTTTTGCATTGCCGCTGTAGGGGAGTTCTTCCGTAATAATGACAGAATTTTTGGATTGACAAACATCCGTATTGTGGAGTATAATAACACGGTTTTTCTTGAAAAATCATAACAAAAGGTGGTAAAATCATGCAGCGTGAGAAATTGGGAAGCCGGTTGGGCTTCATTTTGCTCAGCGCGGGCTGCGCCATCGGCATCGGCAATGTGTGGAAATTTCCCTACATCACCGGCCAGAATGGCGGCGGCATTTTTGTGCTGATTTATCTGTTCTTCCTGCTGGCCATGGGACTGCCGGTGATGACCATGGAGTTCTCCCTGGGCCGGGCCAGTCAGAAAAGTCCCGTCAAAATGTACCAGGAAATCGAAAAGAAGGGCCAAAAGTGGCACTTTCATGGTTGGATGTGTCTGATTGGCAACATTTTGCTGATGATGTGCTACTGCACCCTCGCGGGCTGGATGGTTCAGTATTTTGTGGACATGGCCCGGGGCGTGTTTGCGGGACTGGATGGCGACGCCATTGCCGGACAGTTCGATACCATGACCTCCAGCACCGGCGATATGACCCTGTATACCCTGCTGGTGGTGGCTCTGGCCGCCGTGGTCTGCTCCTTCAGCCTCCAGGGTGGCCTGGAGCGGATCACCAAGTGGATGATGATGGCGCTGCTGGTAATCATGGTGTTCCTGGCGGTGTACAGCTGCACCCTGCCCGGGGCCTCCGAGGGCCTGAAATTCTACCTGCTGCCCTCCTGGCAGCGGTTCACCGAGGCGGGCATCGGCAACGTCATCGTGGCGGCCATGAACCAGTCCTTCTTTACATTGAGCCTGGGCATCGGTGCCATGGCCATCTTCGGCAGCTACCTGAAAAAGGACCGGACTCTGCTGGGCGAGGCCATCAACGTGGGCGTTCTGGATACCTTTGTGGCCTTCACCGCCGGCCTGATTATCTTCCCGGCCTGCTTTGCCCACAATGTGCAGCCCGACAGCGGCCCCGGCCTGGTGTTCCATACCCTGCCCAATATTTTCAGCCACATGGCCGGCGGACGGATTCTGGGCAGCCTGTTCTTTCTGTTCATGTCCTTCGCGGCCCTGTCCACGGTGTTTGCGGTGTTTGAAAATATCGTGGCCTGCCTCCGGGATCTGACCGGCTGGGAGCGGAAAAAGACCTCCCTCCTCACCGGCATTGGCCTGGGTGTGCTGTGTATGCCCTGTGTGCTGGGCTTCACGGTGCTGAAAAATGTGAAGATTCTGGGCCTGAGCATCATGGATTTCGAGGATTTCCTGGTGAATAACCTGATGCTGCCCCTGGGCAGCCTGATTCTGGTGCTGTTCTGCGTCAGCCGCAAGGGCTGGGGCTGGGACAAGTTCACCGCCGAGGCCAACACCGGCAAGGGCGCGAAAGTGCAAAAGTGGATGCGGTTTTATATGACCTACATCCTGCCCCTGATGATCGCCACGGTGTTCGTCATTGGTATTTATAATTTTATTGTGAAGTGATAAAATCATCCCCCGACCACCCGGCCGGGGGATGATTTTGTTTTGTACTTTCGTAGGGGGCGATGCCCACATCGCCCCGCAGCGTGTCGATAAAGTGGGAAATGTAAGATCATACTGTCATTGCGAGGAGCGAAGCGACGTGGCAATCTCCCGGTATCATCTACGACAAGGTAAAAATTCGATGAACATACAATGCAGAATGGAATTGTCCGTAGATTTTGGTTCAAATGATTACCAACGTTGTACCAGGAGATTGCCACGGCCTACGGCCTCGCAATGACATTGTTTGAGGGGCCGATGTCCACATCGGCCCCTACGAAAGACAATATTTTATACATTCAGCAGTGATTTTGCGAACAGGAAGTACACCAGCAGGGACAGGGCGTCCACGATGGTGGAGATGAAGGGGCTGGCCATTACCGCCGGGTCCAGCTTCAGGGCCTTGGCGGCCATGGGCAGCAGGCAGCCCACGATTTTCGCCACGACGACCGTGACGCACAGAGCCAGGCATACCACCAAATCCACCATCAGGGTGATGGCGTCGTTTTGGAACAGCAGATGGTCGATGAACCAAATTTTCGCGAAGCACACCACCGCCAGGGCCACGCCGCACAGAATCGCAGTGCGCAGCTCCTTCCACAGTACGATGCCGATGTCCCGGAATTTCAGCTCGCCCAGGCTCAGGGAGCGGATCACCGTGACGCTGGACTGGGAGCCGGAGTTACCGCCGGTGCCCATCAGCATGGGGATGAAGGCGGACAGGGCGATCTGCGCCGCCAGCGCGCCTTCAAAAGCCGTCATAATCAGCCCGGTGAAGGTGGCGGAAACCATCAGCAGCATCAGCCAGGGAATCCGGTTTTTGAACAGCTCAAAGACGCTGCTCTTCAGGTAGCTCTTTTCCGAGGGCAGCATACCGGACATCATCTCGATATCCTCGGTGGCCTCCTCTTCCATAACGTCCATGGCGTCGTCGAAGGTGACGATACCCACCATCCGGTTTTCGCCGTCCACCACGGGCAGCGCCAGGAAATTATACTTGCTGAACATATGGGCCACTTCTTCCTGGTCCGTCCGGGTGGTGACGGAAATCAGGTTGGTGAGCATCATATCACTGATGGGGGTCTCATCGTCCTCCGCCAGCAGCAGGTCCTTGACGGTGACCAGACCGATCAGAGTCCGGTCCTTGCCGGTGACGTAGCAGGTGTAGATGGTCTCCTTGTCCACGCCCTGGCGGCGGATCCGCAGGATGGCCTCCTCCACGGTCATATCCGGCCGGAGGGACACATACTCGGTGGTCATGATGGAACCGGCGGAATTTTCGGGGTAGCGGAGAATCTGGTTGATGGAGGAGCGCATCACCGGGTCGGCGTTTTTCAGGATTCGCTTGACCACGTTGGCGGGCATTTCTTCGACGATATCCGCCGCGTCGTCCACATAGAGCTCATCCAGCACTTCCTTCAGCTCGTTGTCGGAGAAGCCCCGAATCAGCAGCTCCTGCTCATCCGGCTCCATTTCGACAAAAGTTTCCGCAGCCTGCTCTTTGGGCAGCAGGCGGAACATCAGGGGGATTTGCTTTTCTTCCAGGTCTTGGAAAAGCGCGGCGATATCACTGGGGTTCATGGTCACCAGGATGTCCCGCAGGGTTGCGTATTTTTTATCCTCCAGCATTTTCTGGAGGGCTTTTTGCACGATTTCAAACCGTTCTGCCACAGGTGATTCCTCCTCAAAAAGATATGGAATACACCGGCGAAATAATCAATCAGGGAGCCACCGCCGACGGGGCTCCGATGCTACTTCGGCCGGGTATGCTACTACTGCCCGCGTCCATGCTGTGTCCTCCTTTTTGGTCATAGTTATTATTATTTTATATCCAAATCCCCCGGATGTCAACCACGAAGGATGGAGAAAAATGTGGGTATTATAAATGATTGTTTAGCGGCCTGGCTATGCACCAGCACCTTGGCCCCCTCATTTATGAGGGGGCTGGCACGGCGCAAGCCGTGACTGGGGGAGCATGCGGTAGAAGGTTATGATTTTGTGTACGTTTTCGGCGAATTCGTAAC
>JAFTHT010000068.1 GCA_017457285.1 Oscillospiraceae bacterium | reverse complement strand
TTTGGTCCTAATTCGCACCAAAATCTATGGATAATCCCATTCTACATTGTACGTTCATCGAACTTTTTCCTTATCGTAGATGATACCGGGAGATTGCCACGGCCCTTCGGGCCTCGCAATGACAGCATGATTTTAGTGCGCTAAACAATCATTTATATGTGCAATCGCTTTTTCGACAGACTGAGGGCGGGTCTTGGCCCTCCCCTGCGGAAGCATGAGATGATATTCCCTCTTGCAATTTAGAATCATCTTCCTTATAATACAATAAAAAACAACATTTGGAGGTCATTTATGACAAAGGAACCGATTCTCGTGGTGATGGCCGCGGGTATGGGCAGCCGGTATGGCGGCCTGAAGCAGATCGACCCCGTGGGCAGCCACGGCGAGGCCATTTTGGACTACTCCCTCTACGACGCCGCCGAGGCCGGGTTCAAAACCGCCGTTATCATCATCAAAGAGGCCATTCGTGAGGATTTTATGTCAACCGTCGGAAAGCGGCTGGAGAAATGCCCCCTGGAAATTCGCTACGCCTACCAGGAAATTGACAAGGTTCCCGCCGGCTGCGCCGTTCCCGAAATCCGCAAGAAGCCCTGGGGCACCTGCCACGCGGTGATCTGCGCCAGCGAGGAAATCGGCGACGCCCCCTTCGCCGCCATCAATTCCGACGATTACTACGGAAAATCCGCCTTCAAGACCATGTATCAGGCACTTTCCAACGCAAAAGATGGGGAATTTTACGACTACTGCATGGTGGGCTATGAGCTGGGCAAGACCGTTACCCTGAGCGGCAGCGTGGCCCGGGGCATCTGCTCCACCGACGAGAAGGGCTACCTGACCGACATCTGCGAGCGGACCCGGATTGAGGTCCAGGGGGACGCCATCCGCTACACCGAGGACGGGGAAAACTGGGTGGATCTGGCCCCGGAGACCATCGTTTCCATGAATATGTGGGGCTTCACCCCCAGCTTTTTGAAGGAGGCCAAGGCCAAATTCGCTACGTTTTTGAACACCGCCGCTGTGGCCAACCCGGAAAAGGCGGAATTTTTCCTGCCCTTCGTGGTGGCGGAGCTGCTGGCGGAAGGCAAGGCCAAGGCCAAGGTGCTGACCTCCACCGACAAGTGGTACGGCGTCACCTACGCCGCCGATAAGCCCCAGGTGGTGGCCGCCCTCCGGGCCATGGCCGCGGAAGGCAAATACCCCGACGGCCTTTGGGGTTGATCCATATTATAATGTAGGAATATCCATGTCATTGCGAGGGCGAAGCCCGTGGCAATCCGTTTCTCCAGTCATTGCGAGGGCGAGGCCCGTGCAATGACATACTAAAATGTAGGAGAACGGATTGCCACGGGCTTCGCCCTCGCAATGACATTCGTTTTTTGAGGTGCATGATGGAACTAAGACCCGGAAAATATCGGCATTTTAAGGGGATGGAATACGAACTTGTCGGCGTTGCCCGCCACTCGGAGACATTGGAGCCGATGGTGGTCTACCGGGCCCTGTACGGCGAGGGCGGGCTCTGGGTGCGCCCTGCGTCCATGTGGAGCGAAATTGTTCAAAAAGACGGCTATTCCGGCCCAAGATTCCAATATATCGGAGAATAAAAATTATGGATTTCGTGCTGATCGCAATGGTTGCGCTGCTGCTGTGGGGGATGAGCCTGCGGCGGGATGGAAGCTGCCTTTCCAAGGAACAGACCGGGGCCGTCAACGGCTTTTTCGTGCTGGTGGTATTTTTGCGCCACGGGGCGGAAATACTCACCATCGGCCCCCTGGACCGGATTTTCGGACAGCTCAACACGGAGCTGGACCAGCTGCTGGTGGTGAGCTTCCTGTTCTACTCCGGCTACGGCATGATGCGCTCCATCGCCGCCAAGGGGGCGGGCTACGTCCGCGGCATCCCCAAAAACCGCGTCCTGCGGATTTGGCTGCATTTTGCCCTGATTGTGGGACTTTACGCCATTTTGGGCCTGATTTTGCAGAAAAATTACGGCTGGAAGCGGATTCTGATGTCCTTCACCGGCTGGGATTCCATCGGCAACAGCAACTGGTACATCTTCGCCATGCTGTATTTTTACGCCGCCACCTGGCTGGGCTTCCGCCTGTTTCCCCGGCGGCACATCCTGGCAGTGGGGGCCGTCACGGGGCTGTCGGTCCTCTACATCCTGCTGCTGCAGGATGTGAAGGGGCTGTGGTGGTACGATACGGCGCTGGTTTACCCCGCCGGTATGATTTTCGGGCTGTTTCAGGACAAAATACTGGGATTTTTGCAGAAAAAAGTTTGGCTCCCCTGGGTGGCGATGGTGGTGTGCGGTCTGCTGTTCTGGCTGTGCTTCCGGCTCCAGAACCTGCTGCTGTGCCGGGAGCTGATGGCGGTGGCCTTCGCCCTGACCATTCTTTGCCTGACCATGGTGGTGCGCATCGGGAATCCGGTGCTGGACTTTTTGGGGAAATACACCTTCGAAATCTACATTCTCCAGCGGCTGCCCATGAATGCCCTGGGGCGGTGGATTGAAAACGGCTATCTCCTGCTGGGCCTCTCCTTCGCCCTGACCATCCCCCTGGCCATGGCGGTCCACGCCCTGCTGAAAAAGCTGGATCAATGGCTGTTTTAACGGGCCGGCACATATTGTTTAGATTCGGCAGAACCCCTCGCCCCCCTCATTTATGAGGGGGGTGGCCGAGCGAAGCGAAGGTCGGGGGGAGTTCGAAATATCGTGAATGGTATACTCCCCCCGCCCCTTCGGGGCACCCCCCTCATAAATGAGGGGGGCAAGAAGTGCTGCCGCAAACAATCGGGGACCTCTATTCATACGCAGTTCATATATCTTTGGAAAAATAGAACTATCCTACCAAAAGGAGCGAAATTCATGCTCAAATTAAGTAATATTGTGAAGGATTATGCCGACGGCAGCAACACCGTTCATGCCCTGAAGGGGGTCAGCATCGCCTTCAGGCCCTCGGAATTTGTGGCGATTCTGGGCCAGTCCGGCTGCGGCAAGACTACCCTGCTGAACATCATCGGCGGTCTGGATTGCTACACCTCCGGCGATCTGGTGATTCGGGGCAAGTCCACCAAAAATTACAAGGCCCGGGACTGGGATACCTACCGGAACCACTCCGTGGGCTTCGTGTTCCAGAGCTACAACCTGATTCCCCACCAGAGCGTCCTGGCCAACGTGGAGCTGGCCCTGACCCTCTCCGGCGTGAAGAAGGCCGAGCGCCGCCGCCGGGCCGCCGCCGCTTTGGAAAAGGTGGGCCTGGGAGATCAGCTCCACAAAAAGCCCAACCAGATGTCCGGCGGTCAGATGCAGCGGGTGGCCATCGCCCGGGCCCTGGTCAACGACCCGGAGATTCTGCTGGCCGACGAGCCCACCGGCGCACTGGACTCCGAAACCTCCGTGCAGGTCATGGAACTCCTCAAGGAAATCGCCCGGGACCGGCTGGTCATCATGGTCACCCACAACCCGGAGCTGGCGGAACGCTATGCCACCCGGACCGTGCGGCTGCTGGACGGCCAGATCATCGACGATTCCAATCCCTACGAAGGGGAAAGCGAAGAAAAATCCGCCGCCGGCAAGGAGAAAAAGTCCTCCATGTCCGCCCTGACGGCCTTCTCCCTGTCCCTGAGCAACCTGATGACCAAAAAGGGCCGGGCCATTATGACCGCCTTCGCCGGTTCCATCGGCATCATCGGCATCGCCCTGATCCTGAGCATTTCTACCGGCGTGAACCGGTTTATCGACAATACCCAGCGGGACACCGCCGCCAGCTCCCCCATCCGCATCGATGCCCAGACCACCAGCATGGGCGACGCATTCATGTCCATGATGGATCAAAAGGACATCCCCGACAAAAAGTCCGACCACATCTACACCAGCAACGTCATGACCGGCATGATTGATGCCATGTTCTCCAGCACCGTCAACAATGACCTGACGGCCTTCAAGCATTTCATCGAATCCGGCGACAGCGGCCTGGAGCCTCTGACCACCGAGATTCGCTACCTCTACGGCACCCCCCTGAACGTCTACCGCAACGGTCAAAAGGTCAACCCCAGCACCGTCATGAGCGATATGATGATGGGCAGCGAGGACTCCCTCATGTCCATGAACGCCAATGTCTGGAGCCAGCTGACCTCCAATCAGGAGCTGCTGAATTCCCAGTACCAGCTCATCAGCGGCCGGCTGCCCTCCGCCTGGAACGAGGTGGTGCTGACGGTGGACGAGGATAATCTGGTCCCCGACTACACCCTCTACACCCTGGGGGTGCTGGATATGGCCGTCCTGCAGGAGGCCCTCCAGCAAAAGCTCCAGGGCCTGGAGCCGGAAATCGACACCTCCATCCACGAATATTCCTACGCCGACTTCATCGGTATGAAATTCCAGCTGCTGCCCTCCTCCGCCCATTACCGGGAGGTGGACGGCCTGTGGAAGGATATGTCCGACGACGAGGCTTTCATTGCCCAGCAGCTCCAGAGCGCCGACGAGGTTCAGATTGTGGGCATCCTCCGGTCCAACCCCGACAGCAGCAACCCCGGCGTGGGTGGCTACATCGGCTACACGGATGAGCTGATGCTGCACATGATTGAACTGGTGGAGTCTTCCCCGGTGGTGGCCGCCCAGCGGGCCAACCCCGGCACCGATATCTTCACCGGCCTGCCCTTCGCCGACCCCAACGCAGAGCCCACCCTGTACACCATGGCCCAAATTATGGAAATGATGCCCACCCTGCCCCAGGAGCTGCAGACCGCCATCGGCACCCTGATGCAGACCATGCAGGGGGCCCCGGAGGAGATGATTGCCAAGGAAATCTCCACCAAAATCCTGTTCAACAGCTCCAATCTGGAGCGGAATCTGACCCGGTTGGGCGTTTCCGATCTGGATAAGCCCATCGCCATCGAGCTGTACGCCAAGGATTTCGATTCCAAAGAGGAAATCGCCAATATCATCGAGAGCTACAACGCCTCCAGACCCGAGGCCCAGAAGCTGACCTACACCGATATGACCGCCATGCTCATGTCCGGCGTTTCCACGGTGGTCACCGCGATCAGCTCGGTGCTGATTGTGTTCGTCAGCATCTCGCTGATCGTGTCCTCGATTATGATTGCAATCATCACCGGCATCTCGGTGCTGGAGCGGACCAAGGAAATCGGCATTCTCCGGGCCGTGGGTGCCTCCAAGGGGGATGTGAAGCGGGTGTTCATCGCCGAAACGGTGATTGAGGGCCTGGCGGCAGGCCTGGTTGGCATCGGCGTGACGCAGCTGCTGCTGATTCCCATCAATCTGTTGATTCAGAATGTATTCAAGCTGAACGCCTCCGCGGTGCTGCCCCTGGGCGATGCCGCATGGCTGGTGCTGATTTCGGTAACCCTGACCTTCATCGCCGGACTGAGCCCCGCCAGCAAAGCCGCCCGGAAAGACCCGGTAGTGGCGCTGCGGAGCGAGTAATTCTATATTTATATAGTAGGGGAGAGGCCGAAGCCTCTCCCCATTTTTTGTATGGAACGCTGTAAATGATTGTTTAGCGGCCTAAAACGACGCGCCGATCTCAACAACCGTGTCATTGCGAGGCCGCAGGCCGTGGCAATCTCCTGGTACAACTTTGGTCCTAATTCGCACCAAAATCTATGGATAATCCCATTCTACATTG
>JAFTHT010000058.1 GCA_017457285.1 Oscillospiraceae bacterium | reverse complement strand
GGACGGTCGGCAGATCTACTGCGTGGTCACCGACAAGTACGGCAACTCCGTGAAAACCGATGTGGTGACCATTTCCATGAAGTCCAGCCTGACCATTACCAAGCAGCCGGTGTCCGTCACCGTGGCCAACGGCCAGACCGCCACCATTTCCTTCACCGCCACCGGCGAGGGGCTGACCTACAAGTGGTACTACAAGAACAAGGGTGCCAGCTCCTTCGCTCTGACCAAGACCTTCACCGGCAACACCTACACCGCTCTGATGAACGCCAGCCGCAGCGGTCGGCAGATCTACTGCGTGGTCACCGACAAGTACGGCAGTTCTGTCAAGACCGATGTGGTGACCCTCTCCATGGCGGCGGTGAGTATCAAAGCGCAGCCCGTGTCCGTCACAGCCAATGCCGGTTCCACCGCCCGGGTCAGCTTCACGGCTGTGGGCGAAGGGCTCACCTACAAGTGGTACTACGCCAACCAGGGCAGCGACACCTTCACCCTGACCAAGACCTTCACCTCCAATGTCTATGCGGTGCAGATGAACGCCGCCCGGGCAGGCCGCCGGGTCTACTGCGTGGTCACGGACAAGTACGGCAACTCCGTGCAGACGGAAACCGTCACCCTGAACATGGGCACGCCTCTGGTGATCACCAGCCAGCCCAAGTCCGTGGCCGTGGCCAGCGGCGCCAACGCCAAGGTCACCGTGGGTGTCCAGGGCACCGGCCTGACCTACCGGTGGTACTACGCCGACGCAGGCTCCGATACATTCAAGCTGACCACCACCTTCCGTGGCAGCAGCTACACCGTGGCCATGAACACCGCCCGGAACGGCAGACGGCTCTACTGCGTCATCACCGACCAGTTCGGCAATTCCGTTACCACCAACATCGTGACCATTTCCATGAAATAAGCAAAAGGGCCGCTGCGTTGCAGCGGCCCTCAAACTGGTAGACCAAAGTTAACCAACTTCAACGCCCCGAATCGGGTTGATTCGGGGCGATTTTTTAATATTTCTTGCCCAAAGAGATGGAGCGTTCCTGGGCCAGGAGCAGGTCGGTGATGATGGTGTTGGAAATCAGCATCCCCTCGGGGCTCAGCCGCCAGCGGCCGTCGGAGAGGATCGCGTAATAGTGGCGGCGGTTGACCTCCAGAATCTCCTCCAGAGGGTCGAAGGGCAGCAGGTACTGCTTTTCGTATTCCTCCCGGCTGATGCCGTGGGTGGTCCGCAGGCGGGTCATCAGATATTCCCCGGCCCGCTCCTGCTGGGGCACCTCCTGCATTTCCGCAATGACTGGACCGTGGGTGCGAATCCCGTCGATGTAGCCCTGCAGATCCCGAATCATGGTGAACCGCTTTCCTGCGAAATCCGAGCTGGCATCGGGGCCGAAGCCCAGATATTCGCCGCCCTGCCAGTATTTCAGATTGTGTTTGGAGGCCATGCCCTTCTTGGCGAAATTGGAAATCTCGTATTGCCGGTAGCCCTTGCCCTTGAGCATCTCCACCATGGCCAGGTACATATCCGCCTGCAGCTCATCGTCAGGCAGACCGCAGACATCCTTGATTTGATACAGCGGCGTGCCCCGCTCCACCTTCAGGCCGTAGCAGCTGATGTGTTCCGGCTGGAGCCGCAGCACATGGGCCAGGGTGTTCTGCCAGGCCTGCAGGGTCTGGCCCGGCAGGCCGAACATCAGATCGATGGACAAATTCCGATACCGGGCCCGGCGAATCCGCTGGACAGCCTTCACCGCCTCTTCGTAGGTGTGGGGGCGGCCCAGCTGCTGGAGCAGCGCATCATCATCGGTCTGGATGCCCAGGCTCACCCGGTTGAAGCCCTCGCTTTTTAAGCGCCGGAGCAGCCGCCGGGTGACAGAATCCGGGTTGGCCTCGAAGGTGATCTCCGCCTGGGGGCTGACATCGAAGCTCTGCCGGATGGCCGTCAGCACCGCCGCCAACCGGTCCGGGCCGAAGTAGCTGGGGGTACCGCCGCCGAAATAGACGGTGTCCACCCGGTAGGCTGGGGCCAGGGGGCCGGTTTCCTTGATATGGGTGCAGAGGGCCTTCAGGTACTGGTCCATCAGCCTGCCATTGTCGCAGGAGAGGGAATAAAAATCGCAGTATTGGCACTTGCTTTTGCAGAAGGGGATGTGGATATACAGCCCCAGGGGCGTTTTGTCGGTGCGGGGGAGAATTGGCATGGGGGATTCCTCCAATTGGTTATGCTGGGTGTAATTGAGTTATTTGGTCCACCACATCTTGCCCTCTACTCTGTCGTAGAGATAGTCGGTTTCCGTGATGGCGGTTTCCACCAGGGGCAGGTAGCACATGAAGCCGCAGCCGGGGGAGAACCGGATGAAGTAGTTATCCCTGTCCGCCCTGGAGCCGTTTCGGTTGTTCATCAGCCGGATGTTGTTGCATTTTCTCGCCTGGGCCTCCGTCAGCCGGAATTCCTGGTATTCCAGCTCAATGTACTGCCCGTTTTCGTTGATGATCTTCACCACATTGCCGTTGGCATCCCGGAGGAAGAGGAGCTCATCGGGACCGGCCTCGGTTTCCTGGTCCACATAGCGCACGGTGGTGCCATAGTCCACCCGCTCCAGCTGGCCCTGATCATCGTAGTAGAGCTTATCCTCCCCCCGGGCAGTCAGCCGGCCCTGGGAATCGTACTCCAAATTGACAACATCTCTGGGCTCCTGGTCCTCCAGGGGCGCTCCGTGAGAAAAGTAGGGCTCTGCCACATGCTGATCGTCGATGGGAGTGTGGTTATAATCGGTGGTAAGGGAAAACTGGGTCAGCTGGCCCTGATCATTGTACTGATAGCGGCGGTAAAAGACCCCCTCCAGAGGCCGCTTGCTGGCACCAATGAGCTGGCCATCCTGGTTGTAGCGGTAGTCATAGGACCAGAAAATCCGGCCGTCGGCCAGGTTTTCCGTGTACACCTCCACCAGCTGGCCCTTATCATCGTAAGCGCAGTGCATGATGGATGCGACCTCGTCCCCATGGCCGCCTTCGGCCTTTACAGGATACATATCCACAGAGGTGATCCTGCCCTGCTCGTCATAGTGGTAGGTATAGTTGGTATCCTTACCCTCACCCCAGTCCTTGGTATCGGTCAGGTTGCCCTCTTCGTCGTAGGAATAGTAATCCCATGTATAATAAAGCAGGTCGCCCCGGTCGTTATAAAAATACTCCACCTTTTCGTTCAGCGTGTCGTCATAGGGAAGGAGCGTCACGCGAAACACACCTATTTCCTCATCCCAGACTTCTTCCGTGAGGCCCTGATCGGATTCCATGGTCAGGGGCAGGCCATCCTCGGTGTAGGTATAGGTTCTTTTGAAGCGGCCCCGGGAGCCGTCGGCCTCGTAGGCGGTTTCGGAGGTACACAGCCAAACGCTGACCAGACCATCACCCTCCTCTTTTTGGGGATTTTCGTTCTTTTCCTTGCTGCAAGCGGCCATGGACAGCACCATCACCAGCGCCAGCAGAAGCGCAAATCGTCTTTTCATATTTACCTTCCTTTCAAATCAAAACAGGTCGCTTTTCGCAATTTGTCTGAGCGTATCCACGTCGAAAAGGGGCATTTCCACCACGGAGCGGTAGCCGGTGTAGTCCTGGCCAACGCAGAGGCCGATGAAGTAGCTTTTGCTGCCCATGGGGTCCATGCGGTCGATGCTCTGCTGATTGTTCCGGAAGCGGGTCACATCCGCATCCTCCAGCTCCACTGCGGTGTACGCAATCACCTGATAGCTGCCGTCGGCCTTCAGGATCTTGACCACCTTGCCGCTGGCATCCTGAACCAGGGTGTATTGGGAGCCCTCCACAAAGGCATCGGTATCGGTGTAGACATAGCGCTCATCGCCGTATTCCACGGCGGTCAGCTTGTCGCCGGTGTAGGTACAGGCCGTTCTGCCGATTTCGTTGCCTTGGCTGTCATAGATATATCTGTAAAGCAGTCTGCCCTGGCCATCGTACTTGAAGCTGGCCTTCTTGCTCAGCACAATTGCACCCTCCATCGCAAAAGAGGGGTCGATGGTGTTCAAATCATCAATGGGCTTCTGAGTTGGGCCACCGGAGAGGGTCACTTCGGCCAGCTGGCCGTCGGCATTATAGGACATCTGGTAGTACTTGAGTCCTTCCTTGGGGCGATTTGTGCAGCCAATCAGGCGGCCCTCGCTGTCGTAGCGGAAGTCAAAGCACAGCTGGTCGTTGGCGTAGTCTTCGATTGCCTCGTTGTGGATCTCAATGAGCCGCCCTTCCCCGTCGTAGATGTACCGGGCGATACACGCGATTTCCGTGCCGAAGCCCCCTACAAGCAGATAAGGATGCTGTTCCACACATTTGATTCTGCCATTTTCATCGTAGTAATAGGTGCTGCTACCGGTGGTGTCATAAACGCTGGTTTTCTTCACCTGGCCATTTTCATCGTAGGTTGTGGAGGTTTCCTTGGATGCTTCCAGATCCCCCTGGGCCGTGTAGATACACTCGTAAACCCATTCTGGCTTGCCGTCGAAGGGGCCGCAGACGAATTCGAACAGGCCCGCGTCCTCGTTCCAGACCTCCTGACTGATGCCGTTATCTCTCTCTTTTTTCAGAAGCAGACCCTTGTCATTGTAGGTATAGGTAACTTTCTGAACGGGTACGCCGTTTCCGTCATACTTCACCACGGAGGAAATCAAATCGAACCGATTGGTCTGCTCCTCCTGGGGCCCATCGGTGGGGTCGGTCTGGGTGCCGCTGGGGTCGGTCTGAGTGCCGCTGGGGTCGGTCTGGGGGGCATTGGTCGCCTCGGTTTGAGGCTCGGGATTTTCGTTCTTTTCCTTGCCGCAAGCGGCCAGGGAAACAAGAACCGTCAGGGTAAGTAGCAACGCAAGCAGTTTTTTCATGGTGATGCATCCTCTCTTTTGTCGGTTTTCGTCAGCAGGGGGGTACGATGAACAATTTTTTAGGCTTGTCGCCTTGTTCGTTTATCGATTCAGAGGGCCGGTGCCGTAGGCGGGGTCGATGGGGGTGGGAATCAGGTAGTAGCCGAAGAAGGGGCTATAATGCTCATAGCTGCTGCCATAGAGGCTCCGTTCGTCGGTGTTCATGTTGTAGCGGCGGTGACGGTCCGCATCGGCGCTGGAGAGGGTCAGCTCCTTGTACTCAAACTTGGTATAACTGCCGTCTGGATCGTAGTATTCCTCCAGATTGCCGTTTTTGTCGTAAATCAGCTTCTTCTCCAGGAGCGTTCCCTTGCGGTCATACTCGCTCTGCTCCGCCCGAACCACCTTGCCGTCCTCGTAGATGTAGGTGTGGACATCGTTTTCCACGCCGTCCTCGTAGAAGATGGAGGAAAGCAGGTTGTATTTATCATCGTAAGACAGCTCCAGGCTGTCGTTGCCGCCGGCGGTATCCTCCTTTTCCACCCGGGTCAGGTTGCCCTTCTTGTCATACTGGTAGTCCGCCATGTACCGCTGAATCCATTCGGAATATTCCTTGCCATTATAATCCTTGCCGTAAAACTTTATCCGCAGGATTCGGCCGTCCTCCTGGTAGCCGTATTCATATTTGTTGTGCTTTTCGTGGTTGATTTCCTCCACCACCCGGCCCTCGTCGTCATAGGCCACCTGGTAGTAGGGCTGGGGGCCGTTTGCCGTTTCCCGGGTCACCTCGGTGATGCGGCCGTCCTGGTAGGTGAACAGGTAGACCGTTTCGGTCTGCTTGCCATTGGCGGCGGTCTTGATATGCTTGATTTTGGAGATTTGATCGCCGTCCATCACATAGGTGGTGTGTTCGCTGGAGGCCCGGCCGTTGGACCAGGAGATGATGCCGGTGAGATAGCCGTTGGAATCATAAGTAAATTCCTTGATGGTATCGAAATCGCCGGTGATTTCGTTGTAAACCATCTCTCCATCCACCCTTTTTGCCCGATTCTCAGACTTCAGGCGGATGATATCGCCCCGCTCGTTATACTCGTATTCGATGACGGCGTATTGCAGACCGTCCTCGGTGTAGCGGCTCTGGCGGGTCATCACATAGGTGGAGCCGGATTCCTTCTTCTCCCGGAGGAACCACCATAGGGCCAGGCACCCCGCCACCAGCACCAGGGCCGTGGCAATGGCGGCGATGGTCAGGCCGATATGCTTCTTTTTCCGGGGGGCCTTGTAGGGGCCCTTGTCCTTCCGGGGCTTCGACGCGGCGGTCATGTCCTCCGTCTTGGAGGCCGGTTCGGCCTGTTCCGCAGGGATTGGCTCCACAGTCCCTTGGGCGGCAGGCACTTCACCGGCAAATTCCTGAATCTGCTTGGCCGGAACCTGGTTGGTCGAAATCTGGCTGGTGGGAATCTGACTGGCCGGAATCTGGCTGGTGGGAATCTGACTGGCCGGAATCTGGCTGGCCGGAATTTGGGCCTGCCGAGATTGGACCGGCTGTCCACAGAAGGGGCAGAATTCGTCCTGCTGTTTCATTTGGGCACCGCAATGTTTACATAACATAGGATATTCCTCTCTTTCTCGATATCTGGGCCACTCAAATTGATGCCCGGATGGAATCCTCGCTGACCTGGATGGCTTTCCAGGTGTGGGTCTGCTGGGTGAGCATCTTCCCTTCCGCGTCATAGGAAGTGGTGGAAGTCAGGTTCCCCTGGTCATCGAAAATCTGCTCGGTGGACTGGAGCAGGATGCCCTCGGGGGTGTAGGCGGCAGCGATGGTGATTTCGCCCTCGTAGGTATAAATCAGGCTCTGCTCCAGGGTGCCATCGGTCCGGTAGGTGGCCATGGACACCGGCCTGCCATCCTCCCCCAGGGTGTACAGGCAGTAGCTGGCCAGGGCGCTGCCGGAATAATTATCCGTCCGAATCAGCGCGCCGCTTTCGTTGTAGGTCAGCACCGACCGATGCTCCAGGCCCTGGGCCGGAATCCGGGTGGTGACGCCGGTGCGAAGGCGGCCGTCCCAGGTGTAGACCGTTTCACTAATCAGGGTGTCGCCCACATAGCTGGTCTGGCCCAGGGGGTTGCCAAAGCCGTCGTAAAAATACTCAATCCGGGAATCGTCGCTGGTCCAGCGGATATAGTTGCCGTAGGCATCGCAATCGACGCTGTATTGCTGGGTCAGATTTCCATTTGTGTAAATCAACACCTGGGACAGGAAGTCCCGCTCATCGAAGAAATAATCCGTCCGCACCAGACCGCTGCCGGAAGCACTGGTTTCGGCGGAGCGGACGTAGATGGTCTTGGTAGGGCGCTGGGTAGGGGTGGTGGCCCCGATGGTGGGGGCGGTGGTGCTTTCCGGGGTGGGGTCCGTGGGGGGCTGGGTGGAGGGAGCGGTGGGGGCCCCGGTGGGCTGGCCGGTGGCGGCCGTGGTGGCCTCCGGCTGCCGGTTGGCGCAGCCGGTCAGCAGTAGTGCCGCCAGCAGAAGGGTCGCTATTTTTTTCATACCCGCTCCTTTCCCTGCTGGACAGCAGTCAAATGGGGATTGGCAGCCAGGACGGCGAAGAACCGCTCCCGGCGCTTTTTGGCTCCGGCTCCGTGGAAGGCCGCCCGGAAGGTGACCCGGTAGCCGCCCTCCTGCTTTGCCGCCAGGATTTCCCGGAGCTGGGCCCGGTTGGTCTGGGCCCCATCGTGAATGGCGGTCAAAGCGGCAGCCACATCAACGCAGTCCAGGGCATAGTCCTCCTCATGACTCTGATTCCGGCCCGGGAGGCGATGCTGGAAAAATTCCAGAATGGTCAAGGTGATCAGCATGAACACCATGCCGCACAGGGCGATGGGGTAGTAGCCGAAGCCCGCGGCGATGCCCAGGCAGGCCACGGTCCAGACGCTGGCGGCGGTGGTCAGGCCCTTGACGGATGCCCCCTCCCGAAGGATGGTGCCCGCCCCCAGAAAGCCCACGCCGGTGATGACCTGGGCCGCCAGCCGGGCGGGATCGCCGGAATTGTACTGAAAATGGAGCATCTGCCCGGTGATGGCCACCACGCAGGCCCCCAGCGCCACCAGCACATGGGTCCGCATACCGGCGGGGCGGTTGGTATACTCCCGCTCGGTGCCGATGACCAGACCCACCACCATGGCGCACAAAAGCCGCAGGCAAATCTGCCAAACCCCCGGTTCCAGCCGGAAGCTATCCAAAATATCAGAAATCATAAGCGGCTCCTTTCCTGTTAATGCTAGGGGACCTCTAAAACTGATTTTCGAGCGGGCGGTGGATATTTTGTCGCAAATTGAAGTCACGAAAACACCAGGAATACTGGATGTATTTCGGTGTTTTCGGGGCGAAAAGTTGCGGCAAAAGATACGCCGCTTCGCCGAAAAGGAGTTTTT
>JAFTHT010000057.1 GCA_017457285.1 Oscillospiraceae bacterium | reverse complement strand
TATTGTACAGGGTCACAGAAGTCACATCGAAGCCCTGCCAGCCGTTGGTCATGTACCAGTCCGCATTGTCGCCGGACTTCACGGCCACATAGCTGTCGGAATTGAAGGTAGTAACCAGCTTGCCGTTGACGAAACGATACTCGCCGATGTTGGCGTAATCCTCCTCACAGGCGTAGTTGGCGCCGTTGATATAGCCAAACAGGTAGTAATCCTTCACAGGCTTGGAGGCACCGCAGATAGTACAGACATTATTGGAATAGCTATGGGTATAGCAAACCTTGCCACAGGTGGCGCAGGTGCCGTTGGACCAGTTGTGGGCGCAGGCCGTGCCGCAGGTGGCGCAGGCACCGTTGTTCCAATCATGGTCACAAACCTCGTCGCAGATGGAGCAAACGCCATTGGTCCAGCTATGCTCGCATCCGGCGGCAACGTAGCTCAGGGTCATGGAGCCATCGTCATTCTGAACCAGGGTGAAGGTAATCTCACGGCCCTTGGGGACACGGAGCTTGTCGGAATTGGTACCAGTGATGTCGGTGGTGTAGAGGGTGACGGAGGTGGCATCGTCACCGGCATAGCCGTTGGTCATATACCACTTGGAATTGTCGGCGCTCTTGACAGCCACATAGCTGACGGCATTAAAGGTCACAACCAGCTTGCCATCCACAAATTTATAGTCGCCGATGGTTTCGTAATCCTCTTCGCAGCCGTAATTGGCGCCGTTGATGTAACCGAAGAGGTAGAAATCCTTCACAGGCTCTGCCAGGCCGCAGACGGTACAATAGCCGTTGGTATAGCTATGGCCGCAGACACTGCCGCAGGCAGAGCAGACACCATTGGACCAGCTGTGATTACCCAGGCTGCTGTTGACATAGCGGTAAACGGTCTGGGTCTCCACCTTGCGGGTATCGGAGGCGGTGACAGCGGTATCGCTCCAGGCGGAGTAATCCGTCCAGCGCTCGTAGGTAAACAGCTTATTATAGCTGGTGGACTTCTGGGCGTAGACCGCCACGGGCCAATACCAAACACAGTTGGAGCAGGCGGTGCTGGAGGACAACTTATAGCTTCCGTCGGAGCTGTCATAGTCATCATAGTTGGAGGGGGTATAGCTGGTGCTGTAGAAGGCATGGAAATTGGTGTAACTGCCGGTCTTGGTCTGGGCGCTGTACATGGTGGAACCGGTACACCAGTGGAACCAGAGATAGCCCACGATCGCATCGGAATTGACAACCGTCTTGGTGGTGGTCGTCTCGGAGGCCGTCACCTTGGAAGATTTCTTGTTGTACTGCGTGTACAGGCTGTTGGAGGTATCAAAGCCGGAATCCCAGGAACTGACGTAGTTCACCGTCTTGGTGCCGGACTCCTCCCAGGCACTAGACTTCAGGGTATAGCCGGAAAGGCTGGTGGCGTAGGAAGTCTTCGTTTCATAATCGGAGTAGCGGTACTGGGTTTTGGACTGAATCAGGCTATCGTCAACGCCGGTGGGCTTGGTAGTGCTCCAGGCGGAGTACAGCTCTTCGGCATAGGTGAAGTAGTTATCACCGCAGGAGCTGCAGATATGTTCGATTCGGTCGTACTCCTGGCAGTTACCGGCGTGGGTGACCTGGGAATAGCTGTGGCCGGTGGCGGCGATGGTCTGCTTTTCCACATAGGAGCAAACCGTACAGGTGCGGGTCTTGTAGCCGTCGGCCGTACAGGTGGCGGCCACGGTGGTCCAGCTGCCGTAGCTGTGGCTTCCGGCGGAGATGGCAGTCTCCACAATCTTACCGCAGGTGGCACAGGACTGAATCTTGGTGCCGCTTTCGGTACAGGTGGCAGCACCGATGGTGGTTGTGGTATAGGAATGGCTGCAGGAGGACTGGCTGACGGAGGAAGCAATGGTCATAAAATACTCCGCGACCAGATTGATGGTGCCGGAATTGGATTTCAGAGTGGTGGCGCCCTCTGCATAATAGTTGATGTAGTCGGCATAGATGGCGTAGGTATACTTGCCGGCGGTCAGGCTGTCGAAGGTGGTATTATTATCGATAGCACTGCCGGACAGCGAATAGGAATATCCATTGACCGTATCGGAAGAGCCGATGGTCTTTGTGCCGCTGGTGCCGAAGCCCTCGTGAATCCAGACCGCGGCGGTGCTGATTTTGTTATATTTGGAGGAAATCGTGCCGTTGACCACGAAATAGTCGCCCGCCACATGGCCGTTGGGGGTATCGTGGCCGCTGATGGTGACATCGGTTATGATATCGTCCACATACACACAGTCGCCGCCGTAAATATAGCCGGTTTCGCCGGAGGTTGAGGTGACGCGATACCAGTAGTTACCATATTCATTCTGGAACAGGCCGGTGGCGGTATAAACGTTGCCGGCGCCCACAGTCTCCAGGGTCTCGGAGTCGTTATTGCCGGCGCTGCAGGGCTGGCTGTTGACCACGGTGGCGGAGTCGGTGGTTTTGATCTGGCAGTAGGCGGGATAGGAGGTACACTCGGAAGCATACTCGAAGTTGGCATTGGCCCGGGCGTTGGTGGAATACTTGGTGATACCGGCCAGGTCAGCGCTGGTATACAGTTCAGCCAAAGAGCCGCTGCCATACTCGGTACCATCGGGGCTCAGCAGGCCCAGCTGACGGTCCACGACGTAGTAGCCCATATGCACATAGGTACCGACATTGCCATAGGCATAGGTACGCTGGGTGCCATCATAGGCGTTGAAGCTAACGCCGGTGATTGTCTTGACGAAGGTGTTGTACTCGTTGCTGCTGCTGGCACCGTAGCCGATGACCTGGCAACCGGCAGAGTTACACCAGCCGTAGGAAGCGCCGGCGCAATAGCTGACGCTACGGGTATGGATGTTGATACCGTCGCAGTAGCCACTGTAACCGGTGGAACCGGAATAGGGATTGTACCAACCTGTGTAGCAACCGGTATTGAAGCCGGCGTAGTTGCCGTTGTGGTTGACAGTCTGGAAGGAGTAGATACCGTCCAGAATGGTGGTGGAGCCGCTGGTTTCATAGCCCGCAGTCACAAAGTTTGCGTCATCGGGGATGGAAGAACAATTCTCGCTGTAGAATACGATTTTTGCGGAACCGCTCACCATCTGCACCACAATACACACCGCCTGCAGACGGGTAGTGCCGTTGGCATCGATGTATTCATAAGTGTCGTAATGGTCGGAGCCGCCCTCGAACATGAACACGACAGAATCGCCGCCGGTCAGCGCGGACTGGAGACTGCTGTTACTGTTGATGTAATACTTCATCATAACGTCGATGTAATTCTGACGGGTGGCATTGGAAATAAATCCAGCACAGGTCAGAGAATCGACGCCGGAAACTGCCGCTTCCGCTTCGATCTCCACATGGGAAACGAAGGCAGGCAGCATACTGAGCATCAGGCAAATGACCAGAATCATTGACCAAATGCGTTTGCCGTTGGTACGTTTCATAAGAATCCTCCTAATGATGTATTTCGGTGGTCACGGCCACACTATCTTACGATACAAATTATACAGCAACACACCCGGAAAATCAAGGGTGATTTAGCAAATCATAACAAAATATCCCCTGCATACATGGATACACCCATTTTCCCTGTTGCAAAATTCTCCAATTAGCGGTAAAGTATAGCCGGAAAATCCATTTGCAGATTGCGAGGCAATAATATGAAAAACATGGAATTCAGAAGAAAACTGCCCGTCCCCCAGGAAATCAAGGAGCTTTATCCCCTGACGACGGAGCTTTCCGGCATCAAAGCTAAACGGGATCAGATAATTGCCGATGTTTTTACCGGCAACAGTGACAAAATCGTTCTGATCATTGGACCCTGTTCCGCTGACCGGGAGGATGCGGTGCTGGAATATTGCGAGAAGCTGGCAACTTTGCAGGAAAAGACCGCAGATAAGCTGATTCTGATCCCCCGGGTCTACACCAACAAGCCCCGGACCACCGGCGAGGGTTACAAGGGTCTGCTCCATCAGCCCGACCCCGAGAAGCGCTCCGATATGCTGGAGGGCGTCATCGCCATCCGGCGGCTGCACACCAATGTGCTGGCCAACACCGGCCTGTCCACCGCCGATGAGATGCTCTACCCCGACAACTACCGTTATCTTTCCGACCTGCTGTCCTATGTGGCGGTGGGTGCCCGAAGTGTGGAAAATCAGGAGCATCGGCTCACCGCCAGCGGCATTGCGGTGCCTGTTGGCATGAAGAATCCCACCAGCGGCGATATTTCCGTCATGCTCAACTCCATTCTGGCGGCCCAGCATCCCCACACCTTCATCTACCGGGGCTGGGAAGTGGATACCACCGGCAATCCCCTGGCCCACGCCATCCTGCGGGGCTATGTGAACCGCCACGGCGAAGCCATCCCCAACTACCATTTCGAGGAGCTAGAGCATCTTTACAATGCTTATGCCGCCAAGGGGCTGGAGAATATCGCCCTGATCGTGGACACCAATCACTCCAACTCCGCCAAAAAATATATGGAGCAGCCCCGCATTTGCAAGGAAGTGCTCCACTCCTGCCGACATTCCGCCAATATCCGTTCCATGGTCAAGGGCTTCATGATTGAGTCCTATCTGGAAGGTGGCACCCAGAAAATCGGCGAGCATATCTACGGCAAATCCATCACCGACCCCTGCATCGGATGGGCCGACACCGAGCGTCTGGTTCTGGATATCGCCGATTTGGTATAAAACATGCCGCCTGCGGTTTCGCAGGCGGCATATTTTTTTACATATTCCGAATATGAATCGCAACGATGAATTCCACACCATCGACCGTAGCAGTCAGCAACGCTCTGCCGGTGCCCTTAGCCACGACTCTGCAATTGGAAGCATCCGTAGCTTCCACGACGCAAACCGCCTCGTCATTGCTTGTCCAAACCACGTTCTCCGCGTTGGTAATGGTCAGACGACAGTATTCCGGAGAATTGCCGCCCCGCCAATCCAGGGAGATATCGGCGGAATTCTCCTTGCCCTGATAGCGATAGGCAGGAGAAATGCCGTTGACCAGCAGCTTATGCTCCAGGACAGGCTCGCTGGAGGGCTCCGTCACCTCCTGGGAAGAATCGGTCGCATCGGTGCTGGGGTCCGTCGCATCGGTGCTGGGATCCGTCACGCCAGTGGTGGGGTCCGTCACATCCGTCGAAGGTTCAGACGCATCCCCGGAGGGCTCCGTCGCCTCAGAAGAGGGGTCAGAGGGCTCGGTGGGGGCAGAGGGCTCGGTGGGATCCGTAGGCTCCTCCACGGTGAACTGGCAGTAGACCTTGCAGGAGGCCTTCTGGCCCTGGTATTCCGCACGAATGGTGGTGCTGCCGGGGCCCGCCGCAACGACCAAGCCGTTTTCAACAGTAGCAACAGCCTCATTATCAGAGGTCCAGGTGATATCCGACTTATTGATGGAACCACTATAAACATTCCACTTATCGCCCACAAAGAACAGGGAGAAATCCACCCGGTTCAGCTCCAGCTTCACGCCGGTGCTGGGAACCGTAGAGGTGCCGGGGTCCGAAGGACCGGAAGGATTCGTGGGGTCCGTAGGATTAGTGGGAATCTCAGTCCCCTCCACCAGGCTGCGGACAGGAATCACAACGGACTTCTCACCGCAGGTAACGGTGATATTGGCAGTACCTCTGGACACACCATAGACCCGGCCAAGCGCATCCACATATGCAACCTCCGGCTTATCGCTCCAGAAGGACACCGTATCAGTGGTGTCGGCAGGCAGGACAGTGTAAGTAATTTGCATCGGGGCATTGGATTCCAGAATGATTTCCGAAACGCCCAACGTCAAATCCGTGCAGGGGTTGCTGGGACGCTCTTCGCTGGGATCGGTGGTGCCAGGTTCGGTGGTACCGGGGGCAGACCCTTCGGGGTCGCTGGAATCGGGATCCGAGGGGTCGGTGGGTGCCGTAGAGCTTTGATAGCTGCTGCCGGTGGTGCCGGTAGCATCATCCGCCTTCTTACCGCCAAAGAACGTAACAGCAATATAAGTCGACACCGCAATAATCGCGATGAGCAGCAGGACCACAATCAGAATCAGGCCCTTGTTGGAAACGCCCTCCAGCTCCTCTTCATCGAAGCCGGGCTCCTCCTCAGTGGAATCGTACTCCTCCCGCACCGGCACCTGCAGCGGTGCAACCTGCTGCTGGTTCCCGCTGGCCTTGACCCGCTTGCGGACATTGGCCTTCGAAAAATGGCCACCCTTGGTAGGGGTATGCTGCAATTCTTCGCCGACTGTATTGCCTGCGGAAGTCTGGCCGGTCCCAGCATTGGCGCTGCCGCAGATGGGACATTGCGCGGAAGACTCGGGATAATCGGTACCGCAGACATCGCAAATGACCTTATTCATACTTTACCTCCATTCCGGCACGGAACGCCGCGCCTTTTTTCCCCGTCATTATACCATCGAACAAAAAAGAAAACAACCTCCCCACCGCAATATTTACAAAAATTTATTCTTATCCGCCACCTCGACACCCTGCTCAAACAGAAATTCCAAGAAAGCAGTTGCAATTTCCATGGAAATTGAGTATGATAAAAAGACTTTACCACAAGGAGATGATGGACATGTCCGGACCGAAGCAAAAATCCAGCCTGCTTGACGGCTTCGTCGTCGGCGAACACATGAGCGACCACCACGGTGTCCGCTGCTGCCCTGCCATCAAAGAGGAAACGGACGAACGATATATCGTAAAAATCGTGTCCATCCCCCCTTCCAGCACCCAGCTGGACGCGCTTCTGCTCTCCGGCGCTTATTCAAGCAAGGAAGCCGCCATGGAGTATTTCCGGGAGCAAGCCCAGGAAATTGACGCTGAGATAAAGCTGCTGGGTTCTTTGGCGAAGGTGGAGGGCTTCCTCCCCCATCTGGGCTCCCAGACCATGGAATTGCCCACGGGCTTCCGGGTGCTGATGCTCAACCGCTACGAGCGTACCCTGGCCCGTCAGCTCACCGACCAACCGCTGACCCATCTGGCAGCGGTGAATCTGGGTTTGGATATGTGCGCGGCGTTGACCGCCGCCCGTCGGGCAGGCTACCTTTATGTGGATTTGAAGCCGGAAAACATCGTCCGCACCGAAGGAAAGGGCTATTGCATCAGCGATCTGGGCTTCCTTCCCCTGTCCTCTCTGAAATACGCCTCCCTGCCGGAAAAATACCGCAGCAGCTACACAGCTCCCGAAATTACCGATGATTTCGCTGCCCTGAACGACAAACTGGATATCTATGCCCTGGGTCTTGTCCTGTACCAGGTTTACAACAACGGCCAGCTGCCCTTCACCGGCGCGGCCCCCGCCGAGCCCCTGCCCTCTCCCCTGTACGCAGACTATGAAATCGCCCAAATTATTCTCAAGGCTTGTTCGCCGAATCCCGAGGAACGCTGGGCAGATCCTGCTCAGATGGGCCAGGAGCTGGTCAATTATATGCAGCGCAACTCCATCAATGATAACCCCATCGTCCCCCCGCCGGTGGAGCTGCCCGAAATCAACGAAGAGGAAACAGAAGAATTTCTCACCGAGGACGAAAACGAGGCAGAGCTTGCCCAGCTGCTGTCCATGATTCCCGATGAAGCGCCCCCCATTGACGACCCCGGGGACGTGACAGACAACGCGACTTCCCCCAAGGACGATACCGCTTCTGAAAGCACCGGATTGGCCGACGATGGTCTGACCAACGAAGTATCTCATATGCTGGCCCAGGCCGACGAATTGCTGGCGATGGAGCTGCCGGAGCCTGTGGTGGCCCCGGATGCCATCGATGTCCCCATCCCGCCACCCATTGTTACCATTCCTGATTCCCCTGCCGAGGAAGAGCCACGCACCCCCGCCGCAGAAAACATTCCCCAGGAACCGGAGGAGGAGCCTGCCTCCATCGAGCGGCAACTCGATGAAGAACCGGAAGAAGAGGAAGAAGAAGAGATTCCCTCTCCCAAAAAGCGCCGAATCCTCCCGCTGCTGGGCTTCGCCGCGCTGCTGTGCCTGCTGATTGCCACAATTTGGGGCGGAACGCACCACTATAATAATGTATATCTGCAGACCATCGATCAACTGGAAGTGAAGGGAATCGCCAATCAGATCACCGTCACCATCGTTTCGGATATCGACGAGAGTCTGCTTACTGTGGTCTGCACCGATAACTACGGCAATGCGCTGCGCTCCGGTGTCACCAATCACGCCGCAACCTTTTCCAATCTGAACCCCAGCACCTTGTATAAAATTCATCTGGAAATCAGCGGCAAACACAAGTTGAAGGGGCCCACCACCGGCAGCTATACCACCGCCGCCCAAACCCAAATCCACAATCTCTCCGCCATCACCGGTGCCACCGATGGTTCGGTGAAGCTCAGCTTCGCCGTCAGCGGGCCGGAGCCTGACAGCTGGACTTTGGAATATTTTGACGGCAAAACCACCGAAACGATGGATTTTCAGGGTCACAATGTGGACCTGGAGGGCCTGGCCATCGGATCCGAATACAGCTTCCGGCTTTCTACCGCCTCCGATTTGTATCTGACCGGTGAGCTGGAGATTTCCCACAGGGCCTCTCCTCTGATTTTGGCACAGAATCTGCGGCTTCAATCCTACCGGGATGGAAAGATGTCCATTGCGTGGGAAGCGCCGGAGGGTCACGATTCCATAAAATGGACCGTCCTGTGCAAAAACGACCGGGGCTTTGAAAAGACCCTGACCCTGGATGCCCCCGGCGTGGAATTTGCCGACCTGGACACCACCTGCAGCTATGTGGTAACCGTGACGGCTGAGGGTATGTCCCAGAGCCAGACTCTGCCCATCGGGCCGAATCCAATCAATGTGACCGGATATTCCTCCAAGACCCTTTCTCCCTGGCTGGTGGAGCTTTCCTGGGACTACACCGGCCCCGCCCCAAAAAATGGCTGGGAACTGCGCTGCACCTCCGGCAGCGAAACGATTACCATGAACTGCGCCGAAAATAAGATTCAGCTCCCCTTCGCCCCCGGTGAATACCGGCTGTTCGAGGTGATTCCCCTGGACGATGCCCCCTGCTTTGGTCTGACCTTCAGCCATACCGCCGCCGAAACCGGCGCTTCCCCCTGCGTTGGAGCGGATGTGTCCATATCGATGCACAGCGTCATCGCAGGCAACGATTTGACAGCAGCAAAGACTGTCTTTGCCCCCGGCGAAGGTGCCTGCCTGCTCCTGGGGCCCAAGGGCAACTATCCGCGCTACCTGATTTCCGTATCCTTCGTGGTGACCAGTGCCAGACACACCCTCATCAGCGAAACCACTATCTCTTGCCCCTGGGCATCCATCTGGAGCGGCAACCAGGGAAAGCTCCAAATCCCTCAGATGCCCTCGGATTTGGGCAGCTATACCCTGGCGGTTTATATGAACAATCAGTTTGTCGCCGAAATCAACTTTGAAATTCAGCCTGTCGAATCGACAGGCTGAATTTTTTCTTGCATTCTCTTGCGAAGAGGAGTAAAATCCAGGTATTCCATATACTTAGGAGGTACTGCCATGATTAATCACCTATTCTCCGAGCTATCCGCGATCCCTCAGGTGGAAGCCATTGCCCTTGGCGGCTCCCGGGCCGGGGTCCATTTTGATGAAAAATCTGATTACGATATCTACCTTTACTGCACCGGCCCCATCAGCGAGGATGTGCGGCGGGAGATTCTGGGCCGCTACTGCTCTTATGTGGAGTACAGCAACCATTTTTGGGAGCTGGAGGACAACGGCACGCTGAATAATGGCATCGATTTTGATTTGCTGTTCCGGAATCTGGACGATTTTACCGCCGATGTGGCAAGGGTTGTGGAAAAGTGCCAGCCCAGCAATGCCTACACTACATGTATGTGGCACAATCTGGTCACCTGCAAGATCATCTACGACCGGGACGGTCGGCTCACTGCCGCCAAGGAGCGGTTCTCTGTCCCCTACCCGGAGCAGCTGAAGAAAAATATCATCGCCCAGGGCAGCCGACTGCTACGAGGCTCTATGCCGGCTTATGAGGATCAGATTCTGAAGGCCGCCAACCGTGGAGATCTGGTCAGCATCAACCACCGGACCGCTGCCTTTTTGGAGACCTATTTTGATGTTCTTTTTGCCCTGAACGGTAAGACCCATCCCGGTGAGAAGCGGTTGATTCAGCTTTGCAAGGAAAGCTGCCCCCTGCTCCCCGCCCATTTCGAGGAGAATTTGTCGGCCCTCTTCTCACATATGTTTTCTGATCCCCAGGCCCTGAAGGCAGATTTGAATCGAATTTTGCAGGAACTTGAAAAAATCATCTAATTTTCCTCTTGCAATATTCCACCGGTGGTGGTATAATGTCCACAGCTTATGTATTCGGAGGCCAAATCATGGTCAATTCCACTTTCGCCGCACAGTTTTTCTTTAGCTACTATTACTTTTTTACCCAGAAAAAGTAATAGCGATTTGTGCTGCAAAGATTTTACAAGAGCTGTAAAACCGTATTTCCAAAACGCCGCACGGATCATCCGGGCGGCGTTATTTTTGTTAGGAGATGTTCATTATGATCGCAATTTTGAAGCACGGCACGACCCCCGAACAAACCAAGCACCTCATCAACTGGCTGGCCCGGATGGAGCTGGATGTCCATGTATCCGAAGGTGCCGAGGTCACGGTCCTTGGTCTGATCGGCGATACCAGCCGGGTGGATATGGAGCTGCTGAGCAGCCTGGAAATGGTGGAATCCGTCAAGCGGGTGTCTGAGCCCTTCAAGCAGGCCAACCGGAAATTCCATCCCAACGATACCGTTATCGAAGTGGGCAAAGTGAAAATCGGCGGCGGCAATTTCGCCATGATGGCAGGCCCCTGCTCCGTGGAATCCGAAGATCAGATTATCGAGGTAGCCAAGGCCGTCAAGGCCGCCGGTGCCAACATCCTCCGGGGCGGTGCCTTCAAGCCCCGCACCTCCCCCTATGCATTCCAGGGCATGGGTGGCCAGGGCATCGATCTGCTGCTGAAGGCAAAGGCCGAAACCGGCCTGCCCATCGTCACCGAGATTATGGACATCTCTACCCTGGATTTGTTTGCGGATGTGGACATTATTCAGGTCGGCGCCAGAAATATGCAGAATTTTAATCTGCTGAAGGAGCTGGGCAAAACCAACAAGCCCATTCTGCTGAAGCGGGGCCTGGCTAACACGCTGCAGGAGCTGCTGATGAGCGCCGAGTACATCATGAGCGAGGGCAACGAGAATATCATGCTCTGCGAACGGGGCATCCGCACCTTTGAAACCTATACCCGGAACACCCTGGATTTGTCTGCTGTGTCCGTGCTGCATGAGCTGAGCCATCTGCCCGTAATCGTGGACCCCAGCCATGCCACAGGAAAAGCAAAGCTGGTGCCGCCCATGGCCGTGGCCGCAACCGCAGCCGGTACCGACGGCTTGATTATCGAAGTCCACAACAAGCCCGCCTGCGCCCTCTGCGATGGTGCCCAGTCCCTGACCCCCGCTCAGTTTGAAGAGCTGAGCCGGAAGGTGCAGAGAATCCGGGAGGCGATTGTATGACCGTCGGAATTTTGGGGCTGGGTCTGATTGGCGGCTCCCTGGCCAGAGCTTATGCCCTGGAGGGGCACCGGGTGCTGTGCAGCGTCCGGAATGAGAGTATGCTGTCCTTCGCCATGCTGGCCGGTGCGGTGGAGGCGCCCCTGACCCCGGAAAATATGGCCCAGTGCGACCTGATTCTGCTGGCCATCTACCCCGAAGGCTCCGCCGCCTGGCTGGAGAAAAACGCCCCCTATATTCGCAAGGATGCCCTGGTTATCGACTGTTGCGGCGTTAAGAAGGAAATCTGCGACCGGTGCTTCCCCATCGCCAAGGAATACGGCTTCACTTTCATCGGCGGCCACCCGATGGCGGGCACCCAGTTCTCCGGCTTCAAGTACAGCCGGGCTAACCTTTTCGATGGTGCCCCCATGGTGCTGGTACCGGACCGGTTTGACGATATCGACCTGCTGGACCGGGCCAAGCAGGCCCTGGCCCCCTGCCACTTCGGCTCCTTCTCGGTGACAACCGCCGCGGACCACGACCGGATGATTGCTTTTACTTCCCAGATGCCCCACATCGTCAGTAACGCCTTCATCAAGTCCCCCACCGCCCTGGAACACAAGGGCTTCTCCGCAGGCAGCTACAAGGATTTGACGAGAGTTGCCTGGCTGAACCCCCAAATGTGGGCAGAATTGTTCCTGGAAAACAAAGAAAATCTGCTTTTTGAATTGGACACTCTGATTGAAAGTTTGAAAAAATACCAAATGGCTATCCAAAACGACGACGAAGCTGCCCTAGTGGCTCTGCTGGACGAGGGCAAGCGCCGAAAGGAAGCGGTGGACGGATGAAAACCATCGAAGTGACAGCCTCCAGAAGCTACCAAGTGCTGATTGGCAGCGGCCTGCTGTCGGCACTGGGGCGGGAAGTCAAAAAGCTTTGTAAAGCATCGAAAGTTGCCATTGTCAGCGACAGCATCGTGTTTCCGCTCTACGGCGAAAGGGCCGCCTCCAGCTTGCGTGAAGCTGGCTTCGAGGTGATCGATTTCGTATTTCCCGCCGGAGAAGAAAGCAAAAACGGCAGGGTTTATCTGGAGCTTCTGAACTTTTTGGCAGAAAATCACATCACCCGCTCCGACTGTTTGATTGCACTGGGCGGTGGCGTGGTAGGCGATTTGACCGGCTTTGCCGCTGCTACATTTCTCCGGGGCATCGATTTTATTCAGGTTCCCACTACCCTGCTGGCGGCGGTGGATTCCTCTGTGGGCGGTAAAACCGCCATCGATTTGCCCGCCGGGAAAAATCTCTGCGGTGCTTTCTACCAGCCGAAGCTGGTGCTGTGCGACACCGACGCCCTGAACACCCTGCCGGAGGACATCTTCCGGGACGGCTGTGCCGAGGTGATTAAATACGGCATTTTGTATGATCCTGCCCTGTTTGCGCATCTGACCCAATTTGGGCTCGCCTTCCATCGGGAGGATGTGATCGCCCGGTGTGTGGAGCTGAAGCGGGATGTGGTCATGGAGGACGAATTCGACACCGGAGCCCGGATGAAGCTGAATCTGGGTCACACCATCGGCCATGGCGTCGAGGCTCAGAGCCACTTCAGCATCTCCCATGGCAAAGCCGTTGCCATCGGTATGGCCATCGTGGCCCGGGCCGCCCAGCGTCAAAAGCTTTGTACCGCGGAAACAAAAGAGCAGATCGTTGCCTTGATCCAGCAGTTTGGCCTCCCCACCGAAACGGAATATGATGCCGAAAGCCTTTACAAAAGCGCCCTTTCCGACAAAAAGCGCGCCGGTGGCACGGTCAATTTGATCGTACCGATTGCAATTGGAAACTGCATCCTGTATCCGATAGAAGTCACGAAACTTCAATCCTTTATTCAAGAAGGTCTGTAATATGGACATCACCATCCACCCCCGCCTGCTGCAGGGGGATATCACCATCATCCCCTCCAAATCCCAGGCCCACCGGCTGCTAATTTGCGCTGCCTTCGCTGACAAGCCCACCCAGCTTCGCTGTCCGGAAACCAACCGGGATATTGAAGCCACCGTGGACTGCCTCTGCGCTCTGGGCGCTGAAATCGTCCGCACCGACAGCGGATATTTGGTAACCCCAGCAACGGCCATTCCCGCAGCCGCCACGCTGAATTGTTGCGAAAGCGGCTCCACCCTTCGGTTTATGCTGCCCATCGTGGGTGCTTTGGGGGTGGATGCCATCTTCCTAATGGCCGGGCGGCTGCCCCAGCGACCCCTTTCCCCCTTGTGGGAGGAGCTGGAACGGATGGGCTGCAGCCTTTCCAGGCCCACTGCCGATACCCTTCGCAGCACCGGAAAGCTGCGACCCGGGGATTACCGAATTGATGGCGGCGTTTCCAGCCAATATATCACCGGACTGATGCTGGCCCTTTCCCTGATGAACGAAGCTTGCACCCTGACCATCACGGGTAAAATTGAATCAAAGCCCTATATCCGTCTGACCGAGGAGGCCATTCGGCTTTTTGGCGGTGAGCCATCAAAGTTGGGAAGCAGCCAATTCCATTCCCCAGGCTATATCGACGTGGAGGGAGATTGGAGCAACGGCGCGTTTTTTGTTGCAGCCAGCGGCCTTGGAAGCGAATTATCCATCCATGGCCTCAACCCGGAATCCCCCCAGGGGGATCGGGCGGTGCTTGATATCATTCCACAGCTGAAGGACACTACCCCCAGCATCTGCGCGGCAGATATTCCGGATTTGGTGCCGATTTTGGCGGTCTTTGCCGCCGCAAATAAGGGGGCCGTCTTTACGGATATCCAGCGGCTTCGGCTGAAGGAATCGGACCGGGTGGCCTCCACCATCGCTATGATCAAAAATCTCGGCGGTGAGGCCAGCGCCTCCGATTCTACCTTGACCATTTCCGGCACCGGACTCCGGGGCGGCACCGTGGATGCCGTAAACGACCACCGCATTGCCATGGCAACCGCCATTGGGGCTACGGTCTGCAAGGAGCCGGTCGCCATTCTGGGCGCGGAATGCGTTCAAAAATCTTATCCTCAATTTTGGGAGGAATACGCCCGGTTAGGAGGAAAATATGAGCAGTACATACGGTGAATCTTTGAAATTATCCATTTTCGGTCAATCCCACGGCCCGGCAATCGGTATGACTTTGGACGGCATTCCCGCAGGGCTGCCGGTGGATACCGATAAATTGCAGACATTCCTGAACCGACGGGCTCCGGGCCAGAATGACTGGTCCACCCCCCGAAAGGAAGAGGATCGACCGGAATTTCTCTCCGGTCTTTTGGACGGCTACACCTGCGGCGCTCCCATTGCCGCAGTCATTTACAACAAGAATACCCGCTCCGGGGACTATAGCAACCTGAAAGACTGTCCCCGTCCCGGCCATGCGGATTTCACCGCCCAGGTCAAATATGACGGCTATCAGGATGTGGCCGGAGGCGGACATTTTTCCGGGCGCTTAACGGCGCCGCTGTGCATCGCCGGCGGACTGTGCAAACAGTGGCTGGAGCAGCATGGAATCCACATTGCTGCTCACATCGCCTCCATTGCCGGAATCTGCGATGATGCTTTTGATTCCATTTCACCGGATTTGTCCTCCGTTCCGGCAGATTTCCCTGTTATCAACAAAAACTCCGGCGAACTGATGCGTCATGCCATTGCGCAGGCCAGATCCGATGGCGACAGTGTGGGCGGCAGTATCGAATGTGCCATAATCGGGCTTCCCGTGGGCTTGGGAGACCCGATGTTTGGCGGCATGGAAGGCCGCATCGCGCAAATTGTGTATGGCATTCCTGCCGTGAAAGGCGTAGAATTCGGGCTTGGCTTTGGTGTTGCCCAATGCCGAGGCTCGGAAAACAACGATGATTACGCCATTCGAGACGGCGAGGTCGTCACCTTAACCAACAACGCCGGGGGAATCCTGGGGGGAATCACCAATGGTATGCCACTGATTTTCCGGGCTGCGTTAAAGCCTACCCCCTCCATCGCAAAGCAGCAGCAGAGTATCTCCATCGAAAAAATGGAGCAGATGCCTTTGGTGGTCAAGGGCCGCCACGACCCATGCATCGTCCCCAGAGCAGTCCCCGTTGTGGAAGCCGCTGCCGCTATTGCTATCTTTGACGCTATTCTCTCTCAACCGCCCAGAACCAGGAGGACATATTAATATGGATTTGACTGAACTCCGGAGTAAAATCAACAAAATTGACAACGAATTGGTAAAGCTTTTTTGCCAGCGAATGGATATCGCTGCCCAGGTCGCCGCTTACAAAAAGGAACACAATATGCCCATTCTGGTGCCCGCCCGGGAGCGGGAGATCATGCAGGATGTGGCGAAAAAGGCCGGGCCTGAGATGGCGAACTATACCCGGGTGCTGTACTCCATGCTCTTTGAGCTGAGCCGCAGCTACCAGAGCAAGCGGAATATGAGTTCCTCTCCCCTGCACGAGAAAATCGCTGCTGCCATTGAATCCACCCCCAAGCTGTTCCCCAGGGCACCTATGGTAGCCTGTCAGGGTGTGGAGGGCGCCTACTCTCAAATCGCCTGTGAGAAAATTTTCCGGGACCCCTTCATCATGTATTTCAAGAGCTTTGACGGAGTGTTCACCGCCATTGAACAGGGGCTGTGCGAATATGGCATCCTGCCCATTGAAAATTCCACCGCCGGCTCCGTGAAAAAGGTCTATGACCTGATGATCCACCACAATTTCTCCATCGTCCGCACCTTCCGGTTGAAGGTTGACCACAATCTGCTGGCCAATAAGGGGGCGAAGCTCGACCAAATCAAAACCATCTACTCCCATGAGCAGGCCATCAACCAATGCTCGGATTTTCTGCGGGAGCTGAAGGACGTGGATGTAATCGCGGTGGAAAACACCGCCGTGGCGGCAGAAATGGTTTCCAAATCCGGACGGGACGATGTGGCGGCCCTCAGCAGCCGGGCCTGTGCGGAGCTTTACAATCTGGAAAATCTGGCCGCATCCATTCAGGACAAGGGCAACAACCACACCCGGTTTATCTGCATCAGCAAAAAGCTGGAGATTTACCCCGGCTCTGACAAGACCAGCATCATGATGGTGCTGCCCCATAAGCCCGGCTCCCTGTACCGGGTGCTGGCCCGGCTCTACACCCTGGGCATCAATGTGACCAAGCTGGAATCCCGCCCCATTCCCGACCGGGAATTTGAGTTCATGTTCTACTTCGACCTGGAAACCTCCATCTATTCAGAGGAATTCGTGCAGCTGATGTGCGAGCTGGATGACCTCTGTGAAGAATTCAAGTATCTGGGCAGCTTCTGCGAGGTCGTATGATGCGGTGCGGGTTGCTCGGAGAAAAGCTGGGCCACAGCTACTCCCCCCAGATTCACGGCCATCTTGGGGACTATGAATATGATTTGTTTGAGAAAAATCCCGATGAACTGGAAGGATTTTTGAAAAATGGTGATTTTTCTGGGTTAAATGTTACAATTCCTTACAAAAAAGCCGTTATCCCCTATTTGGATGATTTGTCCCCTGTTGCCCGCCGGCTGGGAGCTGTAAATACCATCGTACGGCGGGAGGATGGCCGCCTGATTGGACATAATTCTGATTATTTCGGATTTCAATCCATGGTCAGAAAAAGTGGGCTGGATGCCGCCGGGAAAAAGGTGCTGGTGCTGGGCAGCGGCGGTGCTTCCAATACGGCTGTAGCGGTCATGGAAGAGCTGGGGGCCCATGTGATTGTGATTTCCCGCTCCGGCGAGAACAATTACGGCAATCTGCACCTTCATGCCGACGCGAAAATCATTGTCAATGCCACCCCGGTGGGGATGTATCCCAAGGTTGGGCACTCCCCCATCGACCTTTCCCTATTCCCCGGGCTGGAAGGGGTGCTGGACATCGTCTACAATCCCGCCCGGACGCAGCTTTTACTGGATGCGGAAAAGCGGGGCCTCGTCACCATGAACGGACTTTGGATGCTGGTGGCTCAGGCCAAGGAAAGCGCCGAATGGTTCACCGGGAGCCTGATTTCCGACGAAAAAATTACGGAAATTCACCGGATTCTGAAAAGTCAGATGGAAAATATCGTGCTGATTGGGATGCCGGGCTGCGGAAAATCCACTGTTGGCAAAAAGCTCTCCGCCGCCTTGGGCAGAGAGCAGGTGGACGCGGATGCGGAAATCGTCAAAGCCGCCGGAATGGCCATTGCCGACATTTTCGCTCAACAGGGAGAAGCCGGCTTCCGGGCCATGGAAACCCAGGTCCTTGCCGAATTGGGAAAACGTTCCGGGCTCATCATTGCCACCGGCGGCGGCTGTGTCACACGGCAGGAAAACTATCCCCTGCTCCATCAAAACGGCACCATCTTCTGGCTGAAAAGGGATATCGAAAAGCTCCCCACCGACGGCCGTCCCCTTTCCCAGCAGGGAAAATTATCGGAAATGTATCGAATCCGCAAGCCGATGTATGAGTCCTTCGGGGATCACACCATCCATAACGACGGCAATGTGGATACCACCGTCGCAGAAATTATTCGGATTTTGGAGGGATGAATATGAAAATCCTGGTTATCAATGGCCCCAATATCAATATGCTGGGCATCCGGGAACCGGGCATCTATGGCAAGAACACCTTCGCTGACCTGCTGGCGCTGCTGGAGCAGACGGCAAAGGAGGAATTTTTGACCATCGAGCAATATCAATCCAATCACGAAGGAGATATCGTGGACAAGATTCAGGCCGCTTACGGGAATTTTGACGGCATCGTCATCAATCCTGCAGCCTACACCCACACCTCTGTGGCAATTCTGGACGCCCTGAAGGCGGTATCCATTCCGGCGGTGGAGGTACATATTTCAGACGTAGATGCAAGAGAGGCCTTCCGGCAAATCTCCTATGCCGGTCTTTACTGCGAAAAGACCATCAAAGGCCTGGGGCTGAAGGGTTATCGGCAAGCCATTCTATATTTGAAAGAAAAATACGCTTAAAGAAACCGGCTGTTGCGATTTGCAACAGCCGGTTCGCTTATTCAACTGATTTCAGAGCCTCTGCCATATTGATTTTTTCCAGCTTAAAATACAGCAGACAATCCACAATCACCGCCGACAGCATAGTCAGCAGAACTGCCCAAACAAAGCTCCAGGGCGTCAGCCGGTCCGTGAACCAGACCATATCGATTTTAATTTGGCTCATAACAAATTTCAGCAGATAAATGCCGCCAATCAGGCCAATTCCAGCGCCCATTACCGATAGGAACAGGTTCTCCTTAAACACATACAGTGCCGATTCCTTTGAATTAAAGCCAAGCACCTTGATGGTGGCAATCTCCCGAACTCGTTCGGTGATGCTGATGTTGGTCAGATTGTAAAGCACAATGGCCGCCAGCAGCCCCGCACAGATTACGATGGTCACCACCACCAAATCCAGCGCCTCCAGCATGGAGCCCACTTGATTCGCCAAATCCTGGCTAATCGATACGTTCATAACCCCATCCATACCGGAAATCTTCGCCCCCGCTGCATGGACATCCTGACCGTCCCCAACTGTGACGTAGGCCATTTGGCTGGACGGAACCTGCCCCCACTGCTGGGCCAGCGTTTCCGGCTGGATAATGGCGAAATTATAAACGTAATTCTCGAAGATTCCCGCCACCTTCAGCGTCAGCGTCCGCATTTCCGCATCGCGAAGGGTCACCGTATCCCCTTCTTGAATACCCATAGCCTCCGCAGCGCCGACTGTCAGGTAAACCTCCCCCGGCCCGGGCATGGTCAAATCCGTCCCATCCCGGTGGAAATCGATGAATTCCCCGATTCTCTCATCGGCGGACATCAGGAAAACCTCCCGGGTCTTGTCCTCATATTCCAGGTCCACACTGGCCTGATAGAAGAAAAGCACTTCCTCCACATCCAACCGCAGCTCGTCCCGGAATGCCATCTGCTGCTCCTCGGTCTGCCCTTCGGAGAAATAGATTTCCATATCATAGACCGTGACCTCCGCAAACTGGTAATTCACGATATCCATGATGGAATCTCGGAAACCGAAGCCCGTCAGCAGCAAGGCCGTGCAGCCGCCGATGCCCACCATCATCATCAACAGTCGCTGACGATAGCGGAACACATTGCGGAACATGACCTTGTTCAGGAACCCAATCTTATTCCAGAAAGGCAGATACTCCAGCAGAATCTTCTTGCCCGCCGTCGGTGCCTTGGGCCGCATCAGTTCCGCAGGAACCTCCTTCAGGGAACGCCGGCAGCAGTACCAGGTCACCAGCATCGAAACCAGCGTGTAGGCCACCACGACCAGAATGCACAGGGGCCAATCGAAGCCCAAAACAATGTCCGGCGTGATATTCAAAATAATGCTGTAGGCAAACCAAAGGATTTTTGGAAACACGATGCTGCCCACGATAACGCCAAGGCCACAGCCCAGTACCGCGGCAGAGCCGGAATAAACCAAATATTTGTTGATAATGGCACTGTTTTTATAGCCCAGAGCCTTCAGGACACCGATTTGAGTCCGCTCCTCCTCCACCATGCGGGTCATGGTGGTGATGCAAACCAGCGCTGCCACCAGAAGGAAGAACGCCGGAAACACCCGCGCCACGCCCGCCACAATGTCAGAGTTGCTGTTTACTGCCAAATAGCCCACATTGGTATTGCGGTCCAGAATGAAGGTAGCCGGTTCCGCCATATCATCGATGGTCTGCCTGGCTTCCTCCAGCTTGATTTTCGCGTTACGCAGCTCCGCCTCGGCAGCAGCAAATTCTGCCTCCGCCTCTGCCTTTCCGGCGTCGTATTCCGCCCGGCCGGCATCCAGTTCCAGCTGCGCCTGCTCAAGAGCGGCCTTGCCCGCATCCAGCTCCAGCTGCTTGGCATCCAGCTCCGCCCGTCCATTGGCAAGCTGACTTTCGCCGGAATTGATTTGAGCTTCTGCGGCGGCAAATTCATTTTCCGCCTGAGCCTGCTTCAGTCCAAGCTCCGTCAATCCCTGCTCGATGGCCGCCAAACCATCCAGCAGTGTCTTTTCCATCTCCGCCAGGGAATGGCGCTGGGTCTTCAGCTCCGGCAGCTGCCCGGAATACTGGGTTTGCATATCCAGCAACTCCTGACGCTGCTCGGTATATTCATCCAGCTGCCCCTGCAAATCCGAAAGCTGCGCTTCCAGCTTCCCAATCAACGTTTCATCCCTGACAAGCGAACCATAGGCCAAATCCAGAACCGACTGGGTGGCCTCCACGCTGGGCTCCAGCACACTGATTACCAGCTCCAGCTTTTCCAGTCCATCGGCAATCTGGGCAAGCCCCACCTCCAGCTGTGCAATACCATCATCCAATTGGACCAAACCATCCTGGACCTGCTTCAGCCCGGCGCTGGCCTCCTTTTGATTTGTGGAAAGCTCCGCGTAAGCGGCAGCAAATTGCCGATAGGCCTCCGCCTTGGCATCCAGCAGTTCCTGCCGGGACGTAGCCAGAAGGCTGGCATTGGCCTCCAATTCTGCCTGTGCCTCGTCGAGTTGGGCCTGACCTTCGTTGATAGTCACCCAATTTGCATCAATCTCTGCCTGACCATCCTCCAGCTCCTTCAGCGCCTGGAACAGCGCATCCAGCGCCTCCCGCTTGGCCATATCATATTGAGTAAAGCCCTTGTCATATTCCCGCAGTCCGTCGGCGTACTCCAATTCCGCCTCATCCTTCAGTGCCTGGTATCGCTCCTGGGCCAACAAGGTCACCCCAGGCTCCAGCTGCTGCGCCATATTCTCCATGGCGGCGGTGAAGGCATCGGTATAATTCTCAAAATCGCCGGACAGCGTCACGCCAATCTCGGTATAATAGTCCACCGCCAGGGCTTCACGGGGGATATAGACATAGCTGGCCAAATTACCGCTGCCAAGGCTGGTGTTGCCTCTGGACATATCCATATAAAGGGGGGTGCTGACATAGCCCACAATGGTAAAGGAGGTGTAGTTCATGCTCTCCAGCGTCGAGGCATCGTTGTTTTCCGACACGATGAATTTTTTACCCAACATCGAATCGTCCGCATGGCTGCCGTCCATAAGGCATTCATCAGGGTTCTGAGGCAGCCTACCCCCCAGCAAATGGACCTTGCTCACCTGCTTCGGAAGGGAATGAAGCCGATAAACCATTTCCTCTTCCCCTTCGAAGGGCATACCAATCACATCCAGCGTGTTGCTGCCTTCGGCACATTCCACCCCGGCCATTTGACGGACCTGTTCCACCTCATTCTCTGTCCAGCCGTAGGTGCAAAGCAGCCGTAAATCGAACATATTGGTATCGTCCGTGAATTTCTGCGTGGTTGCCATCATGTCCGACTTGGTGGTCAGCAGCCCCACGAACATCGCCGAACCCAGGGCGATAATCGCCACAATTGCTATGTACCGGCCCAGGGACTTCCAGATAGTCTGGCGCAGATTCTTCCGCATGATGTTTCGTTTCATTACCATTCAATCTCCGCTACATCCTGAGGCTTTTCGTTGACGGTGACAGACTCCACAGTGCCGTTTTTCACCCGAATGACCCGGTCAGCCATGGCTGTCAGGGCGGAATTGTGGGTGATAATGATAACGGTCATGCCGGTTTTCCGGCCCGTATCCTGCAAAAGCTTAAGAATCGCCTTGCCGGTGGTGTAGTCCAAAGCGCCGGTGGGCTCGTCGCAAAGCAGCAGCTTGGGATTCTTGGCAAGCGCCCGGGCGATGGCCACCCGCTGCTGCTCACCGCCGGAAAGCTGGCTGGGGAAATTTTTCATTCTGTTCCCAAGGCCCACATCCTTCAGCACCTGGGCTGCGTCCAGCGGATTTTTGCATATTTGATTCGCCAGCTCCACGTTTTCCAAAGCTGTCAAATTTCCAACCAGATTATAAAACTGGAAAACGAAGCCCACATCATTTCTGCGATAATTGGTCAGCTGCTTCTTATTCAGCGAGGAAATTTCCCGCCCATCCAGGCTAACCCGGCCCCAGGACAGGGTATCCATGCCGCCGAGAATATTCAGCAGGGTGGTCTTGCCCGCGCCGGAGGGGCCCACAATGACTACCAACTCCCCTTTTTCCACGGTAAAAGACGCATCATGAAGGGCGTTGATGGTCACCTCGCCCATATGATAGGTCTTGCCCACATCTTCAAATTCAACAAAAGCCATATTATTCAGCTCCATGCTCTCATAATTGGATATATTGTAACATAATCACAAGAAAAAGTAAAAACAATTTGTAAACGAGATGTTTGAGAAATAATAAAACCGCCAAAAATGGCGGTTTTTATTATTTCTTTGTGAAAACCAGCAGCTTACTGCCGATATAGTTCAAAAATACCACCAGTACCGAGGTGGCAAGCTTCATCACGTTACCATCCCAATGGAGCAGATCCACCGTAACCAGCAGGATGACAGTCTCCAAAACACCGGAGCCTACCCGGCAGGCCACAAACTTGCCCAATTCGGGAATCACGGTTTTCAGGGACCAATCGTGGCTCTTGAACACCAGAGGCTTATTGGTCAGGTAAGCAAAGGCCACCGCAAAGACCCAGGCCACCGCATTGCTCACCGCCGCGGACCAATGAAGCCAGTTGTAGCAGGGCAAATAGACCAGATAATTGACCACCGTGGTCAGGACCCCGAAGAACAAATAGGACAAAATGTCCCAATATTTTTCAATCAGTTTTTTCATTGCAACATCTCCAAAATAAGCTCCAGGGCGGCCCGGATGGACTGCTGTCGGATATCGTCCCGGTCGCCGTAGAAGCGGTACTGCTTGGCCAGGGTCTGGTGCCGGTCGGCATAGCCGATGCAAACCGTCCCCACAGGATTACCAAAATCGTCGCCCCCGGGGCCTGCCAGACCCGTAACCGACACCGCCACATCGCTTTTCAGCAGATTCCGAACGCCGGAGGCCATGGCCCCCGCCACCGGAGCGGATACCGCTCCGAATTTGTCCAAAACCGCCTGTTCGACCCCTAAAACCTGATTTTTTACCTCATTTGTGTAGCTGATAACACCCCCGACAAAGACCTTGGAGGCGCCGGACACGGCAGTAATCGCCGCGCCGATGCCGCCGCCGGTGCAGCTTTCGGCAGTGGCCAGGGTCTTGCCCCGGAGGGCTTTCAGCACATCAGAGCAGAGGGTCATCATGGTATTTCACCGTGATCTTTTCCACACTCTCAAGCGCCTGCTGGATCAAAGCCTCCCGATCCAGATTCCGCTCGGCGTGGAGCACCTGGCCCAGGGTGGGCTTGGTTTTGGGATGCTTCGGGGTAAAGACGGTGCAGCAGTCCTCATAAGGGAGGATGGACGTATCCAGGGTGCCGATTTTTCGGGCAATTGTGACGATTTCTTCCTTATCCATGCCAACCAGAGGCATGAAGATGGGGATATCTACCACGGCACCGGTGACGGTCATGGCCTCCATGGTCTGGGAGGCCACCTGACCCAGATTCTCGCCGGTAATCAGGGCGCCGCAGCCGTCCCCCAGGGCGATCTTCTGGGAAATCTCCATCATAAACCGGCGCATAATCAGCGTGAAAAATTCCTCAGGGCAATTGTCCCGGATGGCCTCCTGAATCTGGGTAAAGGACACGATGTTCACAGTCATCCGACCGGCATACCGGGTCACCAGCCGGGCCAGCTCCAGCACCTTATCCTTGGCCAGCTGGGAGGTATAGGGATAGGAGAAGAAATGGACACACTCAATTTCCATGCCCCGTTTGGCCATCATGTAGGCCGCCACAGGAGAATCGATACCGCCGCTGAGCAGGCACATAGCCCGACCGCCCACGCCGGTGGGCAAGCCGCCGGCACCGGGCTCCGCCGGGCCATGGACATAGGCCGCCAAATCCCGAACTTCCACATATACAATATAATCCGGGTGATGCACATCCACCTCGACGGTGGGATGGGCCTCCGCCAGACGGCCGCCGATTTCCTGGGAAATAGCGATGGAGGTCATGGGGAAGGACTTATCGGAACGCTTGGACTCCACCTTAAAGCTCTTGGCGCAGTCCAGATCGTCGCCCAGATATTCCTCGATGGCATCATAGATGGCATCCAGATTCTTCTCACAGGGGCGGCACCGGCACAGGCTGACCACGCCGAAAATGGAATGGCAAGCCTCCCAGGCCCCCTCCACATCCGCCTCCTCGTCCATAGGCTGGACGTAGACGGTGGACTGCATGATATACACATCAAAATTGCCGTAGGGCTTCATGCGGCGGCGGACATTCTGCCGCAGTTTGTTCTCAAATTGGCGCTTATTGGCACCCTTCAGGACGATTTCGCCCAGTTTCATCAAGAAAATTTCGTTCATTATTTTTACCTCAATATGATTATCGTTTTCCATAATTCACAGCCCGGTATTGGATGGCCTCAGCGATGTGCATGGGCTGAATGTGTTCGCTTCCGTTCAGATCTGCCACGGTGCGGGCAACACGCAAAATGCGATCATAGCTTCTGGCTGTCAGGCCCAGGGCCTCGAAGGCCTGCTTCATGAGCATGGCGCAGTCATCGTCCAGCTGGCAGAACCGGCGCATTTCGTCGGGGCCCATTCGGGCGTTGCACATACCGGGTCGGGCTTCAAAACGCTTGTTCTGCAGGTGGCGGGCCTCATCCACTCTGGCCTTGATGGCGGCGGAGGGCTCCGCTTCCGCTCTGGCGCGAAGGTCCTCGAAATGCACCGCCGGAACCTCCACTACGATGTCGATTCTGTCCAGCAGGGGCCCGGAGATCCGGCTGCGGTAATTTTCCACCGACTGCTCTGAGCAGGTGCAGCGGCCGGAGGGGTCCCCATACCAGCCGCATTTGCAGGGGTTCATGGCGCAGACCATCATAAATTCCGCCGGGTACGTCACCGCTCCGGATACCCGGGAAATGGTAACCTGACCATCCTCCAAAGGCTGGCGCATCAAATCCAGGGTGTCCTTCCGGAATTCCGGCAATTCGTCCAGAAACAGCACGCCCTTGTGGGCCATGGAAATCTCTCCGGGTTTCGGATTGCTGCCGCCGCCCACCAGGCCCGCATTGGAGATGGTATGATGGGGCGAACGGAAGGGTCTGCGAATCAAAAGCGGCTCCTTGGCGGTCAAAGCGCCCATGACGGAATAAATCTGGGTGACTTCCAAAGACTCGCCCCAGGTCATATCCGGCAAAATCGACGGAATCCGCTTGCTGAGCATACTCTTGCCGGAGCCCGGCGGGCCAATCAGCAGCACATTATGACTGCCGGCGGCGGCCACCTCCAGAGCCCGCTTCACATTCTCTTGCCCCAGCACATCCTTAAAATCAAGGCCCACATTGTCCTTTCGGTTGGGCATCCAGGGCGGTTCTTCTTCCAATTGGATTTCACCGTTGAGGAACGCCGCAAGCTCCCGGACATTGTGGACAGGATAGATCGCGGGGCCTCTGGCCAGGGTCGCTTCGGCGGCATTTTCAGCAGGGACAAAGACGGTTTCGATACCGTCTCGCTTGGCGGCCAGGGTCATAGGCAGGACACCGTTAATTGGACGAACTGTGCCGTCCAGGGCCACCTCGCCAACAAAGGCGCTGCTGGAGCGGGGTCTGCGGATACCGCCGCAGGCGGACATGATGCTGAGCAAAATCGGCAGATCGTAGTGGGTGCCCACCTTCTTGAGATTGGCCGGGGCCAGATTGACCGTAATTCGGCTGGTGGGAAAATGCAGGCCGGAATTTTTTGCCGCCGCACGAACCCGCTCCCGGGCCTCCTTCACCGCCGCATCCGGCAGTCCCACAATATCAAATCCGGGCAAGCCGTTGGAGATATAACACTCCGCAACCACCGAGTTGCCCCGAATACCGGTAACACCCAGGGTATGCACACTGCAAATCAACAAAATCGCCCCTCTCTCCCATTTTCTCACATCATACTCTATTTTGACGAAAAAGACAATCCCTTTTTGCACAAATCGTATGTTGTGGGGATTCTTTGGTAAATGATTGTTTAGCGGTGTAATTGAATTGCGGCGGCCTCCGGCCACCGAGCGCCCCGAAGGGGCGCCATGGCTTCCCCCGGGGGGAAGCTGTCGCCGCCGCAAGGCGGTGACTGATGAGGAATGCGGGCGGAAATGTTCGATTTTGAACCATGTTCAGGCTTTTTAGCAGGTTAGATTTCAGCAAGCCTTTACGGATTCGTCATCTTAGGTTATCGCCCGCATTCCTCATCCGACCCGGCTTCGCCGGGCCACCTTCCCCCCGGGGGAAGGCATGGGCGCTCCCGCGCCAGTGCGCTAAACAATCATTTACCGCAACAAGGCGATTACATCAGCCAAACTATCCGCCTTGGCATACAGCAGTTTCTCCGTTTCCCCATCGGGCTGGTCCAAATCCGGGACCATCACCGTCAGACAGCCGGCCCGGCTGGCGGACAGGAGGCCTGCCGGAGAATCCTCCAACGCAAGGCATTCCTCCGGCTTCAGGTCAAGGCTCGCCGCACCATATAAATAAATATCCGGCTCCGGCTTGCCCTTCGGCACATCGTAACCGCTGCACAATTTGTCGAAGCGTTCCAGCAGTCCCAGGGGCCCCAAATGCTTCTTCACCCGCTGGATGGGCGAGGAGGTGGTGATGGCCGTTTTGATTCCATTGGCCTTCAGGAAATCCATCAATTCAAAAATGCCGGGTTTTGGCTCCACGCCCTTTTCATCGATGAACCGTTCCATCAATTCGATGCGCTTGGCCCGCACCACTTCAATGGAAATCCCCGGGCCGAAATAGCTTTCCAGCTTTGCCTGCCCGGCAGACCGACTCAGGCTCCGCATCCCCAGAGCCTGCTCATGGGTCATGGGATAGCCCAGGGACACCGCCGCCTCCTGCCAGAACCTGGCATATAGCTTTTCGGTATCCAGCACGACCCCGTCCATATCAAACAGCACCCCACGAACGGGTGCGGCAGGCTTCTTTTTATAAATTGTATAACCCATTTCTTCTGCTCCTTCCGATTTTTGTACATTATAACCGATTCTTCGTGGAAAGACAACTGTCCGTCCTGTCGGAAAAATAAGATTTTTCAAATTTCCCATCGCTTTTCCGCTTTACAAACGGGAACGAAAGTGCTATGATATAGGGGACAAAGTTTGAATACTTTAGGAGGTATTTCATTTTGGCTAGAAAATTCAAAACTATGGACGGCAATACTGCTGCCGCCCACGTCAGCTACGCCTTTACCGAGGTTGCTGGCATCTACCCCATCACCCCCTCTTCCCCCATGGCTGACAACGTGGACCAGTGGTCCGCTGCCGGCCGGAAGAACATCTTCGGCGATACCGTTAAGGTCGTGGAGATGCAGTCCGAGGCCGGTGCCGCCGGTACCGTTCACGGCTCTCTGGCCGCCGGTGCCCTGACCACCACCTACACCGCTTCCCAGGGTCTGCTGCTGATGATCCCCAATATGTACAAGATCGCCGGCGAGCTGCTGCCCAGCGTGTTCCACGTTTCCGCCCGTACCGTCGCCGCTCAGTCTCTGAACATCTTCGGTGACCACTCCGACGTGTACGCCTGCCGCCAGACCGGCTTCGCTATGCTGGCCGAGACCAACGTGCAGGAAGTTATGGACCTGGGCGCTGTTGCCCATCTGGCTGCCATCGAAGGCCGCGTTCCTTTCATCAACTTCTTCGACGGCTTCCGTACCTCTCACGAGATTCAGAAGATCGCCATCTGGGACTACGAGGATCTGAAGGAAATGTGCAACATGGAGGCTGTTGAGGCTTTCCGGAAGCACTCCCTGAACCCCGAGCGCCCCGCTATGCGCGGCTCCCACGAGAACGACGATATCTTCTTCCAGCACCGTGAGGCCTGCAACAAGTACTACACCGCTCTGCCCGCCATTGTGGAAAAGTACATGGGCAAGGTCAACGAGAAGCTGGGCACCGACTATCAGCTGTTCAACTACTACGGCGCTGCCGATGCCGACCGGGTTATCGTCTGCATGGGCTCCTTCTGCGACGTCGCTGAGGAAGTCATCGACTACCTGAACGCTCACGGCGAGAAGGTCGGCCTGATCAAGGTCCGCCTGTTCCGTCCCTGGTGCGCCGAGAAGCTGCTGGCCGCCATCCCCGCTACCACCAAGAAGATCGCTGTTCTGGACCGCACCAAGGAGCCCGGCTCCCAGGGTGAGCCCCTGTACCAGGATGTGGTCATGACCCTGGCCAAGGCCGGCAAGTGTGACATCACCGTCATCGGCGGCCGCTACGGTCTGGGCTCCAAGGACACCCACCCCGCCTCCGTCTTTGCCGTCTACGAAGAGCTGGCCAAGGACGCTCCCAAGCACGAGTTCACCATCGGCATCGTTGACGATGTGACCAACCTGAGCCTGGAAGAGAAGGCCTCCCCCAACACCGCTGCCGAAGGCACCATCGAGTGCAAGTTCTGGGGTCTGGGCGGCGACGGCACCGTTGGCGCCAACAAGAACTCCATTAAGATCATCGGCGACCACACCGGCAAGTACGTGCAGGCTTATTTCCAGTACGACTCCAAGAAGACCGGCGGTGTCACCGTTTCCCACCTGCGCTTCGGCGACAATGCCATCAAGTCCCCCTACTATATCAATAAGGCTGACTTCGTGGCCTGCCACAACCCCTCCTATATCACCAAGGGCTTCAAGATCGTTCAGGACGTTAAGCCCGGCGGCGTGTTCCTGATCAACTGCCAGTGGAGCCTGGAGGAGCTGGAGCATCACCTGGATGCCGCTTCCAAGCGCTACATTGCTGAGAACAACATCCAGCTGTACACCATCAACGCCATTGACCTGGCCATCAAGGTCGGCATGGGCAAGCGCACCAACACCATCCTGCAGTCCGCTTTCTTCTCCCTGGCTAAGGTTATGCCCAGCGAGGAAGCCATCAAGTATATGAAGGATGCCGCTGAGAAGTCCTACGCCAAGAAGGGCATGGACGTGGTTGAGAAGAACTGGAACGCCATCGACGCCGGTGCCACCGCTTACGTTAAGATTGACGTGCCCGCTTCCTGGAAGGATGCCGAGATCATCAAGACCGAGCTGGAGCTGGAAGGCCCCGCCGATACCGTTGCCGTTGTCAAGAACATCCTGACCCCCGTTGGCAAGATGGACGGCTACAGCCTGCCCGTTTCCGCCTTCGAGGACCTGGCCGACGGTCAGTTCCCCCTGGGCGCTGCCGCTTACGAGAAGCGCGGCGTTGCCGTTACCGTTCCCCACTGGGACGAGACCAAGTGCATTCAGTGCAACAACTGTGCTTATGTCTGCCCCCATGCTACCATCCGTCCCTACGCTCTGACCGCTGAAGAGGCTGCTGCCGCTCCCGCCGGTGCCCGCTTGGTGGACGTGAAGGCCGGCAAGGGCAAGGGTGTCTACAAGTACACCATGGCCGTTTCTCCCCTGGACTGCATGGGCTGCGGCGTCTGTGTCGGCGTCTGCCCCACCAAGGCCATCACCATGGTTCCCCAGGAGCAGGAGCTGCCTGAGCAGGATGTCTGGACCTACATGGTCTCCAAGGTTTCCGAAAAGAAAGAAATGCAGGACAACACCGTCAAGGGCTCCCAGTTCCGCAAGCCCCTGTTGGAGTTCTCCGGCTCCTGCGCCGGCTGTGCCGAGACCAGCTACGCTCGCCTCGTGACCCAGCTGTTCGGCGATCGGATGTATATCTCCAACGCCACCGGCTGTTCCTCCATCTGGGGCGGCCCCGCTGCTACCTCCCCCTACTGCGTCAACGAGAACGGCCACGGTCCCGCCTGGGCCAACTCCCTGTTCGAGGACAACGCTGAGCATGGTCTGGGTATGTACACCGCTCAGGCAGTCATCCGTGAGTCCCTGGCGAACAAGGTCCGCAAGGTCATGGAGACCACCGTCTGCGACGAGCGCAAGGCCGCTTGCCAGGCTTGGCTGGACACCTACAACGACGGCGAGGCCAACAAGGCTGCCACCAAGGCTCTGATTGCCAACCTGGAAGCCAAGGTCTGCTGCGACACCGTGGCTGACATCCTGTCCAAGAAGGAATACCTGTCCAAGAAGTCCGTGTGGATCTTCGGCGGCGACGGCTGGGCCTACGATATCGGCTTCGGCGGCGTTGACCATGTGCTGGCCTCCAACAAGGACGTGAACATCTTCGTCTTTGATACCGAGGTCTACTCCAACACCGGCGGTCAGGCTTCCAAGGCTTCCAACATCGGCCAGGTGGCTCAGTTCGCCGCCTCCGGTAAGGAGACCAAGAAGAAGTCCCTGGCTGAGATCGCCATGAGCTACGGCTATGTTTACGTTGCTCAGATCGCTATGGGCGCCAACCAGGCTCAGACCATCAAGGCCATCTGCGAGGCCGAGGCCTACAACGGTCCTTCCCTGATCATCGGCTACGCTCCCTGTGAGATGCACTCCATCAAGGGCGGCATGACCAACTGCCAGGCCGAGATGAAGAAGGCTGTTGACTGCGGCTACTGGAACCTGTTCCGCTT